>DYKY01000188.1 GCA_020722365.1 Thermoflexus sp.
TTGCAGGCGGGCGTAGGCATCGAGTTGGGGGGTGCCGCCGCTGAAGCAGGCGAAGAAGAACGCGATGAGACCCAGGAGGTTGGCGTCCTTGCCCAGGTCTTGCCCGGCCAAGACGAAGTCTTTGTGCTCGAAGGGGCCTTGTCCAGGCCAGTCCGCGCAGATCAACGCGCCCTGGTAGTCCGGCGGCGACAGTCCCTTTTTGTTGTCAGGCCGGACTTGCAGACCGTGACCGGCGGCAAAGAGCAAGGCCGGCGTTTGAGCGCCGCCCAACCACTGCTTCAACGCCGCCTTCTTGGCATCCAGGCCGAGGACGGTGTCGAACTGCCAATCGGCGCTGCTCCGGCTCAGCGTCTGGTACAGCGGATTGATCAGGTAGTCGAGGCTTTGGTTGGTCGCCGTATCCGGGTGTTCGTGCGTCACGCCAAAGAACCCGGCCCGTCGCGGCAGCTTGACGACCTCCGACTCCACCGCCACGACGCTTTCGGCATACGTCCGGTACTCGGCGACTGTCTCGAAGTGCAGGCGACCGACCGCGTATTGCACGTCGAGCTGGCTTTGAAAGTCGTAGGGGATCTTTTCGGGGCTGCCGACGATCAGCAGGTAGTAGGGCACTTTGTCCGGGTTGGCGGGGCCGGGTCCGGCGCCCTGGCGGGCCAGAAAGCTGCTTTTGGTATCTTTCCCGACCCGGAAATCGTACCGGTGGTAACGTTGACCGGTTTGCCCCTCGCGCAGCTTGAGCAGCGGCTGCAATGCTTTTTCCACTTCCGGGTCGGCATCCTCGGCAAAGATGACACCCCAGCCGGTTTGGCATAGTTCCCTCTCGTCCACTCCCTCTTTGACGCCAAGGTGCTCGTGCTTCTCGGCGCGGGCCTTAAGCTCGTTGAAGTTCTCCGGCTCCTTCTCCCCCCGGATCAGCGCATCCAGTTCATCGACAGGCAGCGGCGGAATGGCGTAGGTGCCGGTGTCGACGTCAATGCCGTTGGTATAGATCATGGTGTTCATGGTAACTCCTTTACACTGGCAGTAACAGCCCCCGCCTTCCTAGCTCACGTCGCGCCGCATCCAAGGCCCGCACCGCATCCAGGCGAAGGAACGTCAGATTGGTATGTTCGACGTTGTCGTGCTCGTCGTCGCCGTCGAAGATGCGCACGCCGCCACGCCGCAACCGGTTCGCGATCTGGTTGACCGTGGGCAATTCGCCGGCGTACCGTTTGTAGTACTCCTGCAAGAGCAGGATGACCCCCACGGTCACCGGCGTGGCCTGGCTCGTGCCGTGCTGTACGGACTCGCCGTGTGCGCCGTTGATGCCTGACGAGGTCACCGGCGCGCCCGGCGCGAAGATTTCGGTGCGCGTCACCTGGTTCACCGTGGGGTGTAGCCGTTGCGAGAACGGTGTGACCTGTCCCGCGCGACTGGAGAACGCTTCCGCACCGCTGCTGACCTGGAAGAGCTGCCGCGCCTGGCCGGCACGGACGAACTCCGGCTACCGGTAAGTATACTTCAATTATATGTAAACACACGATAAAGGCAATCGTTCTCGATTGCCTACAACAAAAAGAGATTGCACTTCTGCACCCTTCTCGCCACGCCTCGTCGTCTCGCGCCCCCCCGCCGTCTTCTTCAAAATCTGAAATCCTCAATCCCCCAATCTGTTGTATAATGGTGAAACGCTTGACGATCTGACTAAAGACTATCCGACTAAGGACTATCCGACTATTCCCGGAGGAGGTGCGAACGTGCGAACGCGATGGAGTCTGCTCTTGCTGCTGTTGATCTTTGCCATGGCAGGCTGTGCGAGAACCTCCGCACCTTTTACCGACGACTTCTCCGACACGGGAAGTGGCTGGTATGGATATACTCATGAAATGTATCAGCGTGGGTATCAGCAGGGACGTTATTTGATACAAATCGACGTTCCCCAGTGGCTCGTCTGGGCGGCTTCGGGCCGCACGTACCAGGACGTGGATATCGATGTCAAAGTGCGTTCTGAGGGCGTCGCCGACAATCACTACGGCGTCTTCTGCCGCTACAACGAGGGAGAGTTCTACTACTTTGCCATCAGTTCTGACGGTTATTACGCCATTTTCCGTCGTGACGCCGATGGCGAGTTGCTGCCGTTGACCGGCGCGGCGATGTTGCGTTCATCGTTGATCCGCGTCGACAGCAACGAGAACCGCATCCGCGCAGTGTGTGAAGGGCCGCAACTGAGCCTGTACATCAATGGCGAAAGGGCGGCGCAGGTGGAAGATGATACCCTCGAACGCGGCGATATCGGCATGGCCGCAGGCACGCTGCGCCAGGGCGGCACGCTGGTGTGGTTCGACGATCTGAAGGTGGACAAGCCATGATCCCGAACGGTAAGTGGCGACGCTGGCGGGTGGGTGTAGGGCTGTGTGTGCTCGCGGCGGCATTGCTCGCATGTGGAGCACAGAATTATGGTCCCTGGACGGAATCATTCGACGAAGCGGGCGACTGGAAGTTGAGCGCAGACGCCGCTGCGACCGTTTCGGTGGCGAATGGAGCGTTGCGTATCCATGTGTTCGAGTTGGGGCAGGTGGCGTGGGCGTCGGCGGGCCGCGACTACAGCGATTTCCGGCTCACCGTAGAAGCGACACAGGTCTCTGGACCGGACGATAACGAGTACGGCGTCCTGGTGCGCATGGCCGGCGATCAGCAATTCTATGTGTTCTCCATCAGCGGTGATGGGTACGCGCGGATAGCCCGGTACAGCGATGGAACGTGGAATCTCCTGGGGTCGGATTGGGTGGAGAGTGATGCTATCCACCAGGGGGCAGCGACCAATGTGTTGGAGGTCGAGGCGCGCGGCGCGATGTTTGTTTTCAGCGTCAATGGCACGCAGGTGCTGCAAGCTGAAGACGCGCAGCTTGCGAAAGGTGACATCGGCCTCTACGCCGGTGCATTCAATGAGGCAGATGTGGTCATAGACTTTGATAATTTGGAGGTTGAGCCGTTGCCCTGAGCGACGGTGAAAAGCATGCAGAAATCATCGACAGAACAAAAGGCTTATCGCTATCCCTGGGCACGCGCCTTAATGATCGTGGTGTTATACGGGGCTTTGCTGGTCTTCTTGTGGCATTTCCCCACACCCGGCGGGCGTGCCTTTTTCCAGACGTTGTTCAGGGGATTCTTGTATGTGTTTGCGGGACTGGCGCTGGTCGCCGTTACCGTGATTTTCTTTCTGTTTTTCCCCCTTCCACCGGTGCCGGAGAAACAGCAGGATGACCTTGTCGATGATGCTTATGCTGAGGATGACGACGAATTTGCCGGCGCCGTTCTGTCGGCCCGCTCGCTGATGGTTCCGGCTTTCAAATCCCCCCAGTTTGAGTCTCAGGTTTGGGAAACGCTGTATGCGTTTGAACAGGAATATCAACCTGCAACTGATATTCTTGCCGATCCCAACACAGGCATCATCGCCGTCGACGATGACGATGAGGAAGAAGCTACCTACATTCTCGACGAGATTCGCTCGCGTCTGAAAGCCGCCGGTATCACCACTCGCAGTCCGCGCTGATGCAGGTCTACCTGGAATCCATGGGCTGCCGCCTGAACACGGCAGAAACGGAGACCCTGGCGCGGCGCTTTGCCGGGGCTGGATGTGAGGTGGTTGACGCGCCCGAAGCGGCGGACGTGATCGTACTGAATTCGTGCGCGGTCACCGCGCAGGCGGCGCGCAAGAGCCGCCACCGGCTGCATACGCTCCACCGTCTCAGCCCTCAGGCGCGCCTGGCGGTCGTCGGCTGCTGGGCCACCGAAGACGCAGCGCACGCCGCCACACTTCCCGGTGTGGCGTGGAGCATCCCCAACGCCGACAAAGCCCGCGCGGTGGAGATCATCACCGGGGTGGAGGCTGTGCCTGTGGCCTGGTCGCCGGGCCGGTGGGGACACACGCGCGCGTTCCTCGCTGTGCAGGATGGCTGTGATCACGCCTGCACCTACTGCATCACGCGGGTGTTGCGCGGACGGGCGCGCAGCCGCCCGTTGGACGATGCGGTACAGGCTGCCCGCGATCTGGTGTCGCAGGGGGCGCAGGAAATCGTGCTCACCGGCGTCAGCCTGGGCGCTTATGGTCACGATCTGGGATTGGCGGCGGGATTGGCGACGTTGGTCGAAGCTGTGTTGCAGATGACCGCTGTGCCACGCCTGCGCCTCTCCTCTGTCGAACCCTGGGATGTGGATGCTGCCCTGCTGCGTCAATGGGAGAATTCCCGCCTCTGCCGTCAACTCCATGTGCCCTTGCAATCCGGTTCTGATGCTGTACTCAAGCGGATGGGCCGGCGCATTGACACTGCCCGGTTCGCGGCGCTGGTCGATGCGGCGCGCATCGTCTCGCCCGATATCGCCGTCACCACCGACGTTATCGTGGGGTTCCCCGGTGAGACCGAGGCGGACTTCGCCGCGAGCCTGGATTTTGTGGCGCGGATGGCGTTCGCGCGCCTGCACGTTTTTCCTTACTCCGCGCGTCCTGGAACGCCGGCGGCGCGCTTGCCGGGCGCTGTCCCTGCAACAGTGCGGACGGCGCGCGCGGCGCAGATGCGCGCGTTAGGGGAACAATTGGCGGCGGATTATCGTCGTAAATTCATCGGCCAATTTCTCCCTGTCTTATGGGAACGAAAGGACGATGCTGGCTATTGGCGCGGACTGACGGACAATTACCTTGAGGTGACGCTACAATCGGAGCGCGATCTGTACAACCAAATCACACCTGCGAAAGTTCTTTAGTTTCGCTCTGCACCCTCAGCTTATAAGCCAAGACTACAAAAGTCTTATCGTAGTACGTTTAACGGAAGCTTCTGCCGGGCAGGCGCCTGTTAAGACTTTTGTAGTCTGTTCCCTAGGGTTGCGGATTGCGTTACCTATGGTATATATGATGCTGTGCTTTCCGTCTCAGCCGTATTGAGCCGTGTCGAGATATTCTCGCACGGCAATTTCCTTGCTGGACATGCAAAGACAAATCGAAAGGAGTTTGACATGAATCAGTGGTATGCGCAGAAGAGGCACGTGTTTGTCCTGATGACACTTATCGGAGCCATCCTGATGGGATTGGTCTGGTTGGCGAGTGTCCCCGGAAGCGCGCGCGCACAGGGCACGTCGTTGCTCGATACATCCTACAAGGATGCTACCCCACGGGAGGTGGGCGCAGGTGGAACGGTGGCGTATTCCGTCGTTTTGAATAATGATACACTCAGCACGACAACCTCTATCGATGTCTATGATCCTCTGGACCCAGATTTGAGCTACGTGGGCTATAGTGCGCGTGTTGTGCCAGAGGGCGCCGGTTTCGGCTTCCCTTCGGGGAGCGGCGTGCGATTTACGGTCAATCCTATCGCTGCCGGCGCCACGGTGACGCTGTCATTCCAGGCTACAGTGACGACCACAGTGTTGCCCGGCGATATCATCACCAATACGGCGACCATCACCGAGGGCGGTCTCGCCTTCACGCGTTTTGTGACGGTGACCGTGGAAGATTACCCGAGCGCACAGATCAACGAACCGTGGAATAATCAGTTGATCACGTCCAAAGGGGTGTTTACGATCAAAGGCCGTGCATGGAATGGCGACAATCCTGGGTTCCCCGAACCGCCGGTGCTCAGTTCTATTTCGAACGGGGGCGGGGCCAACGACTGGTATCGAGTGCAGTGGACGTCAGTGCCCGATGCGATTCAATACGTCTTGCAGGAATCGACTGATCCATATTTCTCTCAGATCAGGAACGAGTATATTGTAAGCGCCGCGACATTCAAGGATATTACCAGCCAACCGCGCGGCCAAACCTACTACTATCGCGCCAAGACACGTACTTTGGAGTATGAAAGCCGCTGGAGTGCAGTACAGTCGGTTACGGTGAATCCTACCGGCCTGTTGTTCCAGCCGTTGAGCGCCGTCCCGGTGCTGCCATCCGTCGCGCCGTTGGCAGCCGCTGTTGCGCCGACGGTGGAGGTGAACATCAAGAAAGTTGGTGAGGTGCAACCGGATAACTGGCAACCGGCCTCGACCATCACGCCCGATCCCACCGGCGATTGGTGGAACTGGACCTTTGCCTGGACGCTGCCGACCGAGGACGATGCGCAGTATGACATCCAGGTGCGCGCCAAAGGTGTGGGCGGCGGCTTCGATCCGGAAAAGATTGACACCATCACGGTAACGATCCGCAA
>DYKY01000189.1 GCA_020722365.1 Thermoflexus sp.
TGGTCAAGGATCACCGCACCGATTACGAGACCGGCAATATACAGGCTGTGTTGGACGGGGATTTGGACGCCTTTATGGAGGCGTATTTGCGTCACACGATGAGCGAGTATCAAGATTAACCAACGCATTTTCAGCATTATTTAAGGAGGAAACTGATGACCGTTAAGAAAAGCCTGAGTCATTCCGGCTATAGCTTCAGAAGTGTCAAGAGACCTTCTTCCGGCGGCCTTAAGAGCGGCGGCAAGAAGACGCCGCCGAGCAGTCCACCAAGGCCCTCTGGCGGCGACATTCGCTCGCGGATTCCCAGGCCGGCGCCTGAGCCGGCTTCCAGGCCCAAACCATCCGGCGCCAAAATTTCCGGGCCGGCGCCCGCTCCCAGGCCGGCGCCCGCTCTTATGCCTTCGCCGGTGATGCCATCGCAGGTCGATACGCGCGTTCAGCAACTCGCCAGCGCGCGCACACGCTGGGAGAGACTGGCCGGCATGGTCGCTTTGAGCACCCTGTTCGATCAATTATCCTCTGTCACCAGCACTGTTGATGGTCTGGATCTTGAGATCGCCGAACTCCGCGCGCGTGGCTATCGCTTTGGGCGCACCCTGGAAGAACGCGCCGCTACCCTGAAGTCGCGCTGGCCGCAGCAGCAGATGTTGGCCAATCGCCTGCTCCAGGAGCAGCGCAGTGTCCTGCAAAGCGCCGCCAATGAGACACAGCGATTGCTCGGTCAGGCAGAACGCAACACCGGTTTGTTGGATACGGTGGACAGCCGCCTGTGGGCGCTCGAAAACCAGATCAACGAAGCGCAACGCAACGTGCAGGGCGTCTTCAGCAGCACGGAACAGGAGATCAGCAAGCTGCAAGACGAGATGCGCGACGTGCGCGCGATGTTGGACGCGCTCGATAGCGCTTCCTTCGATCTGCTGCCCGACGAGCATGGCGTGGCAGTGTGCAAGGCGCAGTGGATCAGTGACAATCAACAACCGGAGGGCTTGCTGTTCCTCACCGATAGCCGTCTAATTTTCGAACAGCGAGAAGAGCGTGTGATCAAGAAGAAACTCTTCTCCTCCGAGAAAGAACTCGTCCAGGAACAACTTTGGGCTGCGCCGGTGGGGGCGATTGACGAAGTGCAAATGGATGACAAGAAATCGGGTTTGTTTGGGTTGGGAAGGCAAGAGTTGCTCACCCTGAGTTTCGTCGAGCGCACGCGCGAACTGCCCGGCGACGTGACCCTGCACCTCAAGGGTGGGGCGACCAACGAGGCATGGTTGGCAGTGATCCGCCAGGTGAAGAGTGGGCAGATTGCCGCCGACCTTTTCGGCGCACCCTCACCACAAGAACTGCTGGCAGCGCAGACAGAAGCCGAAGCCGCGGCGCCCGAGGCCGAGTTGCCCACCCGCTGCCCTTCGTGTAACGCCATACTGCCCCCGATCTACAAGGGAATGAAGCAGGTGGAATGTCAGTATTGTGGCACGGTGATCAATATTTGAGGCGGTAGACGGTAGCCAGGGAATGGATTTGCTGCACGAGGTACAAGGCTACATCGACGCGCACCGCCTCCTGAAGCCCGGAGCGCGGGTGGTGGTCGGCGTCTCCGGCGGGCCGGATTCGGTGGCGCTGCTGCACGTGCTGCGACGCCTGGCCGATCCGTTGGATCTCGCCTTGCACGTCGCGCATCTCCATCACGGTATCCGCGATACGGACGCCGACGCCGATGCCGAGTTCGTCGCGGCGCTGGCCGAGAGTTTGGGGGTGCCCTGCACCGTCGAGCGGGTCGATGTGCCCGCGATTGCTGCCGAGCAGAAGATCGCACTGGAAGAGGCTGCGCGCCGCGCCCGTTACACCTTTCTCCATCGCGTTGCCCAGCAGACCGGCGCGCTGCGCATCGCGGTGGGGCACAACGCCGACGACCAATCGGAGACGGTGCTGATGCACTTGCTGCGGGGAGCCGGTCCAGCCGGACTGCGCGGGATGCTGCCTGCGACCCCGCTGCGCGACTACCATCTGCTGCCCCCCTCTCCAAAGCCGGTATCGGAGATGAAGCTTATCCGCCCGCTGCTCGCCATCCCCCGCGCCGACATCGAAGCCTACTGCGCGGAACAGCAGTTGGCCACCCGCTTCGACCGCTCCAACCTGGACATCACCTTTTTCCGCAACCGTCTGCGCCACGAGGTGCTGCCGTATCTGGCGCAGACCAACCCACGCATTGCGCAAAATCTGCGCCACCTGGCCGAGGTCGTGCGCGCGGACTACGATTTGTTGCATGAGTTTGTGTCGGTCGCGTGGGACACGCTGCTGGTCAAAAGCGCGCCCGACTTGCTGGCCTTTAATCTGGAAGGCTGGCGGGCGCAGCCGCTTGCGATCCAGCGGGCCATCGTCCGCCGCGCAGCGTACAAACTGCGCCACTCCCTGCGCGACGTGAGCTTCATCCACGTGGAGGACGCGGTGCGTATCGCCCAACAAGGCGCGACCGGCGCGCAGGCCACCTTACCGCACGGGCTGCGTCTGACGGTCGGCTATACCACACTCACCATCGCCGGCGAGGACGTTCTGCACCTGCCGCCGGAAAATCCCTGGCTCACGCCGGGAAGCGCCCTCCCCCTGTCCGTGCCCGCCGAGATCGATCTGCCGAACGGCTGGCATTTGCACATCCAGGAAGCGCCGCACTGGAACCTGGAGGCCATCGCCAACAACTGCAACCCGTTGGTGGCCTGGATGGATGCGGATGTGTTAGGGGCGGGAGCGCTTTTGCGCACGCGGCGGCGCGGCGACCTTTTCCAGCCGCAGGGGATGCGCCACGCCACAGTACGGCTGAGCGATTTGTTGATCAATATGAAAATACCGCGCCCGTGGCGCGATTCTGTGCCGCTGGTCGAAGCGGACGGGCGCATCCTGTGGGTGGTCGGCGTGCGGCTGAGCGAAGCAGCGTTGGTGCGCCCGGACACGCAGCGCGTTGTCTATCTGCGATTCTTTGGACCTTAGGAGCCTCTATGCCAAAGCATCTGGTTTTAGTCGCTGGGAACATTGGCGCGGGCAAAACATCGCTGGCCGAGAGGCTGGGGAAACGGCTCGGCTGGCACGTTGCGTATGAGTCGGTGGACAACAACCCGTATCTGGCCGACTTCTACGCCGATATGCGCGCGTGGAGCTTTCATCTGCAAATCTTCTTCCTGGGTCATCGCGCCGAACAACACCGCCAACTGATGGCGCTGCCGGAGTCGGCCATCATCGACCGCAGCATCTACGAGGACGCCCACATCTTCGCGCGGGCGCTGTACAGCCTCGGCAATATGACCGAGCGCGACTACCAGGCCTACCAACGCCTCTACGGGCTGGTGCTCAATACCCTGCCGCGACCCGCGCTGCTCATCTACATCAAAGCCAGTCCGGCCACGCTGCTCGCGCGTATCCGCCGTCGCGGGCGGGAGATCGAGAACAGCGTCTCCGCTGATTACCTGACGCTTCTGGGACAGTTCTACGACGAGTGGATGGTGACCTTCGATCAATGTCCCGTACTGACCGTGCCGGGGGACGATTTGGACTTTGTCCATTACCCTGAACATCTGGAGATTATCGCCGAGCGCGTGGAGGATAAACTGGCAGGCAAAGAGATCGTGGAATTCCCCAAACCCGGAGTCCCCTATGCCCGCTGAACCCGGGGAACCACTGAGCGAGCGCGAGATCGAGATCGTGGAATTGGTCGCCGCCGGGCTGACCAACCGCGAGATCGCTATCCGCACCTACCTCAGCCCCAATACGGTGAAGGTCCACCTGCGCAACATCTTCACCAAAACCGGCGTCGCCTCTCGCACCGAGCTAACGGTGCTGGCGATGCAGGAGGGCTGGATCGCCGTCCCCGGCGCCACCGAGGCGCCGGCAGGCGCTGTGGCAAGCATCCCGGCAGAAGCCAGCGTCCAGATGGAACCGGCGTTACCGGCGCTGCCGCCCTGGCCACGTGCGCGTTGGGCAGCACTGGCAGCCGGCTTGATTGTGGCGCTTGTGGCGCTGCTCTTGCCCCGGCAGCCCGCCGGACAGGCCGCCGTCCCCACTGCCAGCGGCCTGGTCGATCAAACCACGGCCGAACATGTGGCGGATGCCCCGGTGGGGGATAACGGCGGCGCGCGTTGGGACGAGTTGACGCCTCTGCCGGTGCGCCGGGCGCGGATGGGGGTTGCGGCGCAGGATAATAGCATCTACGTCGTTGGCGGCAGTATGGAAGATGGCCCTACCGGGCGGCTGGACATTTACGACGTCGATACCGCGCTGTGGCGCAGCGGCGCGCCGCGTCCGGCGGCTCTGGCAAACGTCGGCATCGTCGCGCTACCGGAAAAAGCCGGCAATCCTTACCGCCTGCTCGTTCCCGGCGGATGTGACGCGAGCGGCGCGCCCCAGGCGATCACGCATCTGTATGACCCGGAGAGCGACACGTGGAGCGAGGGGGCGCCGTTGCCCCAACCCTTGTGCGCGTATGCGTTGACGGAACACGACGGACGGGCTTATCTTTTCGGCGGCTGGAACGGCGCGGCCTACCAGGCCGTGGGCTACGTCTACGACAGCGGGAGCAACACCTGGACGGAAATCGCGCATCCGGCCGGAGCGCGGGGCTTTGGCGCGGCGGCTACCCTGGTCGACGCGAATGGCCTCATTCGCATCTTCTACGTAGGCGGCTACGACGATGAGCGCGAGTGGGCAACCTGTGAGGTTTATCTCCCCGAAGCCAACCGTTGGGACGGTTGCGCGCCGATGCTTCTGCCGCGCGGCGGGCTGGGGTTGGCGGCCATCGGGGCGCGGGTGTACGCGATCGGCGGCGGGTGGACCGCCTACCTGGGATTCAACGAACGCTATGATCCTGCGACCGACACCTGGACGGTCGTTCAGACGCCGATTGTAGGCGAATGGCGTAACCTGGGGTTGGTGGCATACGACACGTCGCTCTACGTCGTCGGCGGGTGGAGCGGCGACTACCTCAACCGCGTCTACGCCATCGAGGTGCTGCCCTGGCGTGTGTTCATCCCCACGACGTTTTTCTCTCCCTGAAATCAACCGCGAATCGCCGTTAAGTTATTCTGACGCCATCTCCGCGTGTTGCAGATGGAAATCGTAAACTTTGTTGTAGTCGCGTCCCAGCGCGATGCTGACCTCGCCTGTGGAGATGCCGTACACGACCGACCATTGCGTGCCGGGTTGGGACACATCCGATGCGTCGGCGATCAGATAGTGAATGGCGGGTCCGCCGCTCATATCCACGTTGTAGCTTTCCATCACGGCGATGGCCTCATCCACTGTGCGAGCATGATCCAGCATCTCGCGGATGATGCCGAACGAGCTGATGGTCCTTTTGGCCGGATCGTAGGGCATGGGACTGTCGTCGATGGCGGCCATCCCAATCGCCAACCCATATTCGTTCATCCCGTCGAAGGGCAGGTATGGCGCATCCAGAAGCGGTTGCCGCTCCTCAAGGGACAGCCGGGTTAAGTCGCGCGCTTCTGTTTCAGTGAATTCAAGGAAAGCGATGTCCACCAGCGAGACCGATGCGTACCCATCGGGTGGAGCGGTGAACAGCAGCACCGCCGGGCTGTGTTCCCAATCGAAGTTGCGACCGTAAACCATCGTCTCTGCATCGCCGCGCGGCGAACAGTGAACAGGCCCATCGCGGCGTGCCGCCGCAGAGGAAGCATCACGCTCAACGTCCTCATCCCCAGAAATGTAGGCGCCTTCATAGCGCATTACATAAAGCGGATGTTCGTCGATGTTTAGAGGCTGTTGGGCGTGCGGGTAGCCGGAGGTTCTGCCTTTGGGGAAGCGCCTGCGGAGCAAGCGCATCCCCACAGCATAACGATGAAGAGCACAACCGCTGATAATTTACGCGCGCGCTTCACGGTTTAATCTCCTGGAGACACCTCTGATGGCGGCGGCGGGGTTGTCAACGGCGATATTGGCTCGGTGGGCGGTGGGGTTGTGGGTTCTTGCGTGGGGCCTGGTCCCGGTCCTGGCCCTGGCGCCGGCTCAGTCGTTGGCTCAGGCGTTGGCTCAGTCGTTGGCGTCAATGTAACGGTAGGCGTGGGTGTGGGACGTCGCGTCGGGGTGGGCGTTGGGGGGGGGGGGCTGGTCGGCGTGGGCGTCGCGGGGGGGGGGGGCGGC
>DYKY01000190.1 GCA_020722365.1 Thermoflexus sp.
TGATTCTTGATTCTTTTTCTGAGGGGAAGTTGATGGAGTCTGACACTTTTGTTTCGAAACTCGCCAGGAGCATTCCGCCTTCTGGCATCCGTCGCTTTTTCGACATTGCGGCGACGATGGAGGATGTCATCAGTTTGGGGATTGGGGAGCCGGACTTCGACACGCCGGCGCCGATTGTGGAGGCCGGGGTCGCGGCGCTGCGCAACGGAGGGACGCACTACACGTCCAACTCCGGCCTGATCGAGCTGCGGCAAGCGATTGCCGCGCATGTCAAGAAGCTCTACGGGCTGAGTTACGATCCGGTCCAGGAAGTCCTGGTGACGGTGGGAGTCTCCGAGGCGCTGTACGTCGCAATGGCGGCGCTGCTGGATCCCGGCGACGAAATCATCTTTGCCGAGCCGTGCTTCGTCGCCTACGAGCCGGCGGCAGTGATGGCTCACGCGACGCCGGTGTCCATTCCCACCACGCCGGAGACGGAGTTTCAACTCACGGCGGAGATGATCGAGGCCGCAATCACGCCCAAGACGAAGGCGCTGTTTCTCGCCTCGCCCAACAATCCCACCGGGGCCGTCATCAACCGTGAGCGGCTCAGCGCGATTGCTGCCCTCGCAGAGAAACACAACCTGGTGGTGATTTCGGACGAAATCTACGACCGGTTGGTCTACGGCGTGGAACACGTGTGCTTCGCCAGCCTGCCGGGAATGCGCCGGCGGACGATCGTGCTGCAAGGCTTCTCCAAAGCCTACGCGATGACGGGCTGGCGCGTGGGCTACGTGGTGGGGCCGGAGTCGCTGCTCGCGGAGATGCGCAAGCTACACCAATACCTGATTATGTCCGCGCCGACGGTGTCACAGTGGGCGGCATTGAGGGCGCTGGAAGTGGGCGAACCGTTCGTCCAGGAGATGCACGCGCGCTACGAGCGCCGCCGCAGGTTGGTTGTGGACAGTCTCAACGCGATGGGGCTGGCGTGTATCGAGCCGCACGGCGCGTTCTACGCCTTCCCGAATATCCAAAGCACCGGCCTGGACGACAACAAATTCGCCGAGCGACTATTACAGGAAGAACGCGTCGCCGTCGTCCCTGGGCGAGCCTTCGGGCCATCCGGCGCGGGCTTCGTGCGGATGTCGTATGCGACGGCCTACGAGAAACTCGAAATCGCGTTGGAGCGAATTGCCGGATTTGTGCAACGCATAAGATGAAGTCTATGGAGTACGAAGCCGTCATCGGCCTGGAAGTCCACGCGCAGATTCATACGCGCTCGAAAATGTACTGCGCCTGTCCGGTGGTGGCGGACACGGGAGACGTGCCGCCCAACACGCAGGTCTGCCCGGTGTGCCTGGCGCTGCCGGGGACACTGCCGGTCGTCAACCGCCGCGCGGTGGAACTGGGCATTATGACGGGGCTGGCGCTCGGCTGCACGATCAACCCGGTCAACGTCTTCGCGCGCAAATCGTATTTCTATCCCGATCTGCCGAAAGGATATCAAATTTCGCAGTACGAGCTGCCGCTGGCGGTCCATGGCGCGTTGGAGATCGAGATGGAGGCCGGGATGCGACGCATCGGCATCACACGCGCGCATCTCGAAGAGGACACGGCGAAGCTCTATCACCAGGACGACGGATCGGCGCTGGTGGACTTCAACCGGGCGGGCGTGCCGCTGATCGAGATCGTCAGCGAGCCGGACATGCACACCGTCGAGGAGGTGCAGGCCTATGCGACGACGCTGCGCGACGTGCTGATCTACCTGGGCATCAACGCGGGGGATATGGAGAAAGGCGAGATGCGCTTCGAGGCCAACGTCAGCATCCGCCCGATGGGATCGACCACGCTGGGGACACGCACGGAGATCAAGAACCTCAACTCGTTTCACGCGCTGGCTGCGAGCGTGGCCTATGAGATCGAGCGACAGAAAACGGCGCTGGCAAAGGGCGGAACTGTCACCCAGCAGACCTTGGGCTGGGATGAAGTCGCCGGCAGGACGTACCCACAGCGCAGCAAGGAGCACGCGCACGACTATCGCTATTTTCCCGAACCGGACATCCCGCCGCTGGAAATCGCGCCGGACTGGATCGAAACGCTGCGAGCGCGCGTGCCCGAACTTCCGCTGGCGAAAAAGCGCCGGCTGATGGCCGAGTACGGCATCCGTCCCTACGATGCGGCGCTATTGGTGGGCGACCGGCGCGTCGCCGACTATTTCGAGGCCGCCGCCGGGAGCGCGCGTGCGCAGGGCGTCGTCGCCCAGGACGTCGCCAACTGGGTCGGCGGGGAACTGTTCCGCATCCTGAACGCCACCGCTACCCCCATTGACGCCTGCAAGACGTCGCCAGAACGCCTGGCGACACTGCTGGCGCTTGTGCAGCAGGGAACAGTCAGCGTGACGGCGGCGAAAACGGCGCTCGGCGCGATGTGCGAGACGGGCGAGTCACCGGAGGACGTCGTCCGCCGCCTGGGGTTGACGCAGATTTCAGATGCGGATGCGCTCACGGCGCTCATCGAAGCCACGTTGGACGCGCATCCGGCGCAGGTGCAGCAATATCTCGTCGGTAAAACGAACATTCTGGGGTGGTTGGTGGGACAGGTCATGCAGGCCTCGAAAGGCAAAGCCAATCCCCAGGATACGCGGCGCTTGTTGCAGGAGACGTTGGAACGAAGAGTATCATAAGCAGTCAGCGATTAGCTGTCAGCCTTCAGTGGTTAGCTGAAAACTGATAGCTGAAGGCTTACAAGAACCAAAACTGGATGCTGGCGATTCATCGGAAAATGCCGAACTCCAGCGTATAACGTATATCAGATTAAGGAGAGTGTCATGGCTAAACATGAAGAAATGAATCCTTTCAAGTTAGCACAGGCGCAGTTCGATCAGGTCGCCGAGCAAATGGGGCTGGAACCGGCGGTGCGCGAGATGCTGCGCTGGCCGCTGCGCGAGTTCCGTTTCCAACTGCCGGTGCGGATGGATGACGGGTCGATCAAGGTGTTCTTCGGCTTTCGCGTGCAGCACAACGACGCGCGCGGCCCGGCGAAGGGTGGCATCCGCTTCGCGGCGAACGAGACGCTGGACACGGTGCGCGCGCTCGCCACGTGGATGACGTGGAAGTGCGCCGTGGCCGACATCCCCTTGGGCGGCGGGAAGGGCGGCGTGGTCGTGGATCCGTCCATGCTCTCGACCGGCGAGAAGGAACGCCTGTGCCGCGAGTGGATCGACGCCATCTGGAAGAACCTCGGCCCGCGCAACGACGTCCCCGCGCCCGACGTGGGTACCACGCCGCAGATGATGGGCTGGATGATGGACGAGTACTCCAAGCTGCGCGGCGAGTACGTGCCGGGCGTGATCACCGGCAAGCCGGTGGGCGGCGGCGGCTCGCTGGGACGCACCGCGGCGACCGGGTTCGGCGTCGTTGTGACCGTGCGCGAGGCGATGAAGCACCTGGGGATCAAATCGGTCGGGCGCACGGCCTCGATCCAGGGCTTCGGCAACGTGGCGCAGTACGCGGCCAGGACGTTCATCGAGATGCTAGGGGGACGGGTCATCTGCGTTTCGTGCTGGGACCGCGATGACCGGACGTCTTATACATTCTCCAAAGAGGAGGGCGTCGACCCCTACTTCCTGCAAAGCATCACCGATCAGTACGGCACGGTGGACAAAGAGAAGGCGCAGAAGGCCGGCTATGTGATCGAAGACGGCGATGTCTGGCTGACGAAAGACGTGGACGTGTTGATCCCTGCCGCTGTGGAGGGCGTCATCACTGGCGACAACGTGCAGCAGATCAGCAAACAGGTGAAGATCCTTGCGGAAGGCGCAAACGGCCCGACCCTTCTGGAGGCCGACAAAGTGCTCAAAGAACGGGGCATCTTTGTGATTCCCGACTTCCTGTGCAACGCCGGTGGGGTGACGTGTTCTTACTTCGAGCAGGTACAGAACGACATGAACTACTATTGGCCTGAGGAAGAGGTTCTGGCAAAGTTGGATCAGAAAATGGCGAGCGCATTCAAGGCGGTTCTGGCGATGGCGCGGGAGAAGCACCTGTATATGCGCGACGCGGCCTATTGGGTGGCGATTGCCAGCGTCGAACGCGCGATGCGCTTGAGAGGATGGCTATAGCGCGAGGTTATAGGTCACGACCCAGGCGCTCGATGACGGTCAACACGATCCACAAAAGTAGAAAAACGCCTGCGCCGGGCAGCAGACATAACAGCCCGGTGAATACGGCGGGCCAGCCGTAGACCAGGCCGATCACTATGCTGCCAACCAGTATCAGCATGAAGACGATAGCGATGACCAGACGACGCTCGGTCTGGCGGCGATAAGCGCGCAGGTCGGTGGGTTTGTGCAGTCCTTTTGGCATTGACTTCTCCGTAATGGTCAGACAGTCGTTAGTCAAATTGTCTGGTTGTGTAGCTCGGCGTCGGATGTCACTGCGTCAATGACAATCCCCCCAGGGATTTGGGGGGATTGTTGTTATGCAAGGGTATAGTGCAACTAATAGCGCAGCAGCGCGCCGATGTGGGCGCCGTTCAACAGGCCGTTGTCGACCACCTCGACGGCGCCGCCCTTCTCCACCGCCTGACTGATGACGGCTTCGACGGCGTTGGGAATCTCCACAATAGCCTCCTGGCAGAAGATGCATTTCTCCAGCGGCTGTGTCGTCAGATAGCCACAACCGGTGCAACGGTAGCCCGGCGCGTGAAAATCGCGTTCAACGACCAAAACCTGGGTACGTCCCTCGTGCGTGACGCTGAGCGTTTGATCCAGTCCAATCACGCCATTCATCCCTTTAGCCGCTGCCGTGACGACAGCCTGCACTAACTCGCGCCGTCGCTTGTCCTCCAAATCTTTGAGAAGCGCAAAGGCGTGCTCACGAATCTCGATATCGCTGGCCTCCATACCGGCATTAAATGTCCCCACGACGATTTCTTGAAGTTTCACGGGCAAGAGATCGCGGAACTGCGCAACCGTGTGTTCGGCGCCCGCCAGCAGCAAGCGGCGCGGATGATGCTCTTGACAGAAATCGGCCAACGCTGCCGCCGTGTCGCGCAGATTGCGTTGTACGAGTTCTGCTTCTTTGCGACCCGAAGCCTGCGAACCGCCGCGCATGCCCACGACCGAAGAGCCGCGCCCCCGGCGGACGTTACGTACATCCTCGCCCACCGCGCCTTCCTGGGTAATCAACTCGCCCATCTGGAACAAGAAGAAACGTCCTCCTTGCCGGTCTACCAAGGCGACGGTATACCGGCCGTAAAAACTATCCAGTTCCACCAATGGCGAAATGTACGGTTTACGCGCTGCTGTGATGCCGTTGCGCACCGGAACTGCCAATGGAAAAGCATACCATATCTCCTCGGCCTGGCGCGAAAACAGCACTAAACCACGCCCGGACCAGTTATACTCCAAATCGACGTACCGCTTGACGGCATTGATGTCGCCATCATCGACCAGCCCTTCGGCCTGCTTCAGCATTTCGCGCAGCGCCAACCGGTACTCTTCGGCGGCGTGTTGTGTGGGGTCAACGTTCAAGTAGAGGCTCAAAATCGGGCCACCTGCTTCAATAGTAGCCAATTCTCTCAGCGATTTTTCATCGAACATGGCGTTTTCCTTTCTCCAAACGGATGAGTATATTCTGGGTGACGCAGTATCTCTATAACCGTAAGAGAATTTTGTGCGCGAACATCACCTCCTTGTGGATAAGATATGGTACCTAATCCTAACGAACCGGTACTGGATACCTTTCACTGCCCGTTTTCTTGTCCGTTGGGCAAGATTTTCGGGGTTAAGCCCGGTCGCTAAACACACACTGCGGGCGACATCTTTTCAGATGACCCGCAGTGTGGTTATAGTTATTTTAGTGGGGGCACCAACTCTACATTTTCGCATAAGCCCGCGCTCTGTTCGAAAGTTCACTAATAAACTACCAACCCAAACATAGAGGGCAAACAGCATCAAACTTGTCATCAAAGCTGAAAAGATATTAAGAATCCATGCTCAGGTCAAGTGTTCACTTTTATTGTAGGGGCTATTTACCCGGATGTCAAGTGCAATTGTTCACCTTTTAGAGTCCGATTTATGTATAATGTATAAGTAGGGT
>DYKY01000191.1 GCA_020722365.1 Thermoflexus sp.
CCGTTGCCGCGTCCGGCCCACATCGGGCGGCCTGTCGCATCGCGCAGGGTCACCGTCGCGCCGGTCGTGAGGTTCTCGACCGTGCCGGCCTTGAACTCGCCATCTTCATAATATCCTTGAACGACGACCTCATCACCCACGTTGACGACGAAGCCCGCTTCATCCCGGTACCACGCCTGCCCCAACCCCACGACAACCTCGCCGTCGGCTGTCTGCACCGTCAGTTCGTTGTCGGCAACCGTCACCGTGCCCTGAAGTGTGAGCCAGTCGTGAACCTCGGTTTCCGCGATAGGCTGCCTATTGCCGGTACTTTGCCCAGCACCGTAGCCGCCACCGGCGCCTTGCCCACCGCCGTTATCCCTGTCAGCGGTTTGGCCACCACCGTAACCTTCGTTCATGCCCTGTCCACCGTTCCCACGGCCGCCAGGAACCGCGGCGCTTCCCGACGCAGCACGTCCACCACCGCGATTACCACCTTCGGCTTGCAGACTTGCCCCGCGCAAGGCGCCGCGTTCCGCTTGCGCTTCGGCAGGGCGCGTCAAAACGTAAGCCGTGCCGCCGACTAATGCGACTAACAACACAATCACAACACCGTAACCCAAAACTTTGTTCAACATTTCCATTCTCCTCTGAAATCTCAAAATCTGTAAATCAGCAAATCATAAAAAACTCTGCGTCTCTGTGCGAGATTTTCGCCTATCGTTTCTCTACATGACCTGGCATTATTCTTGGCGCTTGCGAAGCGTGGGCAGTTTTGGCAGCATTTGCTTGGTCACGCTGACGATCCACTTCCAGTGCAAAATCAGGTGTGCGCCGATACCGGCAATCATCACCAGACCGCCCAACGTGTGCAAGTCGCTCCACACTTCCCGGCTAAGGCCCAACCAGACAGTCTGAAATCCAGGATTGCGCCCGCCCTGGTAGCCTCCCGATCCCAGAAACAGGAACGCGATGCCCGTTGCAGCGGAGAGCAGGAAAGCCAAACCGATCACCACATCCAACAGATAGTTCATCTTCACTTTGTTCATAGCAATTCTCCTTTGTGAGTCACCTGAAAGCGTCTGCTTTCAAATCTCCCCAAAGGATAACGCAGTTATGTGAAGAAACGGTGAAGATACAACGAAGAAAGGATGTGGATTCTACACGGGGAGCCAAAATGCGACGGTGAGGCCGCCGCCAGGGGGGAGTTCAGCCCAGATGCGCCCGCCGTGCGCCACAACGATGTGGCGCGCAATCGCCAGCCCCAGGCCAGAACCGCCGGTGGCGCGGCTGCGCGAAGCGTCGCTGCGCCAGAAGCGTTCAAACAAGTGCGGGAGTGCATCGGGCGGCACACCGGGACCAGTGTCGCGGATGCTCACCTGCACTCCGCCATTCGTCACGGTCGCCGTAAGTTGCGCGCTGCCGCCTGAGGGAACGTAACGCAGCACGTTCCCCAGGATGTTGTTGAACACCTGAGTCAGCCGCGCGTAATCGCCCTCAATGCGCGGCAACGCCTCGGCGGTCTCGACGCGGAGCGCAAGCCCTCTCTCCGCAAACGGGGCGCGATGGGCATCAACGACGCGGGCAAGGAGTTGGCCGACATCGAGCGGTTGGCGATCCAGCCGCAACTCCCCCGCGTCGGCCAAAGCCAGCGTGCGCAAATCATCCACCAGACGATTGAGCGTGTGGACCTGGTCCAACGCGGGCTGAATGTTTTCCGGCGTCGGCGCGTAGACCTCATCGGCCAGCGCTTCGAGCGTCCCCTGAAGCACGGCAAGGGGATTGCGCAATTCGTGGGCAATGTCGGCCGTTTGCGCCTGCCGGGCCAGTTCCGCACGTTGCAGACTGGCAGCCATCGTATTGAAAGTCTCCGCCAGTTCCGCCAGCTCGTCCCGCCCGTGGATTGGCGCGCGCGCAGCGAGGTCGCCCTGCGCCACAGTCTCCGCGGCTGCTTTCAGGCTGCGCACCGGCGCAAGGATGCTCCGCGTCAACACGCCGGCCAAAAGCAACGCTGCAACAAAGGCAACGCCGCCGCCCAGGAACAGGGCATAACGTACGCGCTGGAGAAACTGCTCTTCAGGGGCATTTAAGGTCACGCCCTGACCGGCCTGCGCGTCGGGAAGCAAATAGCCTATCGTTTGGTCTTGCACCGTCAAGGGAAGCGCACTCGCAATCTCACTGGGCGAGAGCTGTCCCGCGACCGCGCCGTTAGAATTGGCAACGACAACCCGGTCGGCGTTAGCCACGCGGAAGGCCCACTGCGCCCCACCCTCGCCGCGGCCACGCCCGCCAGAACCGGCAGCGCCGTGCTGTGCGAGCACGGCATCGACGCCATCCCAGCGACCGTGTTCCGCGTAGTAGCCGGTCAGGAGTACGGCCAGGTTCTGCGCGCGATTGCTGTACAGGACGGCGTAGCTCCGAAATTCCGCTGTGGTACGCTGTCCCACCAGCAAGGCCACGGTCGCAATGGCAATGAAGATGACGATGGCAAACGCCAGTAACCCTTTTTGATAGAGATTCATGTCTCGTAATTCAATCTATGAGACGATAGCCAAAGCCACGTACGGTGCCGATGTAACGCGGGGATGCCGGATCATCTTCGATTTTGCGGCGCAGGTTCTTGATGTGCACATCCACCGTGCGCTCGTAAGCCTCGAACGCAATCCCCTGGATGGATTCCAGCAAATCGGCGCGAGAGAACGCGTGGCCTGGCGAACGCATCAAAGTCGCCAAAAGCTCGAACTCTGTAGGCGTCAATTCGATCAACGCGCCGGCTTTGCGCACTTCCCGGCGGTCGAGATCCAGCGTCAAGTCATCGCTTTCCAGGACATGCGCGGGCGCCGGGCCGGTCTGCGCGCGACGCAGCACGGCGCGAACCCGCGCCACTAACTCGCGGGGGCTGAAGGGTTTGGTGATGTAATCGTCGGCGCCCAGTTCAAGCCCCAGGATGCGATCCATTTCTTCGACGCGCGCGGTCAGCATGATGATGGCTAAATCTGGTTGTTCGGCGCGGATGCGGCGCGTGAACTCCAGGCCATCCAGCTTCGGCATCTGCAAGTCCAGCACTACCAGGTCGGGGGTTTCCTGCCGGGCGACAAAGAGGGCTTCCTGCCCGTCGCTCGCCGTCACCACACGGTAGCCGGCTTTCTCGAGATAGCCGCGCACCACCCGTACAATCTGCACTTCATCATCGACAACAAGAATTTTCTGCGCCATAAATGTTCAACTTTTCCAACCCCCGTACCACATCCGCATAGTCCACCCACTGCGGTAGAAGGGAACGTAGATCACGTTCCCAGTCGGCGCGGACGCGAATGTAATTACCGCGCCATGGAAATCGAGGCAAGATTTGCTCCCATTGGCGATAAATTCTTTCCCGATTTATGCCCAAAGACCTGACAGGTTTCAGAAGACCTGTCAGGTCTGAAAGATAATCACCAGAGTCGCCACCCACGAGTACACAATCCACCCGAAGCCGAAAGCCGCCGCGAGAAGCGCGGCAAACCCCAACGCCACGGGATGCCCGATGACCGCGGCGACGCACGCGAGCAGCACAAGGAGCGCCATCCCGGCGGTGTAGACGCTCAAGATGATCCGTCCTGTCCCCTTGTTCGCGTGGAAGATGCCCGCCACGGGCGCGAGGAGCGCCAGCGCCCCCACGGTGAGCGCGAGGAAGCCCAGGTTGCGCGCCAGCAGCGCGAGGAGCACACCGAATTCGGCGGAGAGCAGGCAGATCGCCATCCAGGTGGAGGCGACCATGTCTTCAGCGGAGAGCGCCAGCCGCCCGAAGCGGTCGAAGCGCAGGAGCAGGGCAAAGAGCGGATCTGCCACCCACGTGAGGAATACGAAAAACTGGAAGAGCAGCAGGATGGGGAAGGCCACGAGCCACAGCGGCGGGAACGCGCGCGCCGCCACCCGCAGCGCCACGCGGATGCCGTGCAGCACGCCGATGACGCCCCATTGCTCCTCCTCGGTGAGGCGCGACATCCACAGGAAGTAGCGCAGCAGCAAGCGGTAGACGAAATTGCGCGCCTTGAGTGCCTCAACAATGCCCTCGCGCGCCCAGCTCGACGTGGGATCGAGCCGCAGCGCCTCGCGGAAGGCGTCGAAGGCTTCTTTGACCTTGTCCCGGTGCAGCAGCGCCCAGCCGTAGTTGGCGTGGGTCAGCGCGTTCTCCGGCGCGCGGGCCAGAGCCGCCGCCAGCGGCGCTTCGGCGTCCACCTTGCGGCCCATCCGCACCAGGGCCATCGCCTGCAAGTTGAGACAGGTCACGTGTTCTGGGTCGCACTGCAAGCCCGCTTCAGCCGCCGCGAGCGCGCGCTTCCAATCGCGCTGGCGGATGTGGATGCGGCTGACGACAGCGTGGTACATCGCCGAGTTCGGGTCAAGGCGCAGCGCCTCACGGATGGAGCGCAGGGCATCGTCCGCGCGTCCCTGGTCGAGCAGGATCAGCGCGCGAACGTAGTGAGCGTAATCCGCGTCGGGGGCCAGGCCGATGGCGGTGCGGCTCTCGCGCAGCGCCTCGTCGTTGCGATCCTGGTAGTAGAGGGCCAGCGCCAGGAGCGCGTGGGCGTGCGCGTCGTTCGGCGCGGCGGCGAGCGCCTGGCGCAGCATGGACTCGGCGTCTTTGTAGCGCCGGGTTTGTAGCAGGAGTTGGGCTTGAGCCAGGTGTTTGTTCATCGCCATTCTTTTGTCAGCAGATTAAGCAGATTTAGCAGATTTTATATTCGATAATATAAAGAATCTGTTTAATCTGCTAAATCTGCTGACAGAGTAAAAGCTACCGCATGGATGCCACAGCATTGGCAATCCACGAATACAGGATCCAGCCCCAGAAGAAGGCTTCGCCCAACTGCGCGCCTAGCGCGATGCCGTTCAGACGGAGGGCCAGGGCGCCGACGGCGAGCAGCGTCAGGATGACGGTGTAGGCCACGAGGAACCAGCGTCTCTTTCCAGCAGGGAAGTTGAAAAGCGAAGCGACCGGCACGACCAGCATCAGCATATTGAGTGCGGTCGTCAGGAACAGGGATTGTCCCCGCAGCAGGCCCGCGCCGAGGAAGCCAATCGCCGCCGCCAGACAGATGGCCACCCAGTTCGATGCGACGATGTCTTCATCGGTGAGCGCCAGTCGTCCCATACGGTTGAAGCGCAGCAACAGGTTGAACAACGGGCGCGCCGTCCACGAAAGGAAGACAAAGAGGGTGTAGAGTAAATTCAGCGGGACGAGAACTGGGGCGAGGGCCGGGTATTGCAGCGCTGCCCCCGACGCCAGGCGGTTCAGGAAGTACACGCCGAGGATCAGCCCCCAGCGTGCGTTTGAACCCAGGCGCGACATCCACAGGAAGTAGCGCAGCATCACCCAGTAGATGGGATTGCGCGCTTTGAGCGCCTCGACGACGCCCTCCCGCGCCCACGCCAACTGCGGATTCAGGCGCAGCGCCTCGCGGAAATGCTGAAGCGCCTGCTCGTGTTGGCCGCTGTGCAACAGCGCCCAGCCCTGGTTGGCGTGGGTCATCGCGTTCTCCGGATCCAGCGCGAGGATCGAGGCAAGACTCTGCCCGGCTTCATCCCGCCGGCCGAGCTTCACCAACGCCATCGCGCGGATGTTATTGCACTGGATGTTCTGCGGGTCGAAGCGCAAGCCCGTCTCCGCGGCGTCGAGCGCCTGCTGCCACTTCCGCTGACGCAGGTAAATGTTGCCCATCACGGCGTGAAAGCGCGGCATTTCGGGGGCAATGCGAATGGCAGTGCGGATCGCGGAAAGCGCCTCGTCGTATTTTTCCATTTCCGTGAGGATGATGGCCCCGGCATAGTGCCCGCCAGGATCGGCGGGCGCAAACCGCACCGCGGCCTGCGCTTCGAGCAGGGCATCGGTCTCCCGTCCCTGATAGAGCAAGGTAAACGCCAGCAGCGTGTGCGCTTCGGCGTCCGTGGGGTCTTCGGCCAGCACGCGCCGCAGGAGCGCCTCCGCATCCGAGTAGCGCGCGTGTTGTAGCAGTAACTCAGCCTGGGCTAAATGTGTGCTCACGGGTCTCCTAAAAAGCAATCAGCTTTCAGCTATCAGTCTTCAGCCCTTCTTGCTGA
>DYKY01000001.1:0-3076 GCA_020722365.1 Thermoflexus sp.
GTAAAGCCGATGCTGTGCCCTCTGCACTCCTGCACCGGCTCCGACAACTTGACAGTCCCCCGCCAGTCTTGCCTCTGTCTATTAACGACTTTGTAAGCTACAGTTTACTACACTTTGTTTTCTTGTCAAGCTACTTCATATTCTAGGAATCGCCTGGGCGATCCCCACACGCAGGGTGAGATTTTACCACGGGGCGTTTTCTTGTCAAGTCAACGGCTGAACAGTTACGCTACTAAATTGCTGACTGCTATTGCCCATTATCCAACAACAACGTCTGCAAGACTTCGGTCTCAGCCTGCACAAAGTACCGCCGATAGGCTGAGACCTCATCGAGCAAAGCGCCAAGTCGGGCTGCGATGCGATCGGCGTACTGGTCAATGCGGTCGCCACCGGCTTGGAGCAGGACGTAACCATCACCTTCGTTGGCATCCCCCTCGGCGACGACGGTAATGTGACCCTGCGCTTCGAGCCAGGCCAGGGCCAGCCGGACCGCCGATTCGCGGTTGGCCGTCAGCGCGGCCACGCGCGGGATATCTACACGGCCGGCCGTGTTTTTCAGAGCGTATTTCGCCACACCCGCAATGTACTTTAGGAACGGTTCCAAGCGGTCCAATCCCGCTCCCGCGCTAAAAAGATAGACTTTCGTGGGCAATACCTTCGCCAGCGCCGCGTGCAGTACATCGGGACCGGGTGGCAATGTCCAGATGACGAGCGTCGTAGCCGGGACAAGTTCGTGACGGTCGCAGCCGGGGATATCCGCAGCAGCCGGCCCCTCGCGCCAGATTTGCAAGTCTGGTGCGGCCAATAGCGGTTTGAGCAAGGTGAGGGGATGCGGTTCGCGCCGGTAGTCCACAAGTTCGAGCGTGGGACGTTCAACCAACACGGGAGCAACAGAAGGCATAGTCGCACGGGCGTCTTCCCACACGATTTGCAGTTCGCGCTGTCCTCGGAAGTCGTTGACGCGCGTGGTGTAGGCCAGATCGAACGCGTCTTCGGGTAACGCCGCGCCATCCCAACGCCACCAGACCACCTGCCGTGCGGTGCCTTCAACATCTTCTACGGTGAGTAGCAGATGACGCCCATCCCGTCCCAAGGGGCGATGCGCCGTCACATGGATGTCACGCGTCGCCAAGGTCAAGGGGGGATTTCCCGATCCAAAAGGCGCGAGCCGCTCCAGGTCGGCCAAAAGGTCCAGGGATAAATCGGCCAAAGAGACGTAGCCGTCAATCTGCAATTCGGGCTGAGCCGGCGCTGCACCAATCTGCGCTCTGACGGCGCGGGCGAGACCGCGCCGGAAGGCGGGGATGTCCTCAGCCAGCAGCGATAGCCCGGCAGCCATGGCGTGACCGCCGTAACTGCGCAACAGGTCATGCTGCGTCGCCAGGGCTTCGGTGATGTGGCAACCTTCGACAGAACGCGCGGACCCGTGTCCCAGGCCTTCCGGCGAGATGGCGATCAACACGGCGGGCCGGTGGTATTGCTCAACCAGGCGGTTGGCAACGATGCCAATCACGCCAACCGGCCATTCCGGGGCCGCAAGGACGAGCACGGCATCGTCCAACAGCGCCGGATTCTGCGCAATCTGATCCTGTGCAGCGGCGAAGACCTGGTCGCCGAGTATCTTGCGCCGGTCGTTCAACGCTTCCAACTCAGAGGCAAAAATACGCGCCTGGGTCAGATCGGTCGTCGTCAGGAAATCGACGATGACGTTGGCATCGTCCAAGCGTCCGAGCGCGTTGAGACGCGGGCCTAGCGCAAAGCCGATGTGCTCTTCACTCAGATACGTCGGGTTGATACGCGCCAGCTTCATCAGCTCTTGCAGGCCCAATCGCTCGGTCTGGCGCAGCGCGACCAGGCCGCGCTGCAGGAGATAACGGGTGTCGCCCTCCAACACCGCCACGTCGGCGACAATGCCTAGCGCCGCCAGATCGAGGTGTTTGGCAGCTTCCTCAGCACGCCCGGCGCGGGAGTAGAGTTCTTCCGCCAGTTTATACGCGACGCCGACGCCTGGCAGTGAGGCAAGGGGATGCGCGGAAGGCAACAGATGCGGGTTGACAATCGCATAAGCAGATGGTAGTTCCGACGGCAGCTCGTGATGATCGGTCACGATGACGTTCACACCGCGCGCGGCGGCATAGGCGACTGCCTCATTCGCATCAATGCCGGTGTCGCAGGTGAGGATGAGCTGCGCGCCCTGCTCCAAGACACGCTCCAGCGCAGGTATTTTGATCCCATGGGACTCCGTCGCCCGCAGGGGGATGTAGTGTGTAACCCGCGCGCCCAAATCGCGGAGGGTGGCAACCAGCACCGACGTCGCTGTCTGCCCGTCGACGTCGAAGTCGCCCCAGACGCAGATCGTTTCCCCGTCGCGGATGGCGCGCTCGATGCGGTCTGCGGCGCGCGTCAGATTGGGCAACGCCGCGGGCGGGGTTGGGGTATAGGCATCCGCATTCAGGAAGGCACGCGCTGCTTCCACCGTATGCACCCCGCGCCGCACTAACGTCTCAGCGACCAGGGGATGCCCGCCGACGAATTCGGCCAGCGTTGGGGAAACAACGACAGGTTCAGGGTCTAGCCAACGTTTCATAGGTTTCACTGATGCGCGAGACGTGATATGTGAGTAGCTCCTCACGCATCACGTCTTACGCATCACGCATCACGCTTCACGCGACTATTTCGCTTTGCCCTGATTGGCGACAGCTTGCATCGCCTTTTTGACGGCTTCGGGGTCGGCCAGGTATTCACTCTTGATCGGGTGCAGGTCTGCGTCCAAATCGTAGACCAGAGGGATACCCGTGGGGATATTCAGGCCGACGATGTCATCGTCGGAGATGTTGTCCAGGTGTTTGACCAGCGCGCGCAGGCTGTTGCCATGCGCCGCGATGACGACGCGCTTGCCGGATTTGACCGTCGGCGCGATGACGTCGTCCCAAAATGGCATAAAGCGCTTGACCGTATCCTTCAAACACTCAGTCAAGGGGATGTCGGCAGGATCGAGGTCGCGGTAACGCGGATCATGGCCGGGCCAGCGGGGATCGTCCTTCTCCAACACAGGCGGCGCGATATCGTAGGCGCG
>DYKY01000001.1:3176-83341 GCA_020722365.1 Thermoflexus sp.
CGGGCCAGCGGGGATCGTCCTTCTCCAACACAGGCGGCGCGATATCGTAGGCGCGCCGCCACACAAGCACCTGGTCATCGCCGTACTTGGCGGCGGTCTCGGCTTTGTTGAGGCCCTGTAGTGCGCCGTAGTGACGCTCATTCAGCCGCCACGTGCGATGTACCGGGATCCACATCAGATCCATTTCATCGAGTACAATCCACAATGTACGAATCGCACGTTTGAGCACCGACGTGAAAGCCACATCAAAGGCATAGCCGGCCTCACGCAGAGACTTACCGGCGGCGCGCGCCTCTTCGATGCCTTTCTCCGAAAGATCAACGTCGGTCCAACCGGTGAAAAGATTGGCTTTGTTCCACACACTTTCGCCATGGCGAATCAACACGAGTTTATACATCGTACGTACCTCCTCATAGTCCAAAGTCCAAAGTCCAAAGTCCAAAGTCCAAAGTCTAAAGTCGAGAGTTTGTCCAAATCTCTGCTGCGTATTGTACTTGTTGAGGGCGATTTTTCAACTGCCTTTCGTCGCTGCCTGCGCGTGAACCTGGCGGGCGACCCGGTATGCCGCCGGGATCACGGCATTGACGCCGCCGCTTTGACTCTGCGCGCCCACGAACCACAACCCGTCAATCGGGGTCCGGTGCGGGATGCGCGGGGTGTTCATAAACGGCGCAAGCCCGCCGAAGGCGTGGTGCTGTGTCGCCGTGCGCTGGCGGAAGTCCTCCGGCGTCATAATCACTCGCGTCTGCGTGTGCGCCCGCAAGCCGGGGATGCGCGTCTCGGCATAGGCTACCAACTTGTCCGCATAGTCCTCGCGCCGCTCCGCCCAGGTCCCCGTCGCCAGCCGGTCCGGCGCGACGGTGTAGATCGTCATTGCGTGGCAGCCGGCGGGGGCCATCTCCGGCGCGTGGAAAGAGGGCACGTGGACGACAAAGCCATCGCGTCCCCGGCAGGTATCCGGCAGGCGTGCGAGGGGTCGCTGCGCCGCCTGAACACCGACTACATCGACGTGTATCTGTTTCACGATAACGGCTTTCCCCCGGAAAAGGCGCAGCCCGTGCGCGACACGCTGGATGCGTTGGTCGAAGAGGGCAAAATCCGCACCTACGGCTGGAGCACCGACTTCCCCAAAAGCGCCGAATTCTTCGCCCAGAGCGAACACTGCGCCGCCATCGAGGTCGAGCTGAATGTGTTGGATGACAACCCCGCCATCCTCGACCTTTGCGAAAGGTACAACCTGGCGGCTGTCAATCGCGGGCTGTTGGCGATGGGCCTGCTCACCGGCAAATATGCCGCCGGAACCGGCGTTTCTATCGACGACGTGCGCGGTCAGAAAAGCCCGGAATGGATGAGGTATTTCAAAGACGGCCGGCCTAACCCGGAATTCCTGAAAAAGATCGCCGCCGTCCGCGAAGTCCTGACAAGCAACGGGCGCACGCTGGCCCAGGGAGCGCTGGCCTGGCTCTGGGCGCGCAGCGAAAACAATATCCCCATTCCCGGGTTCAGAACCGTCAAACAAGTGGAAGAAAACGCAAAAGCCATGCAATTTGGGCCACTCACTCAATCACAAATTGAAGAGATCGACGCTTTGATCCGCTGAAGCACGGTGTGTCTGTTGGTGTTTGCGGTTGGCCCGTAAATGCCAACAGGCCCGCTCATAAACGGCCTTCGGACCGCCATCCAGGTTTCAGGCCGAGAGCCTCCTTGTGCAAGACTTCATATACCGGCATCTCACCAGGCAGTGTGCGCCTCAACGTGACATTTCCTTTGTCTTGCTGTCAACACCACTCACGTGACCAAATCACCTTTCCAGATATAATGAGGAGTGGGCACGTGATATTCCTGATTGGATTGAGCAAAGCAGAGATAACACAATGAGCGCACAAACCACTCGCCGCCCTCCCCCCACCCGCCAAGGCAGCGACATTCGTCAGAACGACAACCGCCAGACCGGCGGCGCCTTCGCCGGCGGGCTGATTCTGGTATTGCTGCTGAGCCTGGTAGCCGCCTCCTTCTTCTGCGGGTGGGTTTTCCTGCAGCGGATGGAGCGCCTTTACGCGAATCACATCTATCCCCACGTCTACGCGCTCGGCGTCCCCATCGGGGGGATGACGACCACGGAGGCAGCCAGGATGCTAGAAAGCATCGCAGCGCAACTCGACACGGGGATACTCATCCTCACCGACGGCGACCAACGCTGGTCCTTCGCCTGGTCGCAGGCCGGCTTGCGCGTCGATGCACAGGCCATGGCCGAGGAAGCCTATCGCTTTGGACGCGACGGCGGGATCGAGGGCCAGTTGAGCGTCTGGCTGCGCAATGCCGACACGCCGCTGCGCTTCAGCTACGACGCCGAAGCCGGACGGGCGGTGCTGGAGCAGGTGGCGACGGAAGCCTCCACGCCGCCGGAAGAGGCGACCATCGGGCTGGAAAACGGTCAAGTCGTGATCGTGCCAGGAAAGCCCGGTCGCGTGATGAACGTGTCGCAGACGCTGGTCGCGCTAACCACGGCCGAGGCCGGCCTGCACCGCGTCGAAGTGCCGCTGACCTTCGAGAGCGTCCATCCGGTGGCGCCGGACACGGCGGACATCACCGCGCAGGCCGAGGCGCTGCTGGCCCGCACCATCACACTGACGGCCTACGACGTCCTCACCGATCAAACCCTCACCTGGACGCTCACCCGGGAAATACTGGCGACGTGGCTGCGCCTGACGCCCGGCCCCGACGGCAAGCCGGTGGTGGATACGAACCTGTACGCCATCCGCGACAACCTGGTCGCGCTGGCGGAGGCGTTAGGCGAATCTTCGCCCGGCGACGGACGCGGCTTCCGCTACGACGAGGCCGCGCAGCAGGTCTTCCAGACATTCGACGCAGGCGGCGGCGTGGTCACGCTCTATCTCACGCATCCACAGCGAACCTATATCGTGGAGTCAGGGGACACGCTGACCAGCCTATCGGCAAAGTTCGGGATGCCATCGGGCTTGGCGGCGGAAGCCAATCCCGGCATCGACTACAACCGCCTGAGCGTGGGGCAGCAGATCATCATCCCTTCGCAGGATGTGCTCACGCCGTACATGCCGGTGCCGGGCAAGCGGATCGTGGTCAGTCTCGCCGAACAGCGTGTGCGCGTCTACGAGAACGGTGCGCTGCTGTACGATTGGCCCACATCCACGGGAATTGCCACCTCGCCGACGCACCGGGGGACTTTCCAGGTGCTCAGCAAGACCGAGAAGGCTTACGCGAGCCAGTGGAACCTGTGGATGCCATATTTTGTCGCCGTCTATCCCGCGGGCGGCGGGGTGGAGAACGGCTTCCACGAACTGCCGATCCTCGCCAACGGGCAGCGCCTGTGGGCCGGGTCGTTGGGGCGACCGGCGTCGTTCGGCTGCATCATCCTGGGGATTCCAGAGGCGGAGACGCTCTACACCTGGGCGGAGGTCGGCGTCGTGGTGGTCATCGAGTGAGTCAGGGCAAACAGTGGATTTGTCGATGTCAAAATCAACGCTGTCGATTTGCTGCGGGTGAAGATCAACAAAACCGGCGGGCAACCCGGCGCCATCGTCAAGGCCAAGGGGCTGGCGCAAATCTCTGACAACGACCGGCTGGCCGAGGTGGTGGCGCAGGTTTTGGCCGATAACGCCGATCAAGTTGCCACGTACCTCGCAGACAAAGAGAGCATCTACCAATGGCTAATGGGGCAGGTGATGCGCGCCACCCGCAAGCGAGCCGCGCCCGACGTCGTGCGGCAGCTTTTGAGCGCTGCTCTGGATGCTGCACGCGAGGCGGGCGCGTCTGACGTGTGAGACGCGAAGTCGGTGTTACTGAAAGCTCATCAGGACCCGTACATGAACAATTACCGGGGCCCGGCCCGTTTTCCAACCGTGCCCACCGGTGGCACGGTCGGGAAACGGGCACAGCCCTACGGGACTCGCAATCAACCTATCGTTTATTTACCCATTCATAGTGCTTTCCCCACTTGCAACAATTTCCCTCTTCCCATATAATACTTGTGTGCTACAAAACTCGCCTCACGACTCTTACACACTCTGGGGTTTCGACCATCGGTGATGACCGCCATAGTAGACACAAGCGTACCTATCCCCTCGCACGCTGAGTGTTGAGAAATCAGCACCGAGTACGACTCTGTTTAAAACAGAGTCGCAGTTTGCTTATTACATATCCGCTGACAGTAAAATGAATTCGTTGAGGTTAGCGAACCACAAGGCTTGACATTGCAGGCCAATAGAATACTATAAGTAGCATAAAAGATCTGTTGGAGAGATTATGTCAGTAATTGATGACGGACAAGAAACACCGCGTTACTTCACAGTAAGTGAAGAAAAATCAAGTGGTGTCACCTATACACCTACAATTCTTGCCGATTTTGTTGCTAGCAAAATTGTTGAAAACCTTGCTAAAGTACCTGTTGATCAGCCACTTCGAATTCTTGATCCAGCCGTCGGTGATGGAGAACTCCTTGTTAGCCTCTTACAACAACTCAGTAGTCGACCGGGACTAAAAGCGAAAGTTTTTGGCTTTGAAACTGATGCGAAGGCTCTCAGTACAGCCACTAAACGTTTGCTGAGTTACTATCCCAATGTTGAGATCGATTTTCAGCTAAAGAGTTTTCTCGAATTTGTGGTGGACAGTCTCGGATCATTTAGCAATTATCCACTATTTAGTTCATATACTCCAGAAGCTTCGTATGATATTATAATAGCCAATCCTCCCTATGTTCGTACCCAAATACTGGGAGCTACCCAAGCGCAACTCCTCGCGACGCAATTTGGTCTGTCTGGCCGAGTGGATCTGTATTATGCTTTCATTCTCGGCATAACCCAAGTGCTCAAGCCCAAAGGCATTGCTGGGATTATTGTCTCCAATCGTTTTATGACCACGAAATCTGGTGCATCTGTCCGCAAGGCACTTGTAGAACGCTTCAATATTCAGCACGTATGGGACCTAGGTGACACTAAACTTTTCAATGCAGCTGTTCTTCCATCTGTATTGCTTCTAGAAGGCAAGAACGGTCATAAGCTCGAAGCCCCAGCTTTCACTTCAATCTACCAGACCTCCGAACCGGCAAAGTTTGTAGCTACTGACCCAATCACCGCCCTTGATGAAAAGGGTATTGTCGCAAGCGCAGACGGGCGACATTTTAATGTCCAACACGGCAGGTTAGATACAAGTGGAACATCTGACGGGATTTGGCGTATTGCGACAGGGGCTGTCGATACCTGGCTAGCTAAAGTAGCGGCCCATAGATGGGGAACATTCCAAGATATCGGAAAAATCCGTGTTGGCGTTAAAACCTGCGCCGATAAGGTTTTCATTAGAGATGATTGGCAGGAGATGCCCGAAACCATCCGGCCTGAACTTCTCAAGCTACTCACTTCCCATCACATCGCGCGCCGTTTCAAGCCTTTCACTTCCGATCGACCGCGCCAGATTCTTTACCCGCATAAGGTTGTGCAAGGTCACCGTTGCGCGGTGGATTTAGCACAATACCCCGCCAGCCAAGTATATCTTGAGATGCACCGTTCGGTTCTTGAAAGTCGTAAGTATGTCATTGAGGCGGGGCGAAACTGGTTTGAAATTTGGGTTCCGCAAGACCCGGATGCTTGGGAACTTCCTAAGCTCGTGTTGCGTGATATTGTCCAGGAACCTACATTCTGGATCGATTTGGACGGTTCTGTCGTTAACGGCGACTGTTACTGGCTGATTTGTCAAAACCCTGCACAGATAGACTTACTATGGCTAGCAGTAGCCGTTGGCAACTCAACTTTCATAGAACGTTTTTATGATCACCGCTTCAATAATAAACTATATGCAGGACGTCGGCGCTTCATCACACAATATGTCGAAGAATTCCCCTTGCCCGACCCTTTCAATCTTCTTGGAAAAGCCATCATCAACAAAGCCAAGCAGATATACGAGTGTATTCCATCACCCAAAGCTAATCAGCTTCAGAAAGAGCTGGACATCATGGTTTGGGAAGCATTTGGTTTAGATTTCGAAGAAGTTTGACGGCAGCGATATCTGAAGTTTCTTATTCAGCACTTTGCCTTGAAACTGAGGAAACCGCTCGAAGAACTTCTCACCTGTTGTTAGAAAGAAATGTGTTATGGTAACGTATTCTCCGTCCGTTGTCGCATAAAACAGAGCATAACGTACATCGCAGTGCCGAATCTGTTGCCCCCCAATCCTTGGTACATCGAGCACCCCTTCGCTATCTGGACAAACCAAACCGAGATCGATTGTCGGTGAGGTTTGCAGTTTCACTTCAAGAAGTTGATTCCGAATATCTGGGAATTGTCCATCGTCCTGATAGTTATTGTATCCCAAGTATTGACACACAAGCTGATGCAACGCTGCTCCCCTGTTTCGTTCTTGATCGGAGCCCGTATCCGTGAATTGTCTACCGACGAGGAGTCGTAGTCGCTCGTAGATTTCTCCAACCGGAATCAATTGACTTGATCGAGGATGGTCGACTGGACTTACACCCATCGCAACCTTCACACCGGGTCTTACAAAGGGTCGAAGTTTATCAGTATCTTCACCCGAAATCAACTCTGAGTGTAGTTCACTTGGTATCAATCGTGCCTGATATTTCTGAGTTAGTGTGCCCGTTGTGTTGAGCACTGCCAGAGTATCACCCGTAACTACCTTCACCTTGGTGATTTTATCTTCCTCTCCGACCCGGATGATCACATAGCGTCGTGTAGGCGCAAGATCTTCATTCCAAACCTGAAGATTGTTCGATTTCTGGATGTACGTATCAAAACACTGACCCGGAAAACGAGGTCGCGTATGTCTGAAGCGCGATGGCACCGGATAGCCAAGTGCACGGCAAACATGTTGCTTTACCACCTTCGAGCGAGTTCGTAGCGGTAATCCAGAAAGCGAGATACCCCTCAGAGCCATATCCAGTAGTACCTCTAATTCCGACGTCGGAATCCATAACTCTGGGTCGCCAATCTCGATAGGATCGTAGATCGACATACCGCTTCGCCGTATTGCCTCAACGTATTGTCCGGTTTCATTTTTCGATTCAATGCTCAACGCTGCCCTCCGTCAAAAGCTCTGGAACACTAATGCCAAGAGTATCGGCGATAACCTCCAATGTGCTAAGAGTAACATTTCTTTCTCCTCTCTCCACAGAACCAATGTAGGTGCGATGAAGATTGCACATTTCAGCTAGTTCCTCTTGAGACAGACCTTTACTTCTCCTAAAGGCCCTAATATTCTTCGATAGGATTTGTGTAAGCTTTTGACTCGGTTCCCGTAACTTATCTTTCTTTGGTTTTTCTGACATATCTATTTATCCTCAACTCGATGAGATTTTATCTATGTGATGACTATAAGTCTACAGACTACGAGTAGCACTACAACCGCATTACATTTGCGTAAGCCTAACTTGGTATCAGGTCATAAGTAAATAACTCAATATCTACATTTATTCTGACCTTCACTGCCGCCGTGCCCCTGACCGCGGACGTCTTCTTCGTCGCGCCGGACGGCGACGACGACGTCAGTCAGCGGCAGGGCGTTGGGTGGCGCAACAGTCGTCAAAAGCCATATCGCGTTGCCTCACCGGCAAGGCGCAAGGCATACCGCTTGACAGTATTACCGTTTCGCGGTAATATCGAAGTATGATCAAGTCTTTCCGATGCAAAGAGACCGAAAAGATATTTCGGCGGAGTTTCTCACGCAAACTACCTCAAGCAATCCAAAAGACCGCTTATCGCAAATTGGCCTTGTTACATTCCGCCAAAGAACTTCGGGACCTGTTACTGCCGCCAGCCAATTGCCTGGAAATGCTCCACGGAGATCGGGAGGGCCAGTACAGCATTCGGATCAATGATCAATGGCGTATCTGTTTTGCCTGGCAAGACAATGATGCTTATGCTGTCGAGATCGTCGATTATCACTAGAAGGTGTGCAATGAAAGAGATGAAAATACCACCGGTTCACCCAGGGGAAGTGTTATTGGAAGAGTTCCTCAAGCCCATGGGGATCAGCCAGTATCAATTAGCGAAAGGGATGAAGGTGTATCCGCGCAAAATCAACGAGATTGTGCATGGCAAAAGGGGGATTACGGCGGATACCGCTTTACGGCTCAGCCGGTATTTGGGAACGACGGCTGAGTTGTGGCTGAACCTACAGACCTTATACGATCTGGAGACGACCCGTGATGCCATAGAAGATCAAGTAGTAAGAGAAATTACGCCCTTGGCGCGTGATACGCTTAACACAGCGGTCACGTAGGTGCATCACGACCGCCCCCCATCGCTTCGTGCGACCTGTTCGCTTGAAACCGGCTGCAAACCGGATGTGTTTACACAGATAACGTAGCGCGTAACACTTGATACGACGACAAAGGTGTTTTCCTGTGTCTCACTCTTCACTACCGAGGTGGATTATGATCGTCATCGCAGGATTGACTGCTTGCACTAGGGTAACTACGCCCACCGCAACCTCCACGCCATCGCCGGCCGCGACGCCGGCCCCCATTGCCGCCGTGCCCCTGACCGAGAACGTCTTCTTCGTCGCGCCGGACGGCGACGACGCCAATCCCGGCACGTTCGCGCAACCGTGGGCCACCGCCAACCACGCGGCGGAGGTGCTGGAGGCCGGGCAGACCGTCTATTTGCGCGGCGGCCTGTATCCGTTGCCCCGGCAGGTCAGGCCGGTAAACTCCGGGCGCGCGGACGCCTGGATCACGTATCGCGCCTATCCCGGCGAGCAGCCGGTGCTGGATGCCTCGGCCATCGACAACGACCCGCCCGGCAGGTTCTCACACGACGCCGGGAGCTTCACCATCGAGCGCAACGCCTACATCCGCGTGATCGGCCTCACGGTGCAGCACTCGCACCAGGCCGGCTTTATGGTGCGCGATGCGCAGCACATCGAGCTGATCAACCGCGCACGGGCGCGTGCATCACAACTACATCCATCACGCGGATCGCCAGGGTCTCTACGTGGATAGCTGGTTCGGCGTGCTGGAGGACGTGGAGGTGGATCACAATGTCGTCCACGACTGCCGGGGCGCAGGGATGGCGATTTCGGTGGAGGGCGGGCGCGAGGCGGCGAATGTCCGCATCCACCACAACCTGTTCTACAACAACCTGGGCACAGGGATTCTGTTCGGGCGCTGGAGCGGGGACGGGCTGCGCACCGGCATCTACATCACCAACAACACCGTTCATCATAACGGCTACGGCCCGGCGAACCCGCCGACGCAGTATCACTGGATCACCGGCGGGCTGTACCTCTTCTCCGCCAACCTGGAAAACGTGGTCATCCGCGACAACATCATCAGCAACAATCGCGGATTCCAGATTGGCTACAGCGACCGCTATCTGCAAGAGGGCGACGACATCGCGGCGGTCTTCGCGCAAAAGCAAATCAGCATCACGCACAATCTGATCTACGACACGAACGCCGTCACCTACCCCATCCGCGCCGGGTGGACGGACAACTTCGCCGACATCTACGCTTTCAACGGTGAGGATGCGATGATTGGAGAGCCGCTGTTTGTGTCACCGGTGGAAGGCAACTTCACCCTTCAGCCGGATTCTCCCGGCAGCGACGTGGGTGCATTTCCCACCGGGACGCCGGTGGAGTTCTGGTGGAAAGATGACTTCCCGCCAAAACTTGTGTTTGATTATTGACAAGCTTCTGGATTCTGCTAAAATGAAAATATACCCCCCCGGAGATAGCATCTCCGGGCTGACGCCCGCCCGCAAGGGCGGGCTGTCCCTTTTATAAGGCAGGCTTATGGAACGCATCATTACCTACATTGACGGCTACAATCTCTATTACGGCTTACGCGACAAAGGTTGGCAACGCTTCCATTGGCTGAATCCCCGCGCGTTGGCGCTAAATTTGCTCAAACCCTGGCAAACTCTAGCAACGACGAAGTATTTTACAACCAAAGTGGGCAGTCCACCCGAAAAGGTGCACCGGCAAACGACATACCTTGAAGCATTGGAAACGCTGCCTGATTTCCAGATCACTTACGGGCACTACCTGGCGGAGACGATTACCTGCCGCAATTGCGGTTACACCTACACAACCTATCACGAGAAAATGACGGACGTGAACATCGCGTTGGAACTGCTCGCGGATGCGTTCGCGGATCGTTTCGATACGGCTATGCTCATTTCCGCCGACAGCGATTTGGTGGGGCCAGTGCAAAAAGTCAAGCAACTGTTCCCAAGGAAACGAGTGATTGTTGTCTTTCCCCCTAATCGCCATTCCGTGGCGCTCAAAAAAGCCGCCGATGTTTGTCTGCACTTGTACCTGGCCGTGCTGGCGAAAAGTCTATTCCCTGACGAGGTAATGAAACCGGACGGTTTTGTTTTGCAGCGTCCCGCGGCCTGGCGATAAAGTTGGATGAAAACGTAGCGCGAGTTGGCAACTCGCGCTACGTCGCAATACTTCTCTAACTCCACAACCGGTCGTTCGTGAACTCCCGATCCCACGCATCCGTCGGTTCCCACAGGCCCGGCTCGTTCGGGTCGAGGTGCGCGGCGATGACCTCGTCGTTGAGCGATTCGATGCCCAAGCCGGGCGTGTCGGGCACGTCGATAAAGCCGTTCTGGATGATCGGCTTGGGCAGGCCGTTGGCGATGTCGTCCCACCAGGGTATGTCGACGGAATGGTTCTCTAGCGCCAGAAAGTTCTCCGTCGCGGCGACGCTGTGGACCGCCGCCATACACCCAATCGGCGATTCCGCCATATGGACCGCCATCGAGACGCCGTACTCCTGCGCCAGGTCGCCGATCTTCTTGTTCTCGTAGATGCCGCCGGACGTTAGCAGGTCAGGGTGGATGACCGACACGCCGCCCGACTCGAACAGCGGCTTGAAGTTCTCCTTCAGGTAGATGTCCTCGCCGGTGCAGATCGGCGTCGTACACGAGTTCGCCAACCGCACGTACTGCTCTGTCATCTGCCAGGGGAGCATATCCTCGTACCAGGCCAGATTGAACTTATCCAGCCGGCGCGCGATCTTGATGCAGTCCTGCAGGCCGATATGGCCGAAGTGATCGGTCGCCAGCGGCACTTCGTAGCCGATGATGGCACGCACGTCGGCGACGTACTGCTCCAGATAGTCCAGCCCCAGCTCGGTGACGTGGATGCCGGTGAAGGGGTGCATCACGTTCTGCGTCTCCGCAAACTGGCGGCGCATCGCCCATTGCGTATCAGGATCGGCATTGTGCATTTGCTCCCAGACCTCGCGCGGCGGCATCAGCGTGTGGATGAAGTCCGTCATCCCGGAGAGCGCACCCGGCACGTCGCGCAGCATCCCGATCCCCACATCCATCTTGAGGAACGTGAACCCCTTCGCCATCCGCTCCTTGAGCGCCTCGCCCATCGCCGCGCCGGTGTTGCGCCCGTGGACGTCGGTATCGCAATAGACGCGCACCTTGTCGCGGAACTTGCCGCCGAGCATCGCGTGGACGGGCACGCCGTAAGCCTTGCCCGCCAGATCCCACAGCGCCGCCTCGATCCCGCAGACGCCGCCGCCCTGCCGCGCGTGCCCGCCGAACTGCTTGATGCGGCGGAAAATCTTGTCGATGTTGCAGGGGTTCTCGCCCAGGATGCGGCTCTTGAGCATCAGCGCGTAACGCGCGCTGGCTCCATCGCGCACCTCGCCGTAGCCCTCGATGCCCTGGTTCGTGCTGATCTTGATCAGCGGGCAGCGCATCGGTGCGCCAACGATCGTGGCGACGCGCATATCCGTGATCCGTAAATCCGACGGGCGCGAATGTGTGTTGACATAGTTAAGTGTATCTTCGTAAGTGGTCATGCATCTTCTCCTGTAATTCATTGGTCATCGGTAGACGGTAGACAGTAGACAGTAAACGGGGAACCTGCCTGACGTCCTTCCTGTGTACGAGCAAGTGTACTCGTTTTCACAATATCTGCAATAACGAAAAACCAACCTTACAACAATGCATAATGTATGTTATAATAGAAATATACATCACGCCAGGAGGTGAGATATGACGACGATGATCCGTAAACAGGTGTACCTGGAACCCAGACAAGATGCGCAGGTCAAGCTGCTTGCGGCAGAGCGCAAGACGACAGAGGCCGACATCATCCGTGAAGCCATCGACACGCTATTAGATGAAGTCGCACGCCAACGACGGGCGCAGCAAGCGTGGGAGGAAGCGCTGGCGTTTATGGAAGCGCGTTACGCGAAAGGGGCAGTCTCTGCCGGGCGCACGTGGACGCGGGACGAACTCTACGAAGAGCGATTAGGTCGCTATGGCAACCTGGCTGATTGACACCAACATCCTGATCTACGCCTACGATCAAGCTGCGCCGGAGAAGCAACGACGCGCCATTGATCTCTTGGCCCACATACGCGCAGCGCGCTTGGGCGCTGTCAGCGCCCAGACCCTATCAGAATTCTTTAGCGTCGCAACGCGCAAATTGACACCGCCTTTGACCCCTGCAGAAGCCGAAAAACAACTTCAAACCTTTGTGGCGCAATGGTCGGTGCTACCTGTAACGGAGAAAGTAGTTTTGGAAGCCGCACGCGGCGCGCGAATGTACCAGTTTCACTTTTGGGATGCCCAAATCTGGGCCGTGGCGCGGCTCAACGGCCTTTCCCTGGTCTTCAGCGAGGATTTCAGCCTCACTGCCGTTATTGAAGGCGTGCGCTTCGTGAACCCCTTTGCGCCGGATTTTGAATGGGCAAATTGGAAAGATAAGCACTAACAAAATCGGAAAACCTGGTATAATAGAACTGTAGCACCTTGAAACGATATACCGGCCAGGGGAGCCTGAGACGCAGGCTGAGAGGGTATCCGTCAGATACCGACCCTAGAACCTGATCTGGATCATACCAGCGGAGGGAGGCGCACCCGATAACAACATCCCTGCACAAGCCCTCCGGCCGGCAGGGATGTTTCTTTGTCAACGGATTGAGCGGATTGAAACGGATTTTTTCTCGGAAGGCAGACTTTCGACCTTCGACTTCTGGCTTTGGACTATTCCGAGGAGACTATGCGTATTGTAATCTTCGCCAACGGCATCATCGACAATCCCGCCGAAGCCGCCCGGTGGGTGCGGCCCGGCGATTGCGTCGTCGCAGCGGACGGGGGGACGCGGCACGCGCTGGCCGCCGGCCTCACACCCGACCACGTCATCGGCGACCTGGATTCGCTTTCGCCGGAGCAGCGCGCGCGCCTCGAAACCGCCGGAACGACGCTGCACGTGCATCCGCCCGCCAAGGATGAAACCGATCTTGAGCTGGCGCTGATGTGGGCGGCGGCGCAACCAGACGTGACGGAGATCGTCATCCTGGGCGCGCTCGGCGGACGCCCGGATCAGGCGCTTGCCAACCTGCTGCTGCTCGCGTTACCGGCGTTGGCGGGGCGCGAGACCGTCATCGCCGACAATGCGTGGACAATCCGTTGTCTGCGCGGCGGCGAGACAATGACCTTCCGTGGCCGGCCCGGCGACACGCTCTCGCTGCTCCCGCTCGGCGGCGACGCTGCCGGCGTCACAACCGAGGGTCTGGTGTATCCGCTGCGCGACGAAACGCTACACTTCGGCCTCACGCGCGGTGTCAGCAACGTGTTCGACGGCGAGACGGCAACCGTCTCCCTGCGCACCAGCCTTTTATGGTGTTTGCATCAAAACCAGCGATTTTAACCGCAAATCACGCGAATCTTCGCTAATTCCAAGAAAGCGTCATCATGAACGGGTTCACCAGCGGGGACGAAAATTTCATCACGGAGGCACAAAGGCCACAGAGTTTTCTGTATTTTTCCGTGTTCTCCGTGTCTCAGGGGTTTATTTACAAGGAGTCTCCATGTAGGGAACCACACCAACGAGGACTAAAATTTGTCAACGGATTGAACGGATTTTAACGGATTTTTTAACTTTCAACACGCAACTTGTAACTTTCAACTATTTTTGAAGGAGGTTGAGATGAAATCGCGTATTGTATTGATTGTAGTTGCGCTCCTGCTACTTGCCGGATGCGCGAAAGCGACACCGGAGGCGGCGACAGGCGAACCCCGCGAGCTGCGGGTCATGGTCTACGACAGCTTCAGCGTCAGCGAAGACGTCATCGCGCGCTTTGAGGCCGAAAACAACGCCACGGTGCAGTTCCTCAAGGCCGGCGACGCCGGCAAAATGCTCAACCAGGCCATCCTTTCGCGCGACAATCCCCAGGCCGACGTGCTCTACGGCGTGGACAACACCTTCCTCAGCCGCGCGCTGGATGCCGACATCTTTGAGCCGTACAAGGCAAAGAACCTCACCGCCATCCCCGAAGCGCTGCACCTGGATGACCACTACCGCGTCGTCCCCACCGACTTCGGCGACGTGTGCCTCAATTACGACAAAGCCTACTTCGACGAGCACGCGCTCACGGTCCCGCAAAGCCTGGCGGATCTGACGAAGCCCGAATACAAGGGCCTGCTCGTCGTGGAAAACCCTGCCTCGTCGTCGCCGGGACTGGCCTTTCTCATCGCCACCATCGGCGTTTTTGGCGAGGATCGCTATTTGGACTTCTGGGCCGACTTGCGCGCCAACGACGTGCTGGTCGTGGACGGCTGGGACACCGCGTACTACAACGAGTTCAGCGGCGGCGCGTATAGCGAAGGCATCCGCCCGCTCGTCGTGAGCTACGCCACCAGCCCCGCCGCCGAAGTCTACTTCAGCGAAGGGGCGCTCACCGAGCCGCCGACCGGCGCCGTCACCGCGCCCGGCACGTGCTTCCGCCAGATCGAATTTGCCGGCATCCTCAAAGGCGCGGAAAATCGCGACCTCGCCGAAGCCTTCATCGAATTTCTGCTCAGCGACAATTTCCAGGCCGACATCCCGCTGCAAATGTGGGTCTTCCCCGCTAACCCCAACGTAACCCTGCCGCAAGTCTTTACCGACTTTGCCCTCGAAGCCGCGGAACCCGCCGAAGTCCCCGCTGCCGCCATCGAAACCAACCGCGAGCAGTGGATCGAGGCGTGGGCGGAAGTTGTTCTTAAGTAGACGGTAGACGGTAGACGGGGGGAGAGAGGGAGCATAACGTGCCTGACAACATCGATCACGAATCACAAATCACGAGTCGCAACTCGCAGCTCTTAACTCGCAACTCGCTCCTCGCTCTTCCCCTTCTCTTTCTCCTGCTCTTTTACTTCTACCCGTTGGGCGAAATTTTCCGCGTGAGCCTCACGTGGGACGCGGGGCCGGCGCCGGATGCGCTGCTTGCACGGCTGTTCGGCCCGGCGACGCTGCGGACACTCGGCTTCACGGCGGGACAGGCACTGCTCTCCACGGCGCTGACGCTGCTGCTCGGCCTGCCGGGAGCTTACGTTGTCGCCCGCTACGACTTCCCCGGCAAGCGCCTGCTCAACGCGCTGACCACCGTGCCGTTCGTGCTGCCCACCGTCGTCGTGGCGGCGGCGTTCACGGCAGTCCTCGGCCCGCGCTCGCCGCTCAATCAAATGCTGATGAACGCCTTCGACCTCGCGCACCCGCCGCTCGACCTGCGTTACACGCTAGGCGCGATCCTGCTGGCACACGTCTTCTACAACTACACGCTCGTGCTGCGCATCGTCGGCGGCTTCTGGGCCAACCTCGACCCGCACCTGGAACAGGCCGCGCGCACGCTCGGCGCGTCGCCGTGGCGCGCCTTCGTCGACGTGACGCTGCCCCTGCTCATGCCCGCGCTCGCCGCCGCCGCCCTGCTCGTCTTCATCTTCTGCTTTACCAGCTTCGGCGTGATCCTCATCCTCGGCGGGCCGCGCTTCGCCACACTCGAAGTCGCCATCTACCGCCAGGCCATCGACATGGGCAACTTTCCGCTCGCCGCCGGGCTGTCGTTCGTCCAAATCCTCTGCACCCTCGCATTGACCGTCGTCTACACCCGGCTGCAAGGCCGGCTGGCCCGTCCTCTGGAATTGCGCCCGCGGTGGATTACACAACGCCGCCCGCGCACATGGGGCGAAATCGCCTTCGTGCTCGCCAACGTCGGGCTGGGCGCGGCGCTCCTGGGATTGCCGCTCGTGACGCTCGCCGCCCGCTCCTTCGACGCCGGCCTGCGCTACTACACCGCCCTCTTCGAGAACCCGCGCGGCTCCATCTTCTACGTGCCGCCGGTCGCCGCGGTGGGCAATTCCGTCAAATTTGCGTTGGGGACGATGGCCCTGGCGCTGCTGCTCGGTGTGCTTACCGCGACGGCGCTCTACCGCCGCAAACAAGGGTGGATGCTGGACGCGCTGTTTATGCTGCCACTCGGCACCTCCGCCGTCACGCTCGGCCTGGGCTACCTGCTGGCAATGGCGCGCCCGCCGCTGGCCCTGCGCGGTACGCCCGCCCTCATCGTCTTCGGGCACACCCTTGTCGCGCTGCCGTTCGTCGTGCGCAACGTTATGCCCGCGCTGCAATCGATCCGCCCATCGCTGCGCGAGGCCGCCGCCACGCTCGGCGCGCCGCCGGCCCGCGTCTTTGCGGAAGTGGACCTGCCCATCGTCTGGCGCGCGCTTGCCGTCGGTGCAGTCTTCGCCTTCACCGTCTCCATGGGCGAATTCGGCGCCACGTCGATGATCGCCCGCCCGGAACTCCCCACCATCCCCATCGCCATTTACCGCTTCCTCTCCCAGGCCGGCGCGCTCAACTACGGGCAAGCCCTGGCGATGTCCACCCTCCTCATGGCCGTCTGCGTCGTCGGCTTCGTCGCCATCGAAAGCCTCCGCCCGCCGGGGAGCGAGTGGTGAATGAGCGAATGGGAGAATCAGCGAATAAAAGAATGGGAAATCAAGCATCGAGCATCCGGCTTCAAACAACGACAACTCGACTAACGACTATCAGACTAGCGACTACAGGACTAAAATGGCCTTTCTTGAACTGACCGACATTCACAAAACCTACGAGGACGCGCCGCTGTTGTGCGGGGCGACGTTTGGCGTGGAACGCGGGGAAATCGCGTGCCTGCTCGGGCCGTCGGGCAGCGGCAAGACGACGCTGCTGCGCATCATCGCCGGGCTGGAAGCGCCGGAACGCGGGCGCGTGTCCATCGAAGGCGCGGACGTGACCACACTGCCCGCCCACCGGCGCGGCGTCGTGTTGATGTTCCAGGATTACGCGCTATTCCCGCATCGCACCGTCGCGCAGAATATCGCCTTCGGCCTGCGGATGCGGCGGCGCTCGCGCGCCGCCATCGCCGCACGGGTTGCCGAGATGCTGGCCCTGACCGGCCTGGAAGACTTCGCCGACCGCGACGTGAACCTGCTTTCCGGCGGCGAGCGCCAGCGGGTGGCCCTGGCGCGCAGCCTGGCCCCGCAGCCTCGCCTGCTGCTGCTCGATGAACCGCTCGGCGCGCTCGACCGCAACCTGCGCGAGCGCCTGCTCGAAGAACTGCCCGTCATCCTGCGGCGCGTCGGCGTCACCGCCATCACCGTGACGCACGACCAGGAGGAGGCGTTCGCCCTCTCGGACCGCGTGATCCTGCTCAACGCAGGCCGCGTTGTGCAAACCGGTTGCCCGGAGACGCTCTACGACCGTCCCCACGATACGTGGGTGGCGCGCTTTCTGGGATTGGAGAACCTGTTCCCGGCGCGGGTACGCCATCCGCAACAGGTAGAAGCCGCTTTTGGGGTGTTGGATATGGCGGACACTACGGCGTTGCCGGAACCGGGTGCGGACGGCCAACTGCTCATCCACCCCTGGGGCATCCACCTCGAAGCGGGTACAGTCAATTCCTTCACCGCGCAGGTGACGCAGCGCGCGTTCCACGGCAGCTACTTCCGGCTCACGTTAGCCGTGGACGGCGGCACACTGCACCTCGACGTCGCTCCCGGCCAAACGCCCCCCGCCCCCGGCGAAACGGTGCGCGGCTGGATCGATCCCACCGCCCTCCGCTGGCTAGAAGTCAATCAAAAGTAGCCATCAATCCAGGCTTCCGGCGTCAGCACCGGCAGTAGATCGCGCAACTGCCCCCACCGCTGTCGGTCGCGGATTGTGAATTTCCAGGCGAAAAACCCTTGACAAAGGGAAAAACCGGCTGTATAATCAATTATAGAACATCTGTTCTAATAATATCACACCACGCTTTGGCGTGTTCTTTTTTCGCTTTAGGATTAGAACATTTGTTCATAAATAATTAAGACTACAAAAGTCTCAGCCCGTACTTCAACGCAAGTATTTGCTTGAACAGGTGTCGCACAAGACTTTTGTAGTCTCAGTATTGTGAGGAGACCCTATGTCACGTTCACTACGTCCTTATTTGGAATACCAGGCCGATCGGGTAGAAGCCGTGCTGGCCGCGCATCGTACACCGGGACGCGTCACGGGAGGTACAGTCGGGCCTCGGTCGATCCGCTTCTTCTTGAATCCCGCACCGCACATCCGCTTTGCGTCGATCAAGCGTTTGGCCGATGACCTGGCGCTGGCGATGCAGGTCCCCACCCTCAACGTCGACCGGGGCAAGGAAGGCGTGATTCTGGAATTCTCCAACCCCAATCCGCGCCCGGTGACGCTGCTCAATCTGTTACCTGAAGCCATGCCTATGCCGGTAGCTACAGCGCTGTTAGGTCTCACCGACGACGGCGCGCCCTTGCTCGCGCGGCTATCCGCGCCAGAGGTAGCACACATTCTCGTCTCCGGCACTACGGGGTCGGGCAAGTCGGTGCTGTTGCGGACCATAGCGGCGTCGCTGGCGCTCACCCACACGCCAAGTCTGCTGCAAATGCTGTGCATCGATCCAAAAGGTCGCGCGTTTCCGGCTTTTAACGGCATCCCCCATCTCACCCGTAAGCCGATTGTCGATGTAGCGGAGGCATTAGAGGCGCTGCGCTCGGTGGTACGCGTGATGGACTCCCGCGACCGGCGTGGCGAAGCGCCGATCGCCAGCCGCAACGCTATCGTTTCGCACGATGAAGGGATACAAGGCACATCCATCCCACGCATCGTCATCTTCATCGACGAGCTGGCCGATTTAGTGATGCAGGGCGAAGCGCCGTTCACCGACACGTTGACACGCCTTGTCCAGCGTGGCAGACAGGCAGGCATCCACGTCATCGCGGCGACACAGCACCCCTCGTCCGCCATCCTCAGCAGCGTGATGCGGGCGAATTTTCCACTGCGGCTGGTAGGTCGTGTCGTCTCAGCGGATGATGCCAGAGTCGCATCGGGGAGAGCGGGGACAAACGCGCATCTTCTCAATGGACGCGGGGATTTTCTGGCAGTCAGTGGTGGGGAAAATCCGATTCGATTTCAAGTAGCCTATATCGATGAGAAGGAGCTTAGACAACAAATGGCAATGCTGAGCGGCACTGTGGCGCCCTATTCAGCACAGTTGCCGGTATTGGCCTATAGGAGTGCAGCATAATATGGAAACGCGAGAACCTTTTGGCAAGCGGTTAGGACGCTTTGTGGCCTTGATCAGCATCGTCTTCACAGTAGCCTTGGTCGTCGTGGTCACACAACGGCTCAGCCAGGATTCGCTGGCATTGTTGATCGGGCTGGCGTGCGGCGTGGGGGCAATGCTGCCGACGCTCCTGCTCGGCGTGGTGATCTGGCGGCGTGAAATGCAACAGCAACAGCAAGTATCCCGGATGCCAATGGCAACGCCGCCAGTGGTCATCGTGACGCCGCAGGGATTGCCAAATTACGGCGTGCAGCAGCCTGCTCTCAGCGATGGAGGCTTTACCTGGCCGTGGGCCGGCGTGCAGCAGCCGGCTCGGACATTCACGATTGTCGGCGATGAAGAGTAAAACGATAAGCGAGGGCACGATGGGCGCACACTTCAGAAATCTGTATGAGCGTTTGAAGACAATGCTGGCGCAGCGCGATACGTTTGCGAGCGATGGTGCGTTGCGCGCACTCTTCGCGGAGCCGCGCCTATGCGAATGGCAGGCAAATCTGCCCTATACCCACAGCCGCGAGCGGCGCGTCGTACAAACCATCCACTATCTGCACGGCCAGTATAACATCGATCACGAGAACGGTCTGGTGTTGCTACTCCAGGTGCTCAGTGAGCAGGCCGGCCTAGATGACGACTTCCAGTTGGCCATGAGTGATATGGCCGAGCGGGTGCAATATATGATTCACAAAGACAACCGCGAACGACTCAACAAGGTGTTATCCGGGCTGGATTTTGACCCAACACTGCAACCGGAAGCACCCTTCGCCGGTCAAGTCATTGCCGGTACGGGCAACGTCGTGATGACGTGCATCGACACGCTGAGGCCAGGGGAGGTCTACCGTCTCGGCGTGATCGGCAGCAGTATGGAACACGAAGGCATCTTCGAAGGCGACGAGGTAGTGATGCGCGTCTTTTTCAATTCCGAGTGGCCTGGCGAAGGGGACATGATCGTGACCAAGTATCTGCCTTACGGCGCTGAACCGGAGTTTAGCGCGGATTTCATCGGGACGGACTTGCTGGGACCGACGCTGAAGGTCTTCCACCAGAAAGCCAACGGCGAGTTCCACCTGGGATGGCGCAAGGACAACGTCGCCTGGACATCCACAGTATGGAAGCGGCTCGCTGCACCAGGCAACGCGCAGATGATTGTGACACGCTACATCGCGCCCATCGGCAAGGTGATCGACGTCAAAAAGCGGCGCGTGTGGAATTTTGCAATCCGCACAGGTTTGTGGATTTTGGGAGGTGACTGATGCTATTCAATCTAGCAGCGCGCCGTGAACCGATCCGGCTCATCGCACGGAACCACAACTACTTTCCACAGCGGTTCATGTGGCGCGGGCAACAATACCGCGTGCATTCAGTCATCCGCGCGTGGACGGAGATGAAGCGGAAAGGGACCTTGTACTTCTTTCGCGTGCGTTGCCCGGAGGGCGTCTTCGATCTGTGCCAGGATTTGTCGCTCAATGCCTGGTATCTGGCACGGCAGGTAGAGTAGGAAGATGGATAGAGATGGGGAGAGAGATAGAGATAGAGGGCGGGATTGGAGGGAAAAATGGACGTAGGATTGTTGTGGCACGATGGTGGTTCGGCAGATCTGGCGGGGACGTTGGCACAGGCAGCCAAGCGATATCGCGACCGTTTTGGAGACAAACCCAATGTCTGCTACGTGCACCCAACGCTGTTGCCCGACGGCGACCGCAAGGTGAACGGCATTCTGGTACGTCCGTCCGCGCGGGTTTTGCGCCACCATTTCTGGCTCGGGCAGGAGAAGGCCGAGCAACCCACAGCGTAGCGCGGTTTCCATACCGCGCGCCCACGTTGATGTAGCGTGGCGCTATAGACTCGTCAGTTGTACAATCAGCAAATCGAGGGCGGCCTCGGCTTCCAGTAACCCCCGCTTGATGGCGAGGTCACTATCCACAAGTAACTGATAAGCTGCGCGCAACTGCTCCGGTGTGAAATGCTGCGCCTGAGCGCGCAATTTTGAGGTGACAAACGGCTGCAACTTCAACCGGGCGGCAATATCTGTCTCGCCGGCCCGACGATCGTCCAACCAGCGCACCTGGATTAGCAGCCGGAACTGCCGTACGATCATCCCGAAAATTCCCAGCGGGTGCTCCCCCACCTCCAATAGCCGGTGTAGATAGAGCGCCGCATTGCGCGGATCGCGTTGACCGATCGCGTCCACCATAGAGAAGATTACGTCGGCGCTTTGAATATAAGGCGCCATAACCTTTACATCCTCGACGGTGATGGATTTGTTCTCCCCACAATACAGCATCAGCTTGCGGACTTCCTGATCCAGCAAGCGCAGATTCGGTCCGATATTCTGGGCTAACAAGGCAGCGGCCTGGAAATCGATGGCGCCCCGGTGCATTTTCGTCCGCTCGACGATCCAGCGGGAAAGGTCTTTCGCGTTAGGGACGGCAAAAGCCTGGATGTTTGCGTTCAGTTTTTTGGCCTGCGTCAGGACGGCGTTCTTTGCAGCAAGCGCCTTACGCTCACTGAAGATCAGAATTGTAGTGGGCGGGAGGTCTGGCAAATATGCGGCGATTTCGTCGATCTCTTGGGCGGCCCGCCCCTTGGTCTGCGACAACACTTCGCGCGCGATAACAATGCGCACGTCGCCGAGAAAGGGGGTGGCGCCGCATGCCTGGCGCAGCGTGGCGGCTGTCACGGGGCCTGCCAGAACCTCTGTATTGAGGTCACGCAAATCCGGCGTCAGACCTGCTTGTTGGACAATCGAAGCGAGGGCCTCTTCGCGCTGAAGATCATTCTCACCGTAGAGCAGGTGCAGCATCGTAAACCTGGCGGGTGTGGACGCGAATCCGTTGCAACCCACGGTGATAATCGGTAAACACCGAGGCGATTTCCATACCGGCCACGTTGGCATCAGTGGTGAATGTCCCCTGCACCCACTCCGCCAGCGTGGGGGCCGCCAGCAAGGCCAGTACATTCAGTAAAATAAGATGGGGCAATCGTTCCAGAGTTTTACCAATGGATGGCTTTTCCCCTCGAATGCCTAACAGCGTCGCCAGCGTGGTCAACGTCGCGGTGACGACCGTATTCGTGCCACAATTGCGATGCACGCGCAACGCGCTTTCGCCGGCTTTGAGCCGTTTCAATGCCTCCATCACCGCCGGAACGATCTCTTCTGCTGTCAGCGATGTGTAAATCGTAAACCCCCGTGGGCCGGATATCCCCATGGCCTGTGCGCCGGGATGTCGCTTGCCGAGCAGGTTAAGTGTGGCGTGTTCCAGGGCATGGTTACGCCGAATACGATGGATAAAGGATAGATTCATATTAATCTCCTTCTATGAGCGCAGATGGAGCTACCGGTAGCGCGACCGGATGGGCAATGATCAACAACCGGTATGCCAGGCTGTTGTAAGGGTGGCATGTCACCAGGGTCAGCCGCTCATCGGCAGTGGGTAAGACATAGTGTGCGTTCTGAATGCGCACCTCAACAGGCTGCCCCGCTTCGGGAAGGAGAAGTTTCTCGGTGACTGTGTACGTGTAGGTCGCGCCATCTTCCGCCTCGATCAGGATAGTCGCGCCAACATCGAGTTTGTACAAATCGCGGAAGACCTCACCGTTCGACGTGTTGTGCCCATTCAACACGGTGTTACCCGGCGCCCCGATCTTCGCCGACGTCTCGTGCCATCCGGCCACACGTCGATGGGGAACATCCCATATCGGCTGCTTCACACCTCCAATCTCAATGTATTTCCAGCCAGTGGGGACAATCGGCGCTTCCAGGTCAATATCCGGGATGAAGAGACGCACCGGGACAACACCCTCTTCGATGGCCTCTACTGGCAAGGTATACGTGATGACAGGGTTGGCATCTTCGGGATGCGTGTAGGGGACATAAGTTATCGTGGGGAGGGGGGTCATCTCTGGCACAAGTGTAGGTATGGCCTCTGGCGCAACAACATCCTCAACCGGCGCTTCCTCTTGGAAAGGCAATAGCGGAACGATGACTTCTGGGGTAGGCGTCACCACTACCGTGACTACCGGAGCTACATCAGAGGCGTGCAACAGCGCATCGATATTCGGCGCCAGGCTCAGGTAGCCTAGCACGATCCCCACAAGGAGCAGGCCCGCTCCTCCCCACACTAACAGATTGACGACACTTAACCTTCTGTTATCCATATCCCCCCAACTGAGGGGTATTATAGCCGATTTTTGAGCGAGCGACAACTTTTTCAGAAGTTTTGATACACTTCAGGCTTGAGCACGCCAATGAAAGGCAGATTGCGGTACTGCTCGGCGAAGTCGAGACCATAGCCGATAACGAACTCATCCGGCACTTCGAAGCCGACAAAGTCCAACGGCACCTCAACTTGACGGCGGCTCGGTTTGCTGAGCAGCGTGGCTACGCGGATGCTGGCAGGCCTACGGGCGGCAAAGTTCCGCAAAATGTACGTCAGCGTGTTGCCGGTATCCACGATATCTTCAACAATGATCACGTTGCGCCCCTGCACATCACTCGCCAGATCCAGCAGAATCCGCACGGTGCCCGTACTGGTCGTTCCACGCCCATAGCTGGAGATTTCCATGAAGTCGAGTTCGTGGCGGAAGGTGAGATGGCGGGTAAAGTCGGCGAGGAACAAAAACGCACCCTTGAGGATGCAGATCAGGATGGGCAAATCATCGTCGGTGTAGATCGCATTCATCTCGGCGGCCAGCGTGACAACCCGCTCCTTGATCTCGGCTTCGGAAATCAACACTTTTTCAACATCGTCAAGTAGAGACATCGTGACCTCCTGAAGATAGCCTTCAGCTATCAGCTTTCAGCCAGCAGTTTGCTAGCTGAAAGCCGACTGCTGATGGCTGACCGCTACTGCTCGTAAACGCTTGGCTTGAGCATCGCAATGTAGGGCAAGGTGCGGAAACGGTCGGCGTAATCCAGCCCGTACCCCACCACCCACACGTCGGGAATCTGGAACCCCAGGTAATCCACCGCCACCTCGACCTCGCGGCGGTCGGGTTTGCTCAGGAGGACGGCAGTGCGCAGTGAGGCCGGCTGGCGCGCGCCGAAGATGCGGTACAGGTATTGCAATGTGTAGCCGGTATCGACGATGTCTTCTACGATCAAGATGTGCCGCCGGGCGACGTCAGCGCGCGTATCCATGATCATCCGCACTGCGCCGGTCGCCGCGGCGCTGTCCTCGTAACTAGAGAGCGCGATAAAATCGACGCGATGCGGTACGGTGAGCCGCCGTGCGAGATCGGCCATGAATATGAACGAGCCTTTCAGCACGCCGACAAGTAAAAACTCCTCGTTGCGCAGTCCGGCATAGTCAGTGCTGATGATGTCGGCCATTTGCTGGACACGCTGCTGGATCGTGGCTTCATCCAACAGGATACGCTCCACAGAATTGGGTAAGATCATGTCCATGTTATTGCTCCTCAGGTTGAGGGCGTTGCGGCGTCTGGTGATGCGCGCGGCAACGCGCTTCGTAGACTTCGCTGGCGCCGACCAGGACGACGGGATCGTCGATGTAGGCCGGCTGGCCGGCGATGAGCCGCTGTGTGCGGCTGGCCGGCGCACCGCAGACGACGCAGATCGCCTGCAATTTCTCCACGTGCTCGGCAATCGCCAGCAGTTGAGGGATCGGGCCAAAAGGCGCTCCGCGAAAATCCATGTCCAGTCCGGCGCAGATGACACGTTTACCCTGATCTGCCAGCGTATTGCACACGTCAACGATCCCTGCGTCAAAAAACTGCACCTCGTCGATGGCGATGACATCAGCAGTCGCATCCAGATGGGCCAGCAGTTCTGCGCTATCGTTGACGGGGATCGCATTCTCCTGCAACCCGTTATGCGAGGCGATGGCCTTATCCGTGTAGCGCAGATCGATGGCAGGTTTGAAGACCTGAATCTTTTGGCGGGCAATCACCGCCCGGCGCAAACGACGAATGAGTTCCTCGGTTTTGCCGCTGAACATGCTCCCACAGATGACCTCGATTGATCCGCTACGACCGTCTTGATTCATACGAAGCTCCTGCTTATGGATTTTTACCCTGTCCTTCCCAAAGGCCACATTCGGCGGGAATACAAAACCGTGCGGAGAAGAAAACTCGTGGAAAACAGAAAATGAAACGAGGCAGGGGATGTCCCCTGCCTCGTCGGTAAACTATGCGGCGGTTGCCATTTCCCTGGTGACTTCATCGCCTGGAAGGATGTAGCCACGCGCGCGCAAACCCTTTTTCAGATCGGCCAGACCCTTGAGGCCCAGACCCTTGATTTCGGTCAGCCCGTCGTCGCCTTTCTCTTCCAAAATGGCAAGCAGGTCGCCGACTTTCTCCAGACCGGCGTCGGCCAGCACTTTCTCCATCCGCCGCCCCAACTCAAGCGTGCTGATGGCCAGTTCAGGGGAAACGCGTGCGGACTTGCGCTGCTCAAGCTGCTGGAGCGCCTCTTCACGGGCTTGCAGGCGGCGCATAAAGCGATCGACCTGACCTTCGGTGTCCACGATGCGCTGCTCACCGGTGAAGTACGGGTGGCACTTCGCGCATACGTCAGTGTGCAACTCTGGCACTGTCGCGCCAATCGTCCACACCTCACCGCAAGCACAAATGACTTTCGCCTCGGGATACCATGTGGGATGAATCTGCGGTTTCATGCTGCCACACCTCCTTCAGCAACGACAACGTTCACCCGCTTGCGCCCGTGGACAACGTCGTACTTGACGCGCCCATCGGCCATTGCGAAGAGGGTGTAGTCCTTGCCCATGCCCACGTTGACGCCGGGCTTGATATGCATTCCCACCTGACGCACGATGATATTGCCGGTAATAACGGCTTCCCCACCGTATTTCTTGACCCCGCGCCGCTTGGCGCGACTGTCGCGACCGTTCGTTCCAGTTGCCTTCTTGCGTGCCATTGTGCTATGCTCCCTTCACAATATCGTCAACGCGCAGACGCATGTAAGTCTGGCGATGACCCTGGCGACGGCGATATCGCTCTTTGGGACGATATTTGAAGATGCGAATTTTGGGACCGCGGAATTCGTCCATGACGGTAGCGCGCACGACCGCGCCCTCGACCGTCGGCTGCCCCACCAACACATGCTCACCGTCATCCAACAAATAAACCTGATCCAGTTCCACCTGTGCGCCCACCGGGTACGGAAGCCGCTCGACAATGAGGTCGCTTCCGACGCTGGCCTTGTACTGGTGTCCTCCCGATTTGATCACTGCGTACACGTTTTCCTCCCTGATCCACAAGCCTATGGTCATAGGCCCTAATACAAAACATGAGCCGACCCCTTGAAGGTTCGGCTGTCGGGTCATTATAGCTAAGTCGATGAATTTGTCAAACCCCATCGTGCGAGAATGAAACACACCCAAATCAGATTCGGCAACTTGTCTTTTGGCCCTTTCGGTGTACAAAGCGTGTGATCTCATGGTTTTTACCCCTTGTTATAGAATATATGTTCTAGTACAATAAGGGGAGGAGGACAATTCAATGGCGAAACGGGAAAGTCGCTGGGTCTGCCAGCAATGCAACTGGAGCTACGCGCGACATATGGGCAGGTGTCCCAACTGCGGCGCGTGGGATTCCCTGGTTGAAGTCCCACTGGAGACGGGGGATAGCGGTACAACAGCATCAGCGCCGCGCAGCGCGCAACGCCCGCAGCCGTTAAGCCAGGTCGATCTCGGCGCGGTGGACCGCATTCCGGTACTGATGAACGAGTTCTCTCGCGTGCTCGGCGGTGGGTTGGTTCCCGGCTCTATCGTGCTGATCGGCGGTGAACCGGGGATCGGCAAGTCGACGCTGCTGCTGCAAGTCGCTGCCGCGCTTGGCTCGACCGAGCATCCCGTGCTCTACGTCTCCGGGGAAGAATCCCCCCGGCAGATCAAAATGCGCGCTAAACGCCTGGGCATTGAGGGCGATCCGCTGTACCTGCTGTCGGAAACCGAGGCCGGCGCCATCCTCGCCCAGGCCGGCGCGATGCAACCCACACCGCAAGCGTTGGTCGTCGATTCCATCCAAACCGTACACAACGAGGATATGACGTCAGCGGCGGGCAGCGTGAGCCAGGTGCGCGAGTGCGCGGTCAGCTTTCAACGCTGGGCGAAGGAAAGCGGTGTGCCTGTCTTCGTGGTAGGTCACGTCACCAAACAAGGCTCGATTGCCGGGCCAAAGGTCTTGGAGCATATCGTCGACACGGTGTTGTATCTGGAAGGCGACCCCTTCCACACCTACCGGCTGCTGCGCAGCGTGAAGAACCGCTTCGGCGCGACTTCCGAGGTGGGTGTGTTCGAGATGCAAGAGAAGGGCCTCGTCGAGGTCGCCAATCCTTCGGAAACGTTCCTGGCCGAGCGCATGGTGAACGTGCCGGGATCGACCATCGCCGTCACCATGGAAGGGACGCGTCCGCTCCTGGTCGAGATTCAGGCGTTGGCGAGCCACACCAGCTTCGGCAACCCGCGCCGCACCGTCAACGGCCTGGACTTCAACCGGCTGCTGCTCACCGTCGCCGTGCTCACCCGCCGGGTGGGGCTGCGGCTGGACGAGCAGGACATCTTCGCCAACGTCGTGGGTGGGTTGCAAATCGAGGAGCCGGCCGCCGACCTCGCCGTGGCGGTGGCGCTGGCTTCGAGTCTGCGCGACCAGCCCGTTCCGGCGGACATAGCGGTGGTCGGTGAAGTGGGACTTTCCGGCGAAGTGCGTTCGGTGAGCCAGTTGGAATCCCGGATGAGCGAGGCTGCGCGTCTGGGCTTCACCAAGATCGTCATCCCGCGAAGCATGCAGCGCAAGCAGTTGCGCCCGCCCGACGGGTTAACCCTGATCCCGGTGCGCTCGGTGGGCGAAGCCATCGAAGCTGCGCTAGGGCCAAAACGATAACGAGACATAGAGATTATGACGAAAAGAAGCACTTCTTCACGCTCAAACGGCCGCTCCACGTCACGCGGGCGCTCGTCATCGGGCAATCGGCGCACCACGCGCAAGAAACCGCGCGAATCGCTGTGGAATCGCCTGAGCGCCGAGCAAAAGCTGGACATTGTTGGCTGGATCCTGTTTTTCCTGGCCCTGCTCACAATCCTGAGCTTTATCTCGGCGCAGCAGGGCGCGCTGACCGAATGGTGGATTTCGCTCCTGGCACAGACGTTCGGGTGGGGAATGTACGTCGTGCCGCTGTTCTTCGGCGGAGTAGGACTGTGGCTCATCCTGCGCCGCTTCGAGGATCGCCTTCCAAAAATCGATCCTGAACAGATCGTAGGCGTGATCGCCGGATTCTTTGTCGCGTTGATGACGCTGCATCTCATCACCAGTTTTGCGTGGCCGCAGATCAACTTCTACCGTCTGGGGGAAGGCGGCAGCGGCGGCGGATTGATCGGCGCGTTGATGCTGGATGTGAGCGTCAAGGCGCTCGGCAAAGTTGGCGCCACAATCTTCCTCATCCTGGTCTGGATGGTCATCGTGACGTTCATCGCCGGCATCTCGCCCGCCGACGCGGTCCGCCTGCTGAGCGAGCTCGCCGAGAGGCGGCGAACCACTGGACAGCAGAATATCCCGCCGTGGGATGTGACGCAACTGTCCCTGCCGCCTGACGCGATGACGCCGACAGGCCCCCCTGCCGGTCCGAAAATCCTCGGTGGCGGCGCCGAAGCGGAATCGTCGAAAGCAGCGCCAGGCCGCAAGAAGAAAGAGGATGAAATCCGCATTAACGTGGCAGCCCGTCCCACGAACGGCAACGGCGCTCTGGAATTCGAAGGGCCGACGCTGGTGGTAGGGGCGCAGGCGTGGCGCTTGCCGAGCGTTGTCGATGTGCTGGAAGAGGGCAGCGAGCAATACTACAGCGAGGACCTGATCCGCAAACAAGTCCGCGTCATCGAGAAGACGCTGGAAAGCCTGGGCGCGCCCGTGCGCGTGCGTGAAATTAACCAGGGGCCGGTGGTCACGCAGTTTGGCACGGAACCGCTCTTTGTCACGGCGCGTACCGGACGTACAACCAAGGTCAAAGTCAGCAAGATCACCAGCCTGGCGGATGATCTGGCGCTGGCGCTTTCGGCACGCAGCATCCGCATCCAGGCCCCGATCCCCGGCAAAGGGCTGGTGGGCATTGAGGTGCCCAATGAGGAGCCGGCTGTGGTCTCGTTGCGCGACATCATGGAATCAGAGGCTTTCGACAAGCTCAAGGGCCGTCTACGCCTGGGTCTGGGACAGGATGTCTCCGGGCAGGCGGTGGCGGCGGATCTGCGCGCGATGCCCCACATGCTCATCGCCGGCGCGACAGGCGCGGGCAAGTCGGTGTGCGTGAACTCCGTCATTGCGGCGCTGCTGTTGCAAAACACGCCGGACACGCTGCGGATGCTGATGGTCGATCCCAAACGGGTCGAACTGACGCAGTACAACGGCATTCCCCATCTATTGTCACCGGTGATCGTGGACGTAGAACGGGTCGTACCCGCGTTGAAGTGGGTGATGCGCGAGATGGACAGCCGTTACCGTCGCTTCGCACAAGTTGGCTCACGCAACATCGAGGACTTCAACCAACGCGTGAGCAAAACGACAGGCGAAGCCCCCATCCCCTACATCACCGTGCTGGTGGATGAGTTGGCCGACCTGATGCTCCAGTCACCGGAAGAGACAGAGCGCGTGCTGTGCCGCCTGGCGCAGATGGCGCGCGCTACGGGCATCCACCTCATCATCGCCACACAGCGCCCCAGCGTGGACGTGGTGACGGGGCTGATCAAGGCCAACTTCCCCTCGCGGGTGGCCTTTGCCGTGGCCTCGTCGGTGGACTCGCGCGTGATCCTGGATATGCCGGGGGCGGAGCGGCTCTTGGGACGCGGCGATATGCTCTTCATGCCGCCGGACGCCAGCCAACCGCTGCGCCTGCAAGGGGCTTTTGTCTCCGACCACGAGCTGGATCGCCTGATCAATTTTTGGCGCAAAGCCGTAGAGCCGGGCAAGTCACCGCGGCAAGTGGACTTCCCCAAACCGATGGCTGCCGCCTACACCGACGAGATCGCACCGGCCCAACCGGCGCTCTTCCCCGACTTCGAGGAAGAGACGAAACTTGCCGGCCAATTCGAGGATGAACTGCTGCCCACCGCCGTGGAGATTTTCCTGGCTGAAAACCGGGCGTCAGTCTCCCTGCTGCAACGCCGCATGCGCATTGGCTACACGCGCTCCGCGCGGCTGGTGGAGCAACTGACCGACATGGGGATCGTGATGCTGGAGACCGAGGGGCAGTTCCGCAAAATCAACCGGGCCGTGGCGGAGTCGCTGCTGCAATCGCTGTATCCGGGAGAGAACGAGACATAGGGGGATTTTTACGAATGGAGTCTGGCCAGAAACTCGCCCACCTGGACGACCTCGACGGCCAATACATTCAGCCTGGCGACCAAGTCGGCGTCATCGTAGAGGTCACGGTCAGATGTCACCAGGAAACAGGGAGCGGCGGCTACAGCCGTAGCAATCACGATGTCGTCTTTGGGATCGCGGCAGGAAGGGAAATCGACGGCGGGATCGATAAACAGCGCCAAAGAACGCAACAACGCCACAAACGCTCGCCCCTTACCGGGAGATAGAAAACGCTGCACCTTTGGTCGTTCCATCACACCCGCAAATTCATCCACTACCGCAGACGAAACAACCAGAGTGAACTCCCTTTGACGCCATGCCCGATACAATGGCAACTGTTGGCCGGAGGCCGCCATTCTGAGAAGCAAGTTGGTATCCACAACTGCGTGCATCAATCGATCTCTTGGCGTGCCTCGTGAATTAATGCCACTAACTCGTCATCGCTTATATCGGCGACATCCGTATCAGCGAACTCGCGCGCAGCAATGGCTTCGTATTCCTCAAACGGTCGTCGCCATTCCTCGGGAGAGAGGGCGGCCAGACGGCGCTCTTGCTCTTCAAGATCAGGGACAGTCTGGGCCTGCGTGGCAATCACCAACACCTCACTGCCTGGAGGCAGAAGACGCGCTTCAGCAGACCGGCGCAAGCGCACTAGCCCGTTTTTCTCAACCACACCTCGATAAGCAGCCAAAACGCCCATACGACACCTCCCACTTCCTTTTGCCAACCTCGCGGTCGATCCGTCTAAAATCATTATAACACCGGCGGAAGAAACCACCAAACTGCGGAGATCGTCAACGACGGCCCGTTAACGACGGACATTATCGTCCCAAGCCATCTCGCCTATTGGACGAGGAGGCGACCCGTGCTAGAATACGGGCAAACGATGTAGAATCGAGGGGGGCTTTCGGAGCAGACAATGCCAACACCAATTCCGTTCGACAAAATTCAGGGCTGGTTCTTCGATTTAGACGGCACGCTGATGGACACCGACGATCAAACGGTGGAGAGGCTGGCGCAGCGACTGCGCTTCCTCGGCGACGCGCGCGCACGCCGCCTGGCCCGGCGCATGGTCATGGCCGGGGAAACGCCGATGAACTACGCGATAACGGCAGTCGATATGGTGGGACTGGACGCTGTGCTCTTCGGCGTCCGGCGCATGATGCACGCACACACCCATCCCACGTTTCGCCTCATCGAAGGGGTGAAGCCGCTGTTGGCACATCTGGCCGAACGCGCGACGCTGGCGGTGGTGTCGACGCGCTCCGCCGAGGATGCCGCCGAATTCTTACGACAACATGACCTCACTGATTTCTTTAAACTTACCGTGACCAACGCGACGACGAAGCGCCTCAAACCGCATCCAGAACCGGTACTGTACGCGGCGAAACAGTTGGGGCTATCGCCGGAGGTCTGCGTGATGGTCGGCGATACAACCATGGACATCCTTTCGGGGCGGCGCGCAGGGGCATGGGCGATTGGCGTGCTCTGTGGCTTCGGCGAAGAGGCCGAGTTATGGCGGGCCGGCGCGCACCTGGTGTTGCCGTCTACGGCGGATTTGTTGGGGCTTGTGGAATAGGTCGTATGTTTTTATCAGCAGATTGAGCAGATTGAGCAGATTTTTGTGGCTGACAAAAAATCTACTCCATTTGCTGGTTCGAAATCTTCAACGGTCGCCATGGCCGTATAGGCGCAGCCACAGTTCCTCATCTTCGTTCGAGAGGCCGCTTGGCTCCTCATCTTTCGTCGGAATGAGTTGCCGCTTGCGCTTGACCAGCCTGGTCTGCGAGGGCTTGGATGGGTCCGCCGCAGGTTGACGCTTGCCCGGCTTTTCCGGCGTTGCCGCGGGCGAAGAAACAGAGGCTTCAGGTTCGCCGCCGAAAATCTCCAGCCAGGTTTCAACTTCCTCAGCAGAAAGCGCCCCGTGCTTTTTCACGACCGGCGGTTTGGGCTGGCGCGGTTTTGCCTGAGGTTTGGATTCTGGCGGTGGAACACTCTCCGGCGCATCGTGAAAGACTTCCAGCCAGGATTCCACCTCTTCGGGGGAGACCTCATCAGGCTTTCCTCCATACCCGGCAGGCTTTTCCCGTTTGGGCGGCGGAGGTAGAGATTCCCCCATTTGCTCGGCGATGGAACGCGTAGTGCGCGATGGCGGCATCTGTGGTGTGGCCTGTTCCAACGCGCGCTGTTTGGCTCGCTGCGCTTGCTTCTTGGAAACGGCATGCACGGCGGGCGGCGCCGGCTCCGGTACGGGTGCGACCTCCGGTGCAACAGATGCCGCTGATACAGCGTTATCCTCTGCCGCAGCGTGAGCCTCAAAGACCTCCAACCACGCTTCCACTTCCACCGCAGGCACGCCTTCCGGCTTTTCCTTCTCCACTTCCAACGTTTGGTTCAGCCGCTCCACGAACTCCTGCGCCGACAGCGTCTTTGCGCCGGTCATCCGCGCGTTGTCCAGCACCTCGCGATCGGACGAAACCACCGTCCAGTTGGGTGCATCGGGCAGCGCGCTCAACCGCTCCTTGATGATGCGGTCCGCCGTGCTGTAATGCCGCGCCGCAAAGACGACGCGCACTTCCGGCGAAGAAAGCACCCGTGATGGCCCGCCCGGAATGCCGCCGTCGAAAACGACAATGGCCTTGCGCCGCTCGCGCCCGCTCCAGGCGCGCAGCTTCACGACCAGTTTGGCCTCATCGTCTGGGTCCTCCAGATCGATATCCGGCAGAGCGGCGATCACGTTATGTCCGTCGATCAAAAAGGGCATAGCAGTCCCCTTTTACTGCACCGCAAATTGCACAAATCGTTGCATCCTGTGCTCGTCGCTCACACCGGCAAAGGCTTTCCGCAAAGCGGCATACGCCTCGCGGGTGATGTAGAGCGGTTTTGCCAGTTCCGCCTCTATAGCAGGTTCGGTAGGTTTCTCCCGGAGAACGAGGGCTGCATTGGCGCGTTCGATAATCGCCGCGCTGACCGTATCCGTGTGCGTATCACCCAGGAGTTCGTTGAGGATAAGTGCCGTCGTTGATGTGACCCACACGCGAATCAGGTTATTCTCGACTTCCTCGCCCTGTACACAGAAGTAATAGAGGTTAGGATCGTTCGGCGGCGGCACGTCGAAATAAGGCTGAATCTTCGCGCCCGCGCTGGTCGTAATGGAGTAGCGTTTGATGCCGGTTGCGTTCTCGTACACCCACAGGTTCTTGCTCGGTTTCCGGTTGCCGCTTCTGCGTTCGTGCCATTCCGCCCAGTAATCGTCTGGGTTGGGAGGCAGCATGTCCGTCTCGAAGTACAGGAATTCCACCAAGTCGCCTTGCCACAGCAGCCAGCCGGTGCGCATATCCGGTTCTGCATCAGGTGTGTTTTGGGCGACCCTTTGCCGCCGCTGCTCAATCAGGTCGGCATACTGTTGGAGAATCTCCCGCGCTATCACTGTCGGCTCCCCTTCGGTTGTAGGAATCCGGATAGAGCGCGTCGCCGCAGGGTGCATAAGTTGTGTTCCGCAGTATTCCTTTATGGATTTCCCTGACCTCACGCAGAGCATTTTGTGCTCCACGCCCAGCGCGCCGTGCATCACGTCTATGTGGAGATTGCTCCATCCTTCGTTGGGGATGCCCTTGGCGGCGCAGTAGACGTAGGCCCAATCGCCTTCCTCGAACTTCCGCCCCATCATGACAGCAACTCTGGACGCGAGAAACCGGTGCGCCGCCGTTAGCTCGGCTGCCGAAAAGGCTGGACGTGTGTCTGGGCGTTTCATATCATCCTCCCTTGACCACGTTGATTGGCGATTTCTGACCGCACAACATCTACGAGTATCTTACGGAACTCTTCATAACTGACGTCAATCATCTCTTCGGCCTCCAGCCGTGCTTTGAGCCACAGCGCATACAGCTTGCGGCTATCCACTTCATCTTCCCGTTCGACGTGCAGATAATGAACGACGAAGTCTTCAGGCGTTTGGGTGAGAGCGTTCTTCACAAACGCGCGGATCGCGGCTTTGGTCGCACCGTTGTTACGCAGGGCGGGCGCAGCAGAAGTTGTGTGGGCTTCTTTCTGACAATGGAGTAACAAATCGTAACCAACAGCATTTGGCGAAACGAACTGTTTAAACGTCCCGTGCTTTTTGTCGAGCGTTTGGGTGGTCTCGATGCTGAAGCCGCTGGCGGCCAATGCTTGTTGGAGCGCCGCCCAGACTTTGGCCGACGAGTTGTGGAACATCACGGTGAGCCAGCGCCCCGGTTTGAGCACACGCTGCATCTCGCCGAACGCTTCCGTCATAAGGGAGCGATACTCGTCCAGCGATTTCCCCTGCACGCGGTTGATGATCGCCTCTTTCTCAACGTTTGTGAAGACGCCCAACCAGGATTCCCACAGGTAGTTCATCTCCGAATAGTTGATGTTGCCGCCAAAGGGCGGATCGGTGAAAATGTAGTCAATCGTACCGTCCGGTATGGCGCTCAAGTCCGTCGCGCTCTGCGTGGAGATACAGAACGGGCCAGCGGGCAACGGATTCCAGGTCGCAAAGTATTTCTGGATCGTCTTGGCCTTCCGTTCGAAGACCTGGAAGACGTTCTGCTCGTTGAAAATCATCGGCACGTTGTAATTGGCGGTGTTGCTGCTGCCGCCCCAAAAGCGGAATTCCGACAGTTGCGTGACCCGCTGGTAAAGCGAGGTGACGGTGTACATCAGTTTCACCCCCTCCTCTGCGTCGGGCCAACGGCGGGCGATGTCCCACAAGCGCGCCATCACCCGCAGTTGCCGCGTGGTATACAAGGCGTCAATCGAGGTCAGCCCGTGCGAAACCGGCTGCCGCGTGTTGAGTCCCGGTAGAAAGGCGTTGGTAGGATACCATAATTCTCCGGGGACGCCGTCCACCTCCAACGTCTTGAGCAGCGCCAGGTCGTGTGCATCGGGCGTGGCGGTGGACTCGCGCCGGTCGGAATCGCAACAATGATAGCCCACTTGCACCGGATAGGGTTGCGTGCGGTGCAGATGGCTTTTTTTTAAGAGTTTGCCGCAATGAGGGCACGCGAATTCCGTCTTAATTTTGCTTTTGCGCACGTCGGCGTGTTCGTCGCGGGCCACGTCCCACAGCACGAATTCCTGGTGGCAGTGCTTGCAGAGCAAGCCATAACTCCACACCATATAGTTCATCGGTACCAGTTTACCGCACGTGCGACAGTGTGTGCCGTATACCGTTAACGCCTCATCTGCCGTGGCCGCGAGAACGGCTTCGAACGCTGCTCTGTAGCGCGCCGCATCCATAGGCGTGACGAAGTTGAACGCAATAAAGGTCGCCGCCGGAGAGAGGTCTATGAGAATGGGGATACGTCCGGTTTGCAGCGCCGCCACGCCGGTCATCCCCGAGCCGCAAAACGGATCAAGCACCAGCCCTCCCGGCGCGGCGTAATGCTCGATCAAGCGCGCAATGGCCTGCGGTGGGACTTTAGTGTGATACGTGTGCGCGTCGTAGACGTATGTGTTCTTCCCCGCGACGAGTTCCTCGGGCAGCGGCCTGAGCGTGTACGTCGTCGGCGCGAGTGCGTGCTCACGAACAAACTCCGCAAGCGCGTCGTTCGCGCCAGGTGAATAGGCCCGACTCTCAAAGTCGCGCAGGGTGCGCGGCGCAACACGCAGGTCCAGCGCACGAGCATGCTCAATTTCGAAAAGGCGTGGCTGTGTAATCACATGCAAGGTCTCTTTCTTAAGTAGCAAACTTTACTCTCTGCATCTACGAACTACACGGCGTGACAACTCTTAACAATTTTCTTTAACGCACTCAACTACCACCAACACCTCCCCAACAGCGTCTCTGCGTGCAGGTCCAGATTGTTGGCGCAACGCCAGCGACAGGAAGGCGTCTTTTTCTGCAACCGACCCGCCCCCTCAACGTAATCCTATTATAATCAGGGATACCATTTCCCACAAACCGATTTGCCCCTTACGCAGCCCTGACTATAATGCTCTTAAGTTCACTCGTTAAATCTGTTGACAAAGGAGGCATGATGTCCGACGATAAAATGCAATACCCGGAGCGCGCCGGTGACGTGGGCACGTTGATGGGATGGTTGAAAGACTTCTTCGGCCATTTCCGCCTGGCCTGGGAATTGTTATGGGATGAGCGCGTCCCATTTGTCACCAAGATCATCCCCATTCTCACGCTCCTCTACGTCATCTCACCCGTGGACCTTGTCTCGGGTTTGGCATTTCCAGGAATCGGTGCATTGGATGATCTGACGATTTTCCTGATCGGGATGCGGCTCTTTGTCGATGTGTGCCCGCCGGCCCTGGTAACCGAACACCAGGCAAAGGACCAACTCGAAATGAGCGCCGCACCGCAGGACGAAGAGCAACCGGCTTCATCGACGTGGAGGGTTCCACCTACAGCCCAGATCATCGATTTGGAAGCCGAAGAAGTCTCCGGCACAGCCGCAACCGCCGAAGAACCCCCCAAACCGCCCCTCCCCCACGTGTGGTAGTATGAAAACGCTAGTCGAATGTGTCCCCAACTTTAGCGAGGGCCGGCGCGCCGACGTGATTGCGGCGATCGTGGAGGCAATGCGAGCCGTGCCTGACGCGCGCGTGCTGGACGTCGAATCCGACGCGGACCACAACCGCTCGGTGGTGACACTGGTGGGGCCGCCGGGCGCCGTGCAGGAAGCCGCGTTCCAGGGGATCAAGACCGCAGCGGCGTTGATCGACCTGGACGTGCATCGCGGCGAACATCCCCGGCTGGGCGCGACGGACGTGGTGCCGTTCGTGCCGGTCAGCGGCGTGACGATGGCGGATTGTGTGGCGCTCGCCCGTGACCTGGGCCGCCGCGTGGGCGAGGAATTGGGCATCCCGGTGTATTTGTACGAGCAGGCAGCGCTGCGCCCGGAGCGCGTCAATCTCGAAGACGTGCGGCGCGGCGAATATGAGGCGCTCAAGGCCGAGATCGGCAAGAACCCCGCCCGCGACCCGGATTTCGGACCGGCGGCGGTGGGCAAGGCCGGGGCGACGATCATCGGCGCGCGGCCTTTCCTGGTGGCGTTCAACACTTACCTCAACACAGACAATGTCAGCATCGCGCAGAAGATCGCGCGGGCGTTGCGCCACTCCAACGGCGGCTACCGCTACGTCAAAGCGATGGGACTGCTCGTCGCGGGGCAGGCGCAGGTCTCGATGAACCTGACCAACTTCACGCAGACGCCGATCCACCGCGTGGTGGAAACGATCCGCAGCGAGGCGGCGCGCTACGGCGTCGCGGTCACGCACACGGAGCTGGTGGGGCTGATTCCGCAGCAGGCGCTCGTCGACGCGGCGCAGTGGCACTTGCAGCTCGACCTCTTTGAGCCGGGACAAATCCTGGAGAACAAACTCGCGGCGCTTGACGAAGGCGCGCCGGTCGGCTTTTTGGACGCGGTGGCGGCGAACTCTGCCGCGCCCGGCGGCGGCGCAGTCGCGGCGCTGGCAGGCGCATTGGCGGCGGCGCTCGTGGCGATGGTCGGGCGGCTGACGGTGGGCAAACGCCGTTACGCCGACGTGCAAGACGAAGCCGCCGAGGCCGTGACGCGGGCGGAGAAACTCCGTGCCGTGCTCACCGCCGCTATGGACGAGGACAGCGCCGCCTTCGACGCAGTCATGGCAGCTTACAAACTGCCCAAGGTCACCGAGAAAGAACAACGCGCCCGCGATGCGGCAATCCAGACCGCGACGGCCCACGCCACCGAAGTTCCGCTGGCGACGGCGCGGGCGGCGCTTGAGGCGCTGGAACTCGCGCTGCTCGTCGCCGGCAAGGGCAACGTCAACGCGGCTTCCGATGCCGCCACCGCCGCGTGGATGGCGATGGCGAGTATCCAAAGCGCGGCGCTCAACGTGCGGGTCAACGCCGCCAGCCTCCAGGATGCAGTCCAGAAAGACACCTGGCTCACCGAACTGAACGCCATTGACGCGCGCGCGCAAACGCTGCTCAAAGAGGTACAGACGGTCGCGGCGCAACGCGCGGGAATATAATAGCGGCAAATCTTGGGACGCTGATTTGCGCAGATACACGCAGATCATCCCAAAAACAACACAAAGCCCCACTGGGATCAGTGGGGCTTTTGTATTGAATCTTACGCTTCCAGATGCATATCCAGCCACCTCAATCAAAAATCGGGACTTCGACCCTAAACAGTTCGACCGATGCTTCCGTGCTCAACTGGAATTCACGCAGACAAGCAGGAATCAGGATAGATTGACCTTGCGGCAAAATAATCCTGCCATCTTCGGAACTAGTGTTCCAACCCACAACAACTTTGCCTTTAGTCACCAAAAACAACTTGAGCTTATTTTCAGTCGTCTCTTGTCGCGTCGTTGACGAACTGAGTGTTAGTCTACTGACACGAAACTCAGAGACAGGCGTTTGATATATTTTTTCTTCTACATCCGGATCATTTCCCAAGACCGAAAGGGAAGCAGGAGTATAATCGATGACGTTGATCAGATTTTCAGGATCCGTAAATTTATCCGTCAAACCAACACGCACAACATTGTCAGAGTTAGCCATACATTCAACAATATTGCCTTTTATGTACGCATGCGGAGTCCCTGCATCGGTGAAGAGTCCTTGCCCCTCCGTAAGGTGAACCAAATTCAACAAGAACATCGCGAAGAGTCCCACATCCGGCCCGGTATACTTTGCCCGAAGACTTAGAAAGAGAATCTCAATCTCTTCCAAGGAAGAAGATTTGCTCAGCCGTTCAGCTAACTGCTCAATAGCACGCACTAATTCTTTCTGGTAGTCAATGGAATTCTTGATCAGCGTCGAGAACAAAGTCTGGATGAGTGTCTGCTGCTTTCGGGAGCCTAAAGGCGCCGGACTAAGCACGCTGGCGCACACGCTTTTTCCGATAAAATTAGCGATCTCCGGGTAACGGCTTAGGGTTTCTTGAATATCAGCAAAGGGCTTGATCCCCATCAAGGCCGTTAACGAATCAAGTGCGATGGCTAGCTCGGGTTTGTGATTCGCATCGGGATAGTGTATAGGATCATGCAGATGCAGAGCGTTTGCCTGTGCCTTGTTGGGATGCACTTGTATGGATAAGGATTCACCCGCAGATAGTACCTTAAATAAATAGGGTAGTTTATTTGAAAACCTGTTCGCGATCTTGCTTCCCAGAATTTGTACCGGGTATGCATTGATCCATTGATCCAAAGGGATTCCCATTTCCCCAACCACGATGTTGGATGGGGCTTTGGGATGAGCGCCTATCCACAATTCAGCATACGGTAATTCGGGTTCCGGTTGAAAACCTAGTAGATTCGGGATAAAGGCCTGGTCCCCACGGGTACCCCAGGCATAGTGTTGAATCCTGTTTTTCAATAAGTATGGGCGCGCTTCAACATAGGGGAGCGTATCGAGAATCATGATATTGCCTCTGATTGATGATCCGGTTAATGCTTTCTTCGCGGTTATGTTTCCAAAGCGTAAATATCGCGCCGGGACCAACCGGACAACGCGGCGACTTCGCGCGCGGCCTGCGACCGCGAAAGCCCTGCCGCGATGCGATCTGCCAGGGCCATGCACACTTCCTCAGTCCCCCACCGGGCCGCATCCTCCGGCGCGCCGGCGATCACAAGCGTGTACTCGCCACGCGGCGGGATTTCTGCAACGTGGACCAACGCGCCCGCCACGTCGCCGCGCCAGACCTCTTCGTAGTGCTTGGTCAACTCGCGGCACAAGGCGATGGTGCGATTGCCCAAGACAGCATACAGCGCCTCGAGCGTCGCGCGCAGGCGATGCGGGGCTTCGTAACACACCAGCGTTGCCCGGAGCGCCGCCACTTCCGCGAGGCGCGCCTCCCGCTCGGACTTCTTGCGGGGTAGAAATCCCAGAAAGCAGAAGCTATCCGTGGGCAGACCCGACACGACCAGCGCCGCCGTGTGCGCCGATGGACCGGGGACCGGAACGACCGGAATCCCCTGCGCGATGGCGGCCTGGATCAACGGGTAGCCCGGATCAGAGATGCCGGGCATACCAGCTTCCGAGATCAACGCCACATCGCTGACGGTCAACGTCTCCAGAATCGCGTCGAGCTTGTAACGTTCATTTCCCTCAAAAAAGGACGTGACCGGCGTACGGATCGCGTGGCGGGCGAGCAGAATACGCGCCTTACGCGTGTCTTCCGCCGCGATGAGCTGCACATCCTGGAGAATGCGCACTGCGCGCAAGGTGATGTCCTCCAGATTGCCAATAGGCGTGCCAACGATGTACAGCGTCCCCATGCACGACCTAATGATTCTTGGTAAAAGTGATCACCGCCAGCGATTGCGAGCAAAGACCAGAGAAATCCAGGGCAATCTCTTGTGAAACCGGCAGATGATTCGGGTTGTTCTTGTCATGAATCTGCACGCGGAACACGCCTCTGAGTTCCTGCGGATTGTTGAGGAGGAACTGCTCCCATCCCGAATCGCCGTAGTTTTGTTTGTCGCCGGAGTTGACAACCACGTCGATGCCGCCGCCCCAGACATGAATGGGATAGCCGCGCAGGTGATTACCGTCGATATCGACGACGGTGCCAGCGATCCCCAACCAGTTGCAGCCGTAGAGCGGCGTCTCGTACACAATCTCATAGGTGAAGGGCCAGGGTGAACGGGTAACGCGCGGCGTCGGCGTCGGCGTGTTCGTCGGCGTGGCGGACGGTGTGATGGGGGTCGGTGTGCGGGTCGGCGTCGGTGTAAAAGTTGCCGGCGGCGTTGGTGTGATGGTGGGCGTGGGGGTCGGCGTCCACGTTGCTATCGGCAGGCTCTCCGGCGTCGGGGACGGCGTGTTGGTGGCGACGACGGCAATCTGCCGCGGGGGCGGCGGGAAGGGGTTGAAAGGCAGGTAGGGATTGATCGCGATCATGATATAGCAAAGGACCGTGATGAGGGTCAAAGCCAGCATCACCAGACTTAGAACATTGAACAACCGATCTCTGCTTCCCATGGTTCTCTCCTACGGTGTGGATGAAACAAAACGTTCGATGGTCGCTGCTGCGCGCAGTCCTTCCAGCCACTCCCGGGAGGCTTTTTCGCGCAGCAGGCGCATATGCTCAGGGTCGATTTCCATATCAGGGACTCTTTCAACAAGCTGGACGATGTGGTACCCCATACTGCTCTGGATTACATCACTGAACTGCCCTGGCTGGAGGGCGAAAGCCGCCGCCTCCACTTCCGGGGCAATCAGGATCCCCTTCGGGAAGAGGCCAAGATCGCCGCCGGTATCGCGGGTACTGGTATCTTGCGAATACGTACGCGCCAGGCTCACAAAGTCGTCGCCGGCCTGGAGTTGGCTAAGGATTTGAAGCGCCTCCTCCTCGGTGTTGACAAGGATGTGTCGCGCGTGGATGTGCTCGCCGTGCGTGGGCACAGCCTCGACGGCGCGGTTGGCCATCTGCGTGGCGATCATATCGCGGCGCAGCCGGACGCGGAATTCCTCCGATGACATGCCCTGATCGGTGAGCCACTGTTGGAACGCCTCCTCCCCGGTTTCCTCACGGAGCGTCTGGATGGTGCTGTCGAGTTCTTCATCGGTGATGGTGACGCCCGCAGCCTGGGCAGCCTGCTCAATCAGTACCTGGTTGATCATCATTTCCAATACCAGCGTGCGTCCCTGCTCCAACGCATCCTGGCCTTCAGCGGTGGAGGTGTCCTGGCCCGCCGCCGCCATCGATTCCACGTAGAGTGCTACCTCGCGCTCGTAATCGGCGAGGAGAATGGGCTGTCCGTTGACCAAAGCCGCCTGTGGTTCCGGCGTCGGCGAAGGCGTCATTGTTGGGGTGACAGGAGTAGGCGTGTTCGGCGCCGGTGCGTCGACAGTCTGTGGGGTCAGGGTTAGGTCGGTACACGCGGTCAAGATAAGCGTCCCCAACAACGCCGCCCACAACCACACGCGAATTTGTTTCATCGGGTTTCCTCCTCGAATGTAAGTCGAAAGTTCAAAGTCGAACGTCCAAAGTCTGCAAGTCAAGGCGCTACTTTTGACGGCCTGCTTTGATTCTTTCTCATTATAGACTGAGGCGCAGTTAACGCAATCTACGCGCTGAAGCAAACTTCGCTCAAAATGGTATAATTTCACCTAACCTGGATAGACCGAAACCCAAAAGAGCCTTCGACAACAGGAACAGTAGAGATGACAGTAGTTAACGTGAGAGCGCACAGCGGCGTCAGGCCGGTGGATCCACAACGGGACGCGCTGGCGATTGTCGATCTGATTGCGCTCGGCTTTGAGAACGAGCTAGACCCACAAGGGCTGAAGATGCTAACGCAGATGCGCCAGGCTGCACAGCGTCGTGCGTTGTCTTCAATGGGACTGAGCACAGACCTGGAACCAACCGGCTTTGTGTGGGTCGAAGAAGGGCGCATTGTCGGCAATCTATCGCTGCGCTACGCGCTCCCAAGCCGCAGCCGAGGCCAGATGATCGGCAACGTGGTCGTTCACCCAGAGTACCGGGGGATGGGCATCGGGCGCGCGATGGTCGAAGCGGCTGTTACCGCGGCACAGCAACAAGGCGCGCGGTGGATCGGCCTGGAGGTGCGGGGGGACAACCCCGTGGCATGTGGGTTGTATGCGCGCATAGGCTTCGAGGCGGTGGGACGGCAACTGCACCTCCTCCGGCCGGCGAACGTCACCTGGCCCAACGGGATGGACACAGCTTTAGTATGGCGGGCCAGCAAGCCAAAGGATCGTCTCCTGTGGATGCGATTGGCCGACGAAATCTACAGTCGACGCCAGAAGTGGGTGCTCGAAATCCGGCCTAACGAATACACCTACGGTGGCTTCGAACGCAAGCTCGATCTGTGGTTTTCCGGCGAGCGCGAAGAGGCCTGGCTGCACGGCGAAACCGAGGCGCGGCTGGCCTTACGCGTCAAAACCGACAGGCGTAGCCGGTTTCACGTTTGGGATATGCTCGTTCACTCACAAATGGGGGAAACTGGCGCGCGAGCGATTGTCGCGCAAGCGCTACACACAACGCGGCAGTTTGCGCCATGGCCGGTGATCGCACTTATCGCCGATCAGGAAGTGCTGGCGCAAGCTCTGTACGATGTGGGCTTCAAATTGCACCGTTCCCTGGTACAGATGGTGTTGGAACTATAAAGCGCGCTGGCGCAAGGCTTCGTAGAGAGCCAATGAGCCGGCGACGGCGGCGTTGAGCGAATTGATCTGTCCGCGCATAGGGATGGATACCAACCAATCGCAACGCTCGCGAACCAGTCGCCGCAGTCCCGCGCCCTCGCTACCCACGACGATGGCCAGCGGCAACGTCATGTTCGTCTCCACGTAGGATCGCGCGCCGGGTGCATCTTCCAATCCGGCAATCCACACATCGAGCGCCTTGAGCCGCTCGATTTCTTTCGCCAGGTTGGTTACTTGCGCCACAAGGAGATGTTCCACGGCCCCCGACGAGGTATTGACCGTAGCGGGGGTGACGCCGGGCGCGCGGCGCTCCTGAATCATAACACCGTGCACACCCACAGCCTCGGCGGTGCGCAACAAACTTCCCAGGTTGTGAATATCCTGAATCAAATCGAGGAGCAAGAGCAACGGAGGTTCCTGTCGTGCGCGGGCCAGGTCCAATATGGCGTGGACGTCGGCATAGGGATAAGCGGAGGTTTCCAACGCCACGCCCTGGTGTTCCTCGTGGCCAAGGGTGCGCTCGAGAAGCTGGCGGGAACATTTCTCGATAGGGATGCGCCGTTGCTGCGCTGCGGCCGTAATCGCGTCGATGATGGGCGCGCGGGCGGCGCCCTCAAGCAAGAGCAAGCGCGTGGGCTGCCGGCGTCCGGCGCGCAGCGATTCGTGAACCGCCTGCCGCCCGAAGAGCCACTCGCGCACGGGCGTTACCTCGTCAGACCAGCCGCCATGTCGTCTCGTCGGGGCCGTCTTCGATGAGAATCCCCAGTTCCGCCAGACGGCTGCGGATAGCATCCGCCCGGCCCCACTCCCGCGCCTCACGGGCCTGCTGCCGCAGTTCCAGCAAGAACGCCACCAAACCTGCGACGGTCGCCCCGCCTTCGCGCTCTTCCAGGTCGTCGGGCACAATGCCAAGAACCTTGCCCCCCAAATCGCGGAAGATGCGGTCCATCGCCGCCAATGTGCCCATAGCGTGATGCGGATTCTCGTCCAGATGACGGTTGACTTCCTTGACAAACTCGAACAAGGTCGCCAGCGCCTGTGGAGTGTTAAAATCGTCATCCATCGCCGCCTGGAAATCCTCACGGTAGTCATCCAGACCGCCAACCTGAGCTAAAACGGCCGTCCCCGCCGCCGAGGCAGCGTCTTTCATTGCATAGCGGAGCTTGCGCACGGTGTTGTGCAGACGGCCAATGCCACGTTGCGCCGCCTGGAGTGCATCACGGCTGAAATCGACCGGCCCCCGGTAGTGGCTACTGAGGATGAAATATCGGATCGCCTCGGCGGAGTACAGGCTAAGCGCATCCTTGATTGTGAGGAAGTTGCCCAGGCTTTTGCTCATCTTCACGCCGTTGACCGTCAGTGAACCGACGAGCAGCCAGTAATTAGCGAAAGGCACCGCATTGTGGGCTTCGGCCTGTGCGATTTCGCACTCGTTGTGAGGGAAGATGTTTTCCAGACCGCCGCCGTGGATATCGAAGGTTTCGCCCAGGTATTTGGTTGCCATCACCGAACACTCGATGTGCCAGCCGGGATAACCTTCGCCCCATGGACTGGGCCAGCGCATCAGATGTTCAGGATCAGCACGTTTCCAGAGTGCAAAGTCGGCAGGATGGCGCTTTTCCTCACGCACTTCGACACGTGCGCCAGCCTGCTGCTCGTCAACCTGACGTTGGGAGAGCTTGCCGTATTCCGGAAACTTTTCAACAGAGAAGTAAACGTTGCCGTCCACCTCGTAAGCGTAACCACGGGTGAGCAGGTCCTCAACCCAGACGACGATCTCGGGGACGTGACACGTAGCGCGCGGAGCGATGTTGGGCCGGAGGACGCCCAACGCATCCATGTCATTGTTGAAGCTGGTGATGTAGGTCTCAACAAGTTCCATAGGCTCAACGCGGTCGCGGCGCGCGCCCCGGCTAATGCGATCCTCGCCGTTGCCCAGCAGGTGCCCCACATCGGTGAAATTGCGCACGTACCGGACGTTATAGCCGAGATAGCGCAGATAACGCACGATCGTGTCCATGGCAACGTATGTCTTGGCATGTCCGAGATGGGCGTGATCGTACACCGTCGGTCCGCAGGCATACAAGCTAACATGCTCTGGACGGAGTGGTTTGAAGCGCTGCACTTCACGGCTGAGGTAGTTGTAAACTCTGAGGGCCATAATCCGCAACTCCCCAGTTATTCACCGTTGCCGGGCCGGGCAAAAATCATCCTCCCGGCCGCCGTTTGCAGAATTTTGCTCACGGTCACGTCAATGGTTTGGCCGATAAAGCGCATACCCTCTTCGACCACAACCATAGTGCCATCGTCAAGATACCCCACCCCCTGATTCTGCTCTTTCCCGGCCTGGAGGACGTGAATCGCAAAACTCTCCCCCGGAAGCAGGACGGTCTTGACGGCATTCGCCAATTCGTTCACATTGAGCACGGGGACGGCCTGAAGTTCAGCCACGCGGTTGAGATTGTAGTCATTAGTGAGAATGGAGCCGCCCATCTCTTTCGCCAGCGCGATGAGCTTATCGTCCACCTCGCGCACACCCGGGGCGTCGGCATCGGTGAGACGCACCGGCACAGGGGAGTCCTCCTGTAATCGTCGCAAGATTTCCAGCCCGCGTCGTCCACGATTGCGGCGCAATGTGTCGGCGGAGTCGGCCACGTGCTGCAATTCGTTCAACACAAACAGCGGTACAATCAATTCGCCCTGGATAAAACCGGTGCGACAAATATCGGCAATCCGCCCATCGATGATGACGCTGGTATCCAGCAACACCGCCGGTTTACATTGCGCTTCGGTTTCACTGACGGTGATAGCCGGGGGCTCGCCGTGAAAAATGCGTCCACGCAGGGCTTGTAACAGGTCGGGGCGCATCATTGCGATCGTCAAACCGATGTAGCCAAAGGCAGCCGCAACGATGAAAGGAAGAAACTGTCCCAGGGGCCGTGGCAGCAGTGATAGGGGGTAAGCTGCGATAGCGCCCAAAGCCAGGCCCAGGAACAAGCCCACCGTCGCCGAGAAGATGACATGCGCCGGGAGTTGTTGGATGACTCGACGCAGTCGAGTGAAAGGCTTCAGCGTCAGCCTTGGCATAAAGATGAAACCGAAAAGCGCCCCAATAACGCCGCCAGCGATGGTGACGTAGAGGTGAATCGCTTGAGGAATTGAGGGAATTTGAACAATTTGAATGCCTAGTGCTGCTCCTGCCGAACCAAAAACAATGACACCGATGATGCGGAGTATAAAGGTTATCTCCATAAATAATATCTCCATAAAGAGCAATAGTGGTAGCAATGAGATAGACATATAAATGCATTTTAAGTTGCTTACGGTCAATCTTAGCACGGTCATAAGAAAAGTCAAAACATTGACATTATCAAAATTTTCGCTATAGTCGAGGTTGAGATCGTTTGCAGGATAACCCATCCGAAAACTCTCCATCGATTTGCCGGAAACGCCGGCAAGAAGAATTCTCGGATAGAGGCTTAATCTTTACAGGAGTGAGAAAATGGCACGATGTCCCGAATGTAACAGCAAATTGGTCATCCCGCCTGATATAGCGCGGTGGGATCGTATTTTCTGCGAAGCATGTGGCACTGAACTCGAAGTTGTGGATGTCAATCCTCTGGAACTCGAGGCAGTCTACGATTTCGAGGATGACGACAATGCACTGGATGAGCTAGAGGAAGATGAAGACGATCTGGAATGGGAAGAAGAAGATGATGATGATGATGAAGATGAAGAAGACGAATGGTAGAGGCTTCTAGCCGTCAGCCTATGCAAATTGTGACGCTACAGCGAACAGGCCATCGAGATTTCGATGGCCTGTTCATTTGGTTGGCTGAAGTGACTACATCGCCCGGCGTGATAGGAAGAAGAGCGCGCCCACAGCGACAGCCAGGATCACGACGATGATGCCGGTGATACGCAAAACCGTGTTGAGCACGCGGGTAATGCTGCCAGGTTTCTCGGTATCGGCAGTGGTCTTGGCCGGTTCAGGCGTCCCAGAACTCTCAGGCTGGGTTTCGGCCTCCGCGGTAGCGCCCTCGTCCTGCGCGTAGCCCAGGTTGAGCGAAGAAACCTGCCCGGCGGTCAGAGGGATATTCCATTGTCCGGTATCGGTAAGTTTATAACCAGAAGGCGGTGTGTGACGCAGAATGTAGTTGCCCGGCTCAAGGTTCTGGAAACAATAAGGCTCGGAGATTCCATCAGTTCTGTAGGTTCCTGCCGGCCCAGACATGCCTACGAGGGTGATTTCAGCATTCGGCAACGCCATCTCGCCCTCTTGCCGGAACATGTCGTTATTTTCGTCAAAATACGCCAGTACACACAGCGAAGTTGTATCACCGGCGGGTGCAGCCGGTAGACTGCCGGCAGCGGCAGGGGTTGCTGTTTCCGCGGGCGCCGGCTCAGTCGGTTGAACGGTCGTCTCAGGCTGCGTTTCAGGTGTTGTAGTGGGCGCAGCAAGCGGCTTCCCGGAGATGATCACTTCCTGACCGACAACCAGGAAGTCATCGATGACGGTGCCCGCATTGAGACGCCGTAACTCGTCCAGGTCTACACCATACTGGATCGCCAGGCCGAGCATCGTATCGCCAGGAACGACAATGTGGACGACCGAGCCATCAGGCCGTGGCGTGGGTGTAGACTGTGGCACGATGGGGACAGGAGTAGGTTGCACCTCCGAGGTCGGCGGCGGGGGTTCGGGGGTTGACGTGGCAGGCGTGCCTTGCGAAACCACTTTCAAGATCATATTGTCCGTATATGCATCGTTGTGCGTGTTCGGCCATTTCCCAAAGGAATTCGTGAAGAATGTCACCGCACCGCTCGCGCCGACGGTAGCCTGTACCGGTCCCACCAACCCAAATTTGTCGTAGTGATAGTAGGGCGAACTCCAAACGATGTTAGGACTATAAGGGTCCGTGCCGCCGTTGGGGTCGATACCAACCCGAAAGTAGAAGGAATACGGATCGCCACAGGATGTAGCAGGCCCGCTAGATTCAGCACATGACCAGGCGTGAGCATAGTAAGATGCTTCAACAACAGTTCCGGGTGCAACGTTGCGCACCACCTGAAAATGACCGGCGTTCTGTTTTCTACTATACGTAAAACACAAAGTGGCATAGTACCCACTGTAAATGCGAAGTGGGTCCAAGAACGGTGGTTCTTTGGGAATGACTTTACACTCTGGGCGGCCATAATCGCCTTCCTGCCACCAGGTGACCCACCCCTCTGGTGTGTAAATTTCACCCCACTGCGTCCCGTTGAAGGTATCGCGCGTCCAGTTATTGGGGTTGGGCGAAGAATTGTCCATAGGCCGGCCAATCCCCTCAATTCCTGGATTGACTAACAGGTTCGTGCCAATCTCTTGCTGCAGGGGCGCATTGAGCTCGCGTGCAGCCGCCAGTGGAACCAGAATCAGCGTGGACAAGGTGAGCGCCAATAACAACAGCGCCCCCAATCCTTTCAAGCTTTTCTTTCTCATTGTTTTGTGCCTCCTTAAATTTAGTTCACAGCACAGTGTTTTGGTTCGTCCATCCCCTTACAGAACACAACCGCCAGCGTCGCAGTCAAGTCAGCGCCGGCGGTAGGGCCTAACCCGCGAAATCTTGCCCAACGAGTAAGAAAATGGGCGTCACCGGCCCTCTCCGTTCTGGCTCGTTCAGGTTAGGATGACGAAGTCGCAGTGTGTTTAACAACACTCACGAAAATTATAGCATAGCGATAGGTGTTGTCAAACACAACCTCACTTGCCAACTTTTTGCGCATAGGTGGTGAAAAGGTCGCCCAGGTTGATCCGCAGCGCCACTTCGCGCAGTTTCAGCCACGTCACCAGGCGCTCCAAAGGGCGTCCCACCAAGGGCAATAGCGCCGTCACCCGGCTCGCCAGATAACCCGCTTGCAGATAACGGCCCTGCGCCCCCATCCATCGCACACGGAATCCGGCCTTGTTCAGCATAGCGACCAACGTATGGCGTGAGAAGTAGAACAGGTGCATTTCCATATACCAGGGCCAACGCCGGCCCATCAAGCGCGAGAAGAGGCTATCGATGTCCATCGTATGGACGACAAGCAGACCACCAGGTTCGAGCGCGCGCCACGCGGCCTGCAATGTACTGAATGGATCGGGGACATGTTCGATCACGTCCCACATCGTAACCACACTGAAATGACCGGCGGGAAAATCGGCGTTTTCGAGCGTGCCCAGGTGCATCTGCAGGCCCTGCGCGCGGGCTTGTTCGACCGCCCATGTGCTCGGTTCAATGCCCCAGGCATCCCACCCATGGCGCATCGCAATGTCCACAAAGACACCAGTATGCGCCCCCACATCGAGCAACCGACGCCCATTGGCGGGGCCGGTAAAGCGTTCCATAGGCCGCAGATGGTGTTCGAAGGTCAACACGCGCCCCTCGCGTTCTTCGACGTACAGGGGGTCTTGCACGGCTTCGTAGATGTCAAGCACCTCAGCGCTTTGCGGTCTGGGATCAGCATAGACAAATCCGCACTGGTTACATGCGACGATGGGGCCGTGATAACCATAACCGCCACTGGTGCAAGCGTAGGAATTCCAGTCGGCATGCTTTTGGCGATCGAGGGTGGAAGGGATGCGCACCACGTAATCATCCGCCCCGCACAGGTTACAGCGGATGTGCTCCAGCGGAGGCTCGGGTTCGAGGGACGTCATGCCGCCTTCCCCAACAGGCGCATGCGGAAGAGACGCAGGACGGTATAGAGCGCCTTTACAATCTCGTTCCGCGATATTTTGGACACACCCTGTTGGCGGTTCTGGAAAATGATGGGGACTTCACCGACGTTCCAACCGGCACGTTGCACCCGGTAAAGCATTTCGATAAGAAAAGAATAGCCGTTGGAGAAAATCTGGTCGAGGGCAATGGACTCTAACACTTGGCGGCGATAACAACGAAAACCGGCGGTCGTATCGTGCGCTTGCAGACCAAGTAACACCCGAGCGAAGGCGTTCGCCCCCCAGCTCAGCATCTTGCGGGGCAACGTACACTCGATGGCGGCGCCGCCCGGCACGTAGCGGCTGCCGATCACCAGATCGTAGCCCTGCCCAATCTTGGCAACCATATCGGGAATGTTTTTGGGCGGATGCGAGAAGTCGGCGTCCATCGTGATGATGAGATCGTACCCGGCAGCGATCGCCTTGTGGAAGCCGGCAATGTACGCCGTGCCCAAGCCCAGCTTGCCGGCGCGGTGAATGCCATGGACGCGGCCCGGATGCTCATCCGCCAGCCGCTCGGCGATGGCGCCGGTGCCGTCAGGCGAGTTGTCATCGACGATAATAACGTCAACGACAACGGGCAACGCGAGAAGCTGGGTGACGAGCGCTTCGATGTTCTCTTTTTCGTTATAGGTTGGGACGATGACGGTTGTTTTCATTGGTTTTTCCATAGATTTATTCAGGGAAGACAAGTGAAACCTTGTTCGGCGAAATGACGGTCAAAGGTGAAAACCTGACGAATGCCTAAATGCCGCATCAGAGCGAAGCTGGTACAATCCACAAGGCTAAGCTGTCGTTGACGATGGGTCAGCAAAACATTCACCGCCAGATTGTGCATGTCAACGTCTATCCACTCGATATGGAGTGGGCCCAGCATATCTTCGTGCAGTGTCGCCACGGCATCCACGCCCAAGCGATGCTGCACCAAAGCCGTAGTCTCAAGCACAATGTAATTACTGGTAATGAACTGCGCATCCTGAGTTAGCCACGTTCGCCAGGCTGCGCCCGCCGAAATGTGAAAACGATCCCCGCGATTCAAAATCGCCAGAAATGCAGATGTGTCAACGAAAATCACAGCGCGGCATCCTCGTAAGCTTGTACCAGATAGAGATCGTGATTCTCTGCCAAATCGGGCAGCTCACTATGATAGCGTCCCACAGCCGCAATAGCGCGACGCCGGCGTTCATCCGAGGAAACCACCACCTCGCGCTTAGTCTGCAACAGCATATCCACCGCCTCGCGCACCAGTTCGGCTACGGCGACTTGATAGTGGGCCGACAATTCTTTCAGCACGCGATATTGTTGTTCTTCCAACTGGATTTGGGTACGGATCATGGCACTCCTTGCTATGATAACATGCTTACACTTTTGCCATCATGATACCATAAATACTCGAGACTACATAGCTACTACCGCTCTCCAATATTGAATGCATGACACAGTATGCATTGTAACGTGTTGGGGGAATTCGGCAAGGAGGGAATTATCAAGACATGCAAGTGGTATGTGAATATGGTGCGTCATCGGTTTAGCCGTCGGTACAGAGGAAGCATCAGTCTCAATAACCATTGAGAAACTCGTCCATAATGTTTGGCATAGAAATATATCAGACTATCATAGTAAGCGTTTTGTGCTTTTGGATTCTTCTTTAGGCTCTGTCCACCTAAGTGAACAATCTCAACCTGGGGATTGTAATATACTTTCCAACCGGCCTTGCGGATGCGCAAACACCAATCATTATCCTCGAAGTACATGAACATATTCTCATCCAGCAATCCTGTCTGTTCGATGGCGGCGCGACGCGCCAGCAGACACGCGCCGGAAACCCAATCTACGGGTTGTGTTTGTTCCGTCGCCCAATCGTGGAGATGACGGTGCAAGGCCACTTGGTTGAAACCACGCCGCAGTAGATAACCCGGCGTAGGATCGCCGCCAAAAGCGTAGGGCTGCGGCGTCCCATCCGGGCGTAACAGGCGTGGACTGACGGCGCCGGCTTCCGGGTGGGTGTCCATAAAGCGCACCAGGGTGCGCAACGATCCCGGTTTGACGATGGTATCGCTGTTGAGCAGCAAAATGTAGGATACATCTGCGTTGACGGCGCGAATCCCCAGATTGTTGCCGCGCGCAAAGCCCAGGTTTTCCGCACTGCGGATAAGTTGCACGTCCGGGAAGTCGCGCGCGACCATGTCGGCGCTGCCGTCGGTGGAGGCGTTGTCTACGACGATGATGTGGTAATCCAGGCCGGCCGCGCCGTCCGGGATGGAGTGCAGGCAGGCGGCGAGGAGGTCGGCGGTGTTCCAGGAGAGGAGGAGGAGGGCGAGGGTTGTCATGAGGGTTGCGCTTTATGGGCGCTCAGCACATAAGTTTCGCCACGTACCCCTATGTGTTGGACCAACCAATCGTCCAGTTTACGCAACCGCCGGGCCAGTTTGATTTCGCGTTCACGTGAACCAAGCCGGAGATGACCGGCTACTACATTGGCGAACGCCTGGGGGGTTTGGTAACTTTCCACGACAAAATGTTGGCGAATGAGGTCAATGGCCTCCGAGCCGGTAATATCTTCAAAAGGCGAGCGGGGCGGCAGAACAAAAGCGGCCGGCGCTTGACGGTTAGGAAGAAGATATTTGTAAACTCGCGCCATCAAACGGTTGAAGATGTGCAGGGGCTTGCGCCAATAAGGGACTTCGGTGGGGAGGATGAACAAGAAAAAGTAGCGCAATAAGCGCCCGGCGAGCGAAGGTTCCATGTGATCCAGACAAATCAACGCGCCGCCGGGTTTCAGGGATTTTTCGATTTGCGCCATCAGGCTGGGCAAATCCAACACGTGGTGGAACGCCGCGATTGCCAATACCACGTCATAGGTATTCGCCGCCAATCCTAGCCGATTAAGATCGCCCACAAACAAGTTGACCGCGCCGGGCCAATGTTCAGCTTGATGGCGGGTCGCAATTTGCCGCATACCTTCTCGCACCAACCCCCAGGAAATATCTACTCCATCTACACGGCAGCCCCGGCGGGCTAACTGGATGGCAAGATCGCCACTGGCGCAGGCCAATTCCAGGATATGTTTCCCGCGCGCCACCGCCAGGTCGAGGGTGTGCGCAAGTAGGTCCCCGGCGACGACCGCGGCCAGTTCTGGATCCCGCGTCGCAGCCAGACTCATATCTACCTCGCCACGCGCCCGACGCTCCCAGAAGTCCGCTTCTTGACGGAGCATTTCGTAGTATGCAGGTGTACCAATATCGTCGGTTGAGATTTTGTTTGGCATAAGCCTTCCTTAAATTGGGAAATTATCCGGCATTGATAAGCTGCAAAATCGTAGTGACGCGCTGCTGCCAATCGTGGGCAGCCGCCACAGCCTCCGCTTGCTGATGGAAAACGCAGGCTGCGGTATTCTGGGCAACCTGGAGGGCGGCGGCTACCCATGCCTGGGGTGAATCGGCCAGCGTACACCAGTCCGCATAACGGGCCAGTTCTTGCGTTGCCGTCGCCACAACCGGCACTCCCGCCGCCGCATATTCAAACAACTTAACGGGGTTCACGGCCTGTGTCAATGGCCCTATTTTAAACGGGATCAAAGCCACATCGAAGCCGGCCAGGTATTCGGGCAATTGGGTATAGGGGCGCGGCCCCAGGATATGCAGATTAGCCGGTAATGAGGTGGGTGGGGGGATTTCCCATGGGCCGATAACAATCACACTGCTATGCGGGGCAGCTTGCGCCAGGGCCATCATGCTGTCTAAGTCAGTCCACGGCCCAATGGTCCCAATGTAGCCGAAACGCGGATGCGGGTAGGTCTGTAGATCGGCAGCTTCGGTCAACCCGGCGCGCGCACGGGAAAAATGTGCTACATCCACACCGTTTGGAATCAGGTGGGTGTTGGCATTGATCTGGCGGCATTTTTCTAGCAGGGGCTGTGCTGTCGCCAGTACGAGATCGGCGCGGCGGAGTAAATCGCGCTCCATCGCGGTGATGAGGGCGTGTTCCTGTCCGCTGAAAAAACCAGGGTAGTTATCCATGCAATCGAAGACTACCCGGCGCTCATGCAAATGGCCCATAAGATCAACATCGGTGGGGAAAGACAGCCAGAGCAAGGGGGCGGAGATAGCCAGGCGGCGCATGATCGGACGTAATTGAGCCGCCAACCACCGCTGATTCAGGCGGTTAATGTTCCGCGCCCGACGGCTAAAGGGCAAGGCCGGGGCAGGAGTGAAGAGCCACAAGGATTCACCCAATGACTCCAGGGTGGGTCGCCAACGCCGTCGCGTCGTTTGGCGCATCGTTCGCCAAATGTGCGTGGCAAAGGAGTAGCTGACCGGATTTACATACAGGACCCGGTGGGTCGCAGCCAGCCGTTCGGCCAGATGCTGTGGGCGTTGTTTGATGCTGCGCCAATCGTTGACGCCACAAAAAACGATGTCATTCATACGCGCGGCCCAGCCCACCAGTTTTCAAGTATATCTACAATACGTTTTGCGGTCTGACCGTCGCCATACGGATTGCTGGCCTGGGCCATCGCGCTATAGGCGTGTTGATCGGAAAGCAGATGGGTGGTTTCCCTGACGATTGACTCCGTATCTGTGCCCACCACGCGCAGGGTGCCGGCGGCAATGCCCTCAGGACGCTCGGTAACGTTGCGCAATACCAGCACCGGCTTTCCCAGACTTGGCGCTTCTTCCTGAATGCCGCCCGAATCGGTGAGAATCAGATAGGCGCGTTGCATCAGATGAACAAACGGTTCGTAATCCAGCGGCTCGACCAGGTGGACGCGCGCGACCTGGCTTAACTCGGCCTCCACGATTTGCCGCACAACCGGGTTTTTATGGACGGAAAAAACTATAACGATATCGTTGAAAGCCTGCACCAACTGCCGGATGGCTGCGCAGATATTCCGAATAGGTTGGCCCCAGTTTTCCCGGCGGTGGGCCGTGACCAGAAGCACGCGTGCTCGATCAAAATTCAGGCTATTCAAAGGCGCGGTATCGAACGTGTAAGGACGGTGTGCGACGGACAAAAGCGCATCAATGACAGTATTCCCGGTAACGTAAATGTGGGCGTCGGGTATATTTTCGCGCAAGAGGTGCTCGCGGGCTGCTGGTGTAGGCGCAAAGTGCAGGTCGGCCAAAACGCTGGTGAGCCGCCGATTCATTTCTTCCGGGAAGGGTTGGAATTTGTCGTAGGTGCGCAAACCCGCCTCGATGTGGCCGATGGGGATTTTGAGATAGTAAGCTGCCAATGAGGCCGCCAAGACTGTCGTTGTGTCGCCTTGCACCAACACAATGTCGGGGCGCTCTGTTTCCAGAATCGGCTTGAGGCTCAGCATGGCCTGCGTCGTGATCTCGAAGGGGCTTTGTCCGGCGCGCATCAGGTCTAAATCGTAATCGGGCGTGATGGCAAACAGGCGCAAGACCTGATCGAGCATCTCGCGGTGTTGCGCAGTAACCACCACAACCTGGCGCAAGCGGTCGGGGCGTTGGGCGAGGCATTGAATGACCGGCGCCATCTTAATGGCCTCGGGGCGGGTGCCGAAAATGGTCATGACCTTAACTAACTTTGACAGCATACACCTCCAGAGTATGTCCCAGCCCGGCCATTTCCAGAGGGCTTAATGCCATCTCTTTCAATCGAATCAGGGCTTGGATGGGTGCACTTTGCAAAACGGGTGCTGGCTTACTGATTCCAGGGTGAGACTGAGATACCGCCGTAGCTACAGAGGTGTTCTTACCAAATATCCGACGAAATGAAGGGTCAACTTTGCGGGTGCGAATATGGGATATTCGAAAACCGGCAGATTTCAACGCAAATGTAAGTGTCTGGGGTGTAAAGAAGAGCAAATGTTCCCTTGATACATGATAGCCATACCAATCTGGCCCTTCTTGACGCGCGCGCAGACTGGCGGCATTAGGCGTCGAAAGGGCAACAACGCCGCCGGGTTTAAGGATCCGCGCTATTTGACCGAGTTCATCAAGTGGAGAACGAACATGTTCGATTACTTCCCACAAGGTGACAACATCCACTGATGCATCAGGCAAATCTGCTGTTTGCAAAGTTCCGCCGATGACGTCCAATCCAGATTCGCGCGCTATTTTAACTGCCGGCGCAGATAATTCGACCCCCAACGGTTGCCATCCCGCTTTACCAGCAAGTAACAAAAACCTGCCAAACGCACATCCCACATCCAATAGTGTGCCGCGTTGCGGGTGCAAGCGAGCAAGCTCATGAAGCCGATCCTGTTCCACTTTTGAAGCAATAAGCGGGCCAACCTTGTAGATTGAATAGCCAATCTGAGTTCCTACATGGGCTTCGAAGTAATCTGCTTTTTGGTAGATAGAATTCAATGCTTCTTCTGAAGGAAATGGATGAACACAACAAAGTGAACAGTTACAGCAACGAACAATCGTCCGTCCATCTGTTTCCCGGACTATGAGTTCGGCTTTATTTCCGTTACATAGTACACATGAAAATGTTGATTCTATAGCCATCTCTATTCTGCTATCTCGGTTAGAACTGTCGCAAGTCGCCGGGTAAGCATACGCCGATCAAAACGGGTCAACAACGTCTCCGATGAGCAGTAGTCATCAGGCTGAGTATACACCGTTTCAAACATCGTTAACAATGCCTCGGCAATGGCAGCGGCGTCATCTGGCAGGGCAACTGTGCCAATTTGTTCCTGAGCAACAATGTCGCTAATCAGGCCAGACGGCGCCAGCGCCAGAATGGGGCGGCGGGCTGCCAGGTATTCGAAAAACTTGTTCGTAAACGTCATGCGCGCCAATTCTGTGTTGGGCAAGACAAGCAACAAGACGTGAGCCTGGCGCATGGTTGCGATGGCTACATCATGCGTGACAAAACCGGCAATATCCACATAATTTTCCAGTCCTTTGAGCCGGGCATGGTAATCAGGCGCAATCTGCCCAACAAATCTAACTGACACAGCGTTGCGAAAATCGGCACTTTGCTCTAACGCCAGTCGCAATCCTTCTGGGAAGGCGTTATTCACTTGTGGGCCGAGAATAGTCCCTGCATACGTTATCACAAACTTGTTACCCGTCACGGGTGGCGGCGGGCCGATAAAATCTTCCGGGTCAAAGCCATTGGTGATGGTGAGACATTTTGAGGCCACTTGCGGCCCGAAAACTTGCTGGGTTTGCTGCATCAGAGGTTCTGTGACCATCACCGCGCGGTCACAGGTCTCTAGGATCCGTCGCTCGATCCGGCGCTGGCGCGCAAAGTGCCCGCCGCCCAGCGCGCGCAATGCCGGGTTCCCTACCGTCCAGGCATCCCGGAAGTCGGCCACCCACGGCAACCTATGATGTATGTGCAATTTATGTCCAATCAGATGCACAGAATTGGGGGGCGACGTTGTCAGCAGCGCATCACATGGGAATTCTTGCAACGCCTGTAGGCAGGTTTGATAGGCTTTTTCAACCCAAAGCACGTTGGTGTCGGGGACGAAAGCCCGGCGCAACGCCTGCACGAGATGTTGTTTGCCGCGCGCGCCTTTCCCTGGTTTACCAGACGGTTCCGCGATCGGTAGGGCCGTTTTTGGGGAAGGAGGGCGTATCATCTGTAGCCACTTCGGCCATCCTACTCGATAAACTGGCAGACCTGATGGTATATCCCGGACGAGACTTTCATCCGGGTTCCAGTCTGTATCTGAACACACCACTACCGGCTGCCAGCCAAATTCCGGCAGGTATTTAGCAAATTTGGTCACGCGGATGGCGCCGGTGCCACCTTGTGGGGGAAAGTCGAAGGAGACGATCAGAACGCGCTTCATGATATCGCAAACCCTTCTCGCAACCGCCGCGCCGCCTCATGCAGCGTGACTTCTTTCTTGGCAAAATTGAAGCGCACGCGGGTTCTGCCCCCTGAACCGGCGTAGAAACTCGATCCTGGCACTACCGCGACGCCAACCTCACGCGCAATGTATTCGGCGAAGGCCCGGTCGTTACTCCATTCCGGCAAATACGTCTCGCCGCGCTGCCAGGTCAAGTCGCCAAAGTCGGCCATCACGTAGTAAGCGCCTTCGGGCCGGCAATAGGGCATTGCGGCCGCGTCCAGCGCTGCCAGCAGGAGCTCACGGCGCGCGCTATATTGCGCTCGCATATCAACATAATAGGATTCCGGCAAGCCCAATGCGACACAGCCGGCCGCTTGAAAAGGCGCGGGGGCGCACACGGTGAGGTAATCATGGACTTTGCGAATGAGCGCAGTCAACGGTTCAGCCGCCACTGCCCAACCCACCCGCCAGCCGGTCACGGCATACGTCTTCCCCAGGCCGCAGATGGTCACTGTGCGATCCTGCATCCCCGGCAGGCTGCCAATGCTGATATGGCGGCGTCCATCATAGAGAATGTGTTCGTAGATTTCATCGGTGACGGCGATTACCCCAAATTCCTGGCACAGCGCCGCGATGGTTTCTAATTCGGGTTGGGTGAAGACCCGTCCGGTAGGGTTGTGAGGGGTATTGAGCAAAATTAGCCGGGTGCGCGTGTTAAATGCCGCGCGCAGTTCATCTGGATCAAAGGTGTAGGTCGGCTCGCGCAAAGGCACAAAGCGTGGGCGCGCGCCGGCCATCTGGCAGTCAGGGACATAATTTTCATACCAGGGTTCCAGAATGATGACTTCGTCGCCGGGTTCGGTCAGGGCCAGCAGCGTTGACATAATGGCTTCGCTGACGCCACATGTCACCGTGACCTCGGTTTCGGGATCGGCCGGGATGTGATTGTAGCGGGCCGATTTCGTGGCAATCGCTGCGCGAAAGTCCGGTGAGCCAAACGGGAAGGTGTATTGGTTGTCGCCGCTCTGAATGGCGGTTACCGCCGCGGCCAGGACCGCCGGCGGGGAATCAAAGTCCGGCAGTCCTTGCGATAGATTGACGGCGTCGGTTTCGTCTCCCAGGCGCGTCATCTCCCGGATGACGGATTCCTGGAAGGGCGCAGTACGGCGTGAGAATGGCTTGTGCTGGATGCTCATACGCTCCTCCCCCGCTCAGGCGTAAAATTGGCGGATGGTTTCGATCACATAGGCGACGTTTTCATCACTGATTTCAGGGTTCATGGGTAAGGAAACGACCTCACGACAGATCGCTTCAGTTTCAGGACACTGCGGCGTCTCTAGCCCCAACCCCTTGTGTTCCCACATAGGCTTGGGCCAGTGAATCAACGTTTCAACGCTATTTTCTTTGAGATGGCTGACCAGCGCGTCCCGCTGCGGTGTGCGGATGACGTAGTTCTGATAAATGTCGTGGTAGGCGTCGCCCGCAAAATGCGGCAAGCGTAAGTCGCCCACGTCAGACAAGCCGTCCCGGTACAACTCGGCCACTTCTCGCCGGCGCATGAGCCATTGCGGCAGATGGCGCAATTTGACATCCAACACCGCCGCGTGCAGATTGTCCAGCAAACAGGAGAAACCGTGATAGTGATACTCGCCAGTCTCGCGGTCTTCGCCGTTGTAGCGCAGGCGGGCGATCTTGGTGGCGATTTCTTCGTCATCCGTGGTGACGATCCCGGCGTCGCCCAACGCCCCCAACACTTTGAAAGGATAAAAGCTGAAGCAGCCGGTCAATCCGAAGGACCCGGCCATTTTGCCTTTGAACGTTGCGCCCAACGCCTGGGCCGCATCCTCAACGACGATCAGATTGTGCTTTGCCGCAGCCGCCATCAGTCGTTCCATATCGCAGATGCGTCCGTTCAGGTGGACGGGCATCACGGCTTTGGTTTTGGGGGTAATAGCGCGCTCCATAGCATCCATGTCCATGTTGTAATCTTCGGTTACATCCACCAACACCGGGGTTGCTCCTACCAGGACAATGGCCGATACGCTGGCGACAAAGGTGTGCGCCGGCACAATCACTTCGTCGCCTGGCCCAATCCCGGCGGCGATCAGCGAAAGGTGCAGGGCGTGAAACCCGCTATTCAGGCCCACGGCATAGCGTGTCCCGACGAAATCGGCCAGATTTTGTTCAAACTGCTTGAGGTCTTTGCGATAAATCAAATCGCCTCGGCCCAGCACATCCTGAATTGTGCCATCTATTTCGGCCTTCATGCGTTGGTAATGGACATTGGGTTCAACAAAACGGACTTTGTAAGCCATTGGGGTCTCCTCGTTCTGCAAAATTTTAACGATTAAGCAATTTCTGTACTGCTGTGATGATATCTTTCGCAGCAGGATAATAGACTTTTTCCAACGATGCACTCATCGGCGCCGGTGTATCCGGCAAGGCGACGCGCAGAATCGGCGCTTTCAAAGACGCAAACACCTCGCAGACGACTCTGGCAGCGACTTCGGCGGCAAAACCGCATGTTAACCACGCCGCATCCGCTACCACCAGCCGTCCGGTTTTGGCGACCGATTGAAAAATCAAGGCATCATCCAGGGGTTTCAGGGTGCGCACGTCAATCACTTCAATTTCAATGCCGGCGCCGGCCAGGTCTGCGGCCGCCTTCAGCGCTTCCTGGGTCATATAGGATGTTGCCACGACGGTCACGTCGCTTCCAGAACGCCGCAGGGCGGCTTTGCCAATCGGAACTTCATACAATTCTTCCGGCACGTCATCGCTATAGGCATACAACCAACGGTCGTCTATGTAAATGACCGGGTCTTCGTCGCGGATGGCGGCGATCAACAACCCTTTAGCGTCGTAAGCTGTGGCGGGCATCACCACTTTCAGGCCGGGGATGTGCGCGTAGAGCGCCTGGAAAGCCTGGGAGTGTTGCGCCGCTTGTTCGCCGCCCCGGTTGATGATAGCGCGCATCACGACCGGGACGCCGATATGCCCCCCGAACATATAGCGCCAGTTGGCTGCCTGATTGACGATTTGTTCCACGGCCAGCAAAGCAAAGTCCATACGCGGGTGGATGACCACCGGTCGCATACCGGCCAACGCGGCGCCGATGGCGGCCCCGGTCACCGCATTCTCCGAGATGGGGGTGTCGAAGACCCGTTCCGGGCCAAAACGATCTTTCAGACCGGTGGTGGTATTGCCCACATACCACGGGCTATTCACACCCTGTCCCAGCAAGAAAACGGAAGGATCCGCTTCCATCATTTGGCGAGTCGCTTCGTTAATGGCTAAGCCATAAGACAGTTCTCTTAACATAGCACTCCTATGGGGCAAACACGTAGTCGTGGAGGGTGTTTGGGTCTGGATACGGACTTTGACGCGCAAAGGCAATGGCCGCGGCGACTTCATCCGTTACGCATTGCCGCAGGTGGGTCACGTCGGCGTGGGTCAAGACACCCTGATGGAGCAGGCGGGTCTCGAAAGATTGGATGGGACAACGCGCTTGCCACTCGGCCAGTTCTTCCGGGCTACGCAGTCCTTTGTCAATATCGTAATTCGGCCCTACATGCCCCCGCCAGCGATAGGTGCGACATTCGATGAACGTTGGCCCATGGCCTTGCCGCGCGCGAGCTACCGCTTCACTTGTGGTGTGATACACAGCCAAAATATCGTTTCCATCTATACGTGGAGCCGGCATCCCATGGACAGCCGCCAGTGCGTCCAGATTATCAGCCGGCCGGCGATCCCGAATATGCACATGGCTGGAATACAAATTATTCTCGCAGACAAAAATCACCGGAGCTTTGCGAAACGCAGCGAGGTTGAGCGACTCATAGAAGCCGCCTTCTTCGGTAGCGCCGTCGCCAAAAAAGACCACGGCAACTTTGGCCGTTCCCTGCATTGCACAGGCGATGGCCGCGCCAACGGCCAGCGGCAAGCCGGCGCCGACCATCGCCGATGTTCCCGGCAGACCCACTTCAGGGGCCGCGATATGCATTGAGCCGCCGCGCCCCCTGGAACAGCCGGTTTCTTTGCCTAAAACCTCGGCGACCATCGCCCGCAGATCGCCACCCTTGGCCAGGTAATGCCCATGCGAGCGATGATTCCCAAAAATATAATCGTCGGTTTCGAGCGCTTGACAAACGCCCACGGCAACCGCTTCTTCGCCAATGTAGAGGTGAACGGGACAGCGAATTTCGCCCGCCGCGACCATATCGGCCAGCCGCTCCTCGGTTTCGCGGATGCGGAGCATTGCGACGTACATAGAACGCAGCATTTCAGCGGGAATGTCAGTTGTGCTTTCTGCTTGGGTGGATAAATGTGTTTGCATACGGGTAGCCTTAATCTATTTTGAGTTTTTCGTCGAAACCGTACTTTTTATACCATTCGATGTAGGCACGCAGGCCGGCTTCAAACGTGTAAGTAGGCGTCCAACCCAAAAGTTGTTGCGCTTTCGTTGCATCGGCAATCAGGCGGTTGACTTCGCCAATCCGGGCGCCTACGTAGACCGGCTCAATTTGGCCTTTCTTTCCGCAAAATTCGATAATCATATTCGCCAGATCGACGATACTGATCTCGCTGCCGGTACCGAAATTGATCGGTTCAGGAATGGGATCGGGATGATGCAGAATCAAGTCATAGGCATTGACGGTGTCTTCTATGTAGGTGTAATCGCGTGTCTGCCGGCCGTCGCCAAAAATCATCGGGGGGACATTGCTGAGCACGCGCCGGGTGAAGATGGAGATGACGCCGCCGTAGCCCAGGTCGCGCTGGCGCGGGCCAAACACGTTGAAGGGTCGGACAATGGTAATGTCCATTCCATAAGTCTGAATATAGGCGTGGCACATACGGTCGGCGGCGATTTTACTGGCGCCATAGGGGTGCGGCGCGTTGAGGGGATGCGATTCGTTGATGGGTACCTGGAGCGCCGAGCCATAGACCTCGCTGCTGGAGGCATAGATAACTTTGCGGGTGTCGTAGAGCCTGGCGGCTTCCAACACATTCTGCGTTCCCAGGACATTGATATCATAGGTCAGGCGTGGTTCAATGTACGAGCGGTCCACATGCACTTGCGCCGCCAGGTGTAACACCACCTCAACATCCCGCATCAACTTTTCCAGCAAATCAAAGTCGCGGATGTCGCCTTTGACCAACTTGAAATTGCGATAATCCAGGAGATGCCGGACATTCATCAAATTGCCGCTCAGGAAATTGTCCAGGCAGACGACCGTGTGTCCCGCTTTGGTGTATTTGTCACATAAGTGGCTGCCGATGAAGCCGGCGCCGCCGGTGATTAAAAGTTTCATGCTGTACTCCTTTGTTCCCTTGGGGTAGAAATGTGTTTCTATGTGCGTTCTGAAACGAGTTCATTCAAAACCTGGGCAATCCGTTCCATGTTTTTGCTGTTCTCAAATTGAGCGATGTAGGCTTGATCGGATTGGAAGTTTCTAAATTCTCCATGGCGCCATTGCGCAAAGATATTTTGTAATTGCTGCTTCATTTTTGCGCGGTCGAAAGAAAGGACAAACCCGGCCTGGGCTTCACGGATGAGACGCGCCGGGTCACCCTCTGCTGGCAATAACCCTAGAATGGGCCTATTCATCCGCATATATTCGTACAGTTTGGTGGGCGTCCACTGGGCATACGGCGGCATCACTACGAAGACGAAATCTCCGCCCATCGCAAATGATAACGCCTTTCGCCGGGGCAGATTGAGAATACATATCGTATTAGGTTGCTTCAAGGAATGAGCCGCTGTTGCTCCCCGCCCAATGAAAAACACCTCTGCGGTCGGTTCTAGTTCATTAACCACGCTGAGAAAAGTACGAATGGATTCTTCAAAAGCCGGGTAATAAGTACCAAGAAAGGAAATGGTGATTCTATCCGATGGCGCTGGACGGGGTGTCAGGCCAGCAAAGGTGGTCTCTTCATAGCCATTGGTGACAATGGCGACTTTGTCTTCGGGGATATGATACAGGTCTGCCCAGCGTTGTTTAACATGCCAATGCACCACCACTATCTTGTCAGCAGTCTGTAGAATTTGACTTTCCGCCCTTCGAATCTGGCGCTTATACCACCAGCGCAACGGCGCTATGAGACCGCGGTCCAGTTCTGCATTGAGAAAATCATTGACGGCCCACCCGTCTTGGAAATTGGCGACCCAGGGAATGTCAAATTCTTGTCTCAAGCGCATAGCCACAAAGGCGGTGGTAAAAATGGGGGAGACGCTATAAATGACATCTATTTTCTCGCGCTGGAGGATATCCCGGGCCGCTTGATATGCTGGGCGCAGCCAGGCTTGATAAGAGTCAGGGAAATCGGCTGCGATTTTTAGCTTGCGGCGCGTATAGGACAACCAGCGTGGCGGCTCATAGTGACCAACGCGACACACTTCGGTTTCCGCAGGGATTTCTTTCAGAGTGCTGTACTCCTTGTCATAACTGACGCTTTCAGCAGCCGAAAGAATAATGGGGCGCCAACCGAGCGGCGGCAGGTATTTAGCAAACGCCAGTCCGCGCCAACTTGAAGCGAGGGGGGAAAAAGTATAGTCAATATACAATAATTTTTTCATTGATCGTACTGCCCTCAAATATTGGCCCATAATCGGGTGAATTTCTCGGACGCGTTCCGCAGATAGGCGAAAACTGTTGCTTGTTCTGATTCAGTCAAGACTTTACTTACAAAGGCGAGTGCGATGAAAAGCAGCCCACTGACCGTTAGTTTAACCAAGAGCGAGAGTACTGGCGCGGTTAGGTTGAGACTATAACCCACGCCGAGGGTGATGAAGACGCATACCGCGAGGCGAGCTAACGTCTTCCAATCATGCCCGACAGGATAGATTCTTTCCATCCACAGATAGAGTAATCCGTCTAGCAGCAAATAGGCGGCTACAGTCGTTAATGCTGCACCAAGCGCGCCCATGATTGGTAGAACTAGAAAATTGATACCGATATTAAAACCGGCGGCTATGATGCAGATTATCGAAGTCACTTCCGGCTTTTTGACTAACAGACCCGCCAGTGAGCCAGAGATTGTCGCAAAATATAACAGATAGGCAAACGTTACCAGAGGCACAAATCGCACCGCTTCCAGATATTGCGGGTTGGCGCCAAAGGTGGTCACGAAAATTCGCACCAAGTCGCCGCTGCCCAGGCTAATCATCAAGTAGACGAAGCTGCCAATCAGACAGTAATAGACCAACAGTCGCCGCAATAAGGCTTTAATGTCCGTCTCCGCATTGCGCGCTGCATAGCCAAAAAAGAAAGGGTCAATCAAAAGACTGGCCGGCGCTGCCAGCACAATCCGAAAGATGTTGGCTAAATTGTAGGAGAGGGAATAAACTCCCACCACCCCCGCCCCGGCGAAGCGCAGCAGCAACAGCCGGTCGGACACTTCCAAACCCCATACTGCCAACCCACTGAATATAAAGGGGAGCCCGAGTCGCAGCAATTGTTTGAACAGCCCTAAATCAAAATTGAAACGCACATAGCGCCTGGAAAACAATCCCATCAGAACTAAAGTTAGCCCACTGGCGATGGCGCCAGATTCAAAATACCCTTCCACACCGCGTTGCCCGTATACAATGAAAAGCAATTTCAGAACAAAATCGGCCAGAAACCCGAACAGGGAGAAGCCCACATACATCCCGGCTTTTTTCTCCAGTCGGAAAAGGTTATAAGGCACATTCTGCAACTGGGTGAAAATAAAGACCCATCCCAATCTTTGGATGGCGCCTTCATTACCACTGGCCTGGAACAGTAATCGGCAGATCAAAGTGGATTGGGTAAGCAGAAACAATCCACCTAACCCCGAAACCACAATATACCATAACCAGGTGGTTCCCACCAGCTTTTTTAATTGCGCCCCCTCCATTTCGTAATACAGTCGCACCAGGCCATTGAGCACCCCGGCGCTGAGAACGAGGCTGGTTAAGCCCATGATGGTGGTGAGAACTGAAATAATTCCATAATCGGCTGCCGGAAAGAAGCGCAAGTAGAGGGGCAACATAATAAACCGCAGCGCGGTCTGGAGAATGTTTCCCACTCCGTAGGTCAGAAACTTGTTGAGGATATTTTTGAGCATGGCGGGCTACGGTTTCCAGGCCAGACGGTGTTTTTCTACATCCAATACATTTTGTAGGTCAAGCCCTTTGCTGCCTATCCATAGACCACCACCGGAGCCCAAACTGGCGTCCGTGAACAAGGTTTGGTATAAATAAGGTTCTAACGGCTTGTAATAATACTTGCGGTTAGCGTCATGGAGAACCACCACGCCAGTCTCTTTGATCAGAGCGTAAGCTTTAACTAAACAGTCTTTGCGCGCTCTTCCATCTACCAGGATGAAGTCAAACGGGCCGAACGCGGTAGGAAACTCGATATAATCTTTCAGATCGGTATAGCTACCATCTTCATCTTCATCGCTCCACGGCAAATGGTTAGGGGAAACATGGAAGATTTCTATCTTGGGGCCATTTTTTGAGCGTTTTTTGAAAATGCGGAGAACTCTATCCAGCGTCTCGAAGCCTGTCCGGGTGAGTTGCCCCCGCAGATAAACACAGCGCCAGCCTTCTGCATCATGCGTTTCCTGGACGGGCGTTGCATTCATCAGGCGCAGCATAAACTGCTGCCATCCATGGTTATGCTCTACTGCCATCCACTCCGCACTTTCTGGGATGAGCTGTGAAAAATAGAGCGTACTATACCCTGAGCCCCACTCTAAACACCGGGCCGGGTGGAGCTTTCGCAGGATTTCTTCAACAATGGCAATCTCTTTATCGGCCATGTAGGGTTTGATGGGGATCGTGTTGAGTAATTTCATATTGAAATATCAAAACTTCTGAAAGATTAGAATGCGCATATCGGTATAGCGCGCCGGCATGGGAGCGAACAACCTGTCCCACGGCTCAAAAAAAGCCAATAAGGCTCGCTTGATTCGTTGCCCCATGCTAGGGTGTGCCGCCGACGTGGTGACGGCCTGCCCCTCTGTGGAGGACGTGACCTGTGGGGATTTGGGACGTCGCCGGGCCACTTGCGCCATGAACCAACGGTAGAAACGGACTCCTAACCGAGGCATTCCATATTCCAATATCAAGCGGCAACCGGCTTGATTAAAGGTGTCTATATAGTCCTGCCGCGACCGGATCACGATGTAGGGGCTGGGATTCCGTTGGGCGACTTTGATCGGCGAAAAATCCATCACCAGAATATGTCCCCTGGGTTGCAGCACGCCAGTCATACGGCTGATGGCCTGCGAGAAGCTACCCGGCTCAAGGATGTGTTGCAGAACGTTGACACCTATCACTAGATCGAAGGACGCCGCCGGCAAATCCAGCTCTTCCAGACTGGTCGCCAGGAGCTTTACCTTGGGATTGCTCGCAAACCGTTGCCGGGTGTAGGCGATGGTTTCGGGGCTTAAATCAATGCCGGTGATTTCCGGTTGATAATAGTCAGAGAACCGCGCGATCATGTCGCCAGTGCCACATCCCACGTCCAGGATTTTCGTATGGGCTGTGATAGAAACCCCGGCGCGGGTCAGGGCGCGTTGAAGCGCCTCCAGCCGCCGCTGCTGGTCATACGCGTAGAGAATCGGATCACTCTCCCCCGTATGACCGTGCGTTCTAAATCGGCCATCCCAAAAAAGTTTCGGATTGAAACCATTCACGGGTTGTATGCCTCCAGCAAGGCTTGATAGATACGCTCGACTTTAGCCATTTCGGTATAATAGTCGTTGCGTTCCAGGATAACCTGGCGATTAAAGGCCCCAAACACACGTCTGATGGCTGCACTTTCCAGGAGATAGACAATTTTGTCCGCCAGTATTGCCGGATTGCGTAAGGGAACTAAAAAACCACCTTTGCCCTCTGCCACCCACTGGCGATTATCTCCAAAATCCGTGATGACGACCGGCAGCGCACATGCCATCGCTTCGGCGGTGCTGGCCGCCAGCCCCCCATCGGAGAGGGAAGTGGAAACGTAGACGTCGGAGAGTGTCAGATAATCCGGCAATTCGTGATTGGGAATGGCTCCCACAAACTTGAGCTGTTCAGCGATGCCCAAAGTGCTTGCCAATTGTTCCAGTTGAGTGCGCAGCGCCCCATTGCCGGCAATAATGAAGCGCGCGTCGGGAACTTTCTCCAGAACCAATGGCGCTGCCCGTACCAGCGATTCAATATCATAGATGGGGTTGAGGCTGCGCAAGGAAATCACGACCGGGCAGTGTGGCGCTATTCCCAACCGCGCACGCAAAGCGTCGTTCTGCGGCGCGGGACAGAATCTTTTGGTGTCCACGCCGAAGTAAATCACCCGAATTTTGGCTTGAGCCGCCCCCAATGCCGTCATGGTTTCTACCAGGTGGTCGGCATCACAGGTGATGAAATCGGCGTTTTTTAGCGCAAATTTAACGCTCCACTTGAAAAACCATGATTCACCGGGCTTGACGACCACGTCGGATCCCCAGGGCGTGATCACAAAGGGATGAAACTGACATAATGCGCCCCAGAAGCCATAGCCTAGCGCGTCATGGGCGTGGAGGAGGTCGGGTTTGAGCTTACGGATGTTCCGATAAATTTGCAGAACTTGAAAAGCCAGATTGATGCCTCTAACCGGAGTATTCCCTATTTTTAGTGGCTGCAAAAGGTGTAGCCTGACATCCGCCGGCGGGTTGGCGCCGAAGGGCTTTTGCGAAATTAAATGGACTTCATGACCAACGTCGGCGAAATACTTAACCCACCTTTGTGTATGAATCGAACTGGCATCAGCAAGATAACAGAGTTTCACAGCGCCTCACTCAGTCACAATCGCCGTCTGCGCTCCGTGTGATCCCGAACCGACGCCCAGGTTCACATCCGGCTGCGGCAGATCCAGCTCGGCGAAGAACACTGCCGACATATTCTCATCATAGTGCTGCCCGGTATGCACCAGGATTTCGGTATGATTCTGCCGCAGGGCGCGACTTACCGGCCCGGCCTTAATGAATTGCGGGCGCGCACCGACGATGGAAACTATTTTCATCACGAATGCATCCTCATACCACACACCGACAACCACATTCCAGATCCAATGTGACAGGCGAGAGATAATGATCGGTTTTTTCGCGCCGAAAGTGTAACACCAGAGAGGTATAGGGGTCAAACACCACGACATCTTTGATGCCTTGCGCCAGATAAAAACGTGGCGCAAATTCCAGGTCTTTGGCCTCATACCCTTTACTCACGACCTCAATCACCGCTTCCGGTATCAGGGTGATGGCGGTTTCTTCTTCCGCAGGTCTGCTGCAAAAGATGGCAATATCTGGCCGCTTCAGGGAACCATCGGGAAAAGTAACATAAACATCCGAAATGTGCAGACAGGCACACCCTTCGGCTACGGTATGTGGTCGAGGCGTGGGTTGAATCGTCGCGCGAATACGATCAATCGCTTCTTGATGTTTCCACACCGGGTGCGCTTCCCACAAAGGCAATCCCCCTACGATTTCCAGGCGCACGCCCACATCATCGGCTTGTTGAAATAGATGTTCCAGACTGCTTTGCGCCATAACGTTTGTATCTCTCTTACCCTTGCCCCACCCGCCGGTAAATCAACCCGGCTCGCTGCGCCTGTTCCGCACTGAACGCGCCGCGTCCATCCACCACAATCGGCGTGGTTAGCGCGGCCCGGAGTGCGCGCAGGTCTATGTTCTGATACTCCGTATGTTTGACCATCACCACGACCGCATTGCATCCCTGCGCCATCGCCAGCACGTTGCCCTGATAACCCGGCACGAAGGGGTCATGAACCAGCACCTCCGCACTCCATTCCCGCAACCACGTCGCCAGCACCTCGCTGGGACTGTTGCGCGTATCGTCGGAGTCTTCCAGGTAAGCGTAGCCCAACACCAGAATGCGCGTCTCTTCCAACTCCTTGCCGGCGATCTCCAGGGTCTCTTCCAGCAATTTGAGGATGTGCAACGGCATCCCATCATTGACGGCGCGCGCGGCCGGGATGAGCCGAATGGGAATTTTGTTCCACGCTTCGTAGGCCAGCAGCCACGGGTCTTTGGTGATGCAGTGTCCGCCGACGCCGGCGCCCGGATAGAGCATCATCCGCCCTGGCGACTTGTTCACCAGCTCGCGCACTTTCCACACATCCCCGCCGACCGCCTCGCAGATCAACGCCACTTCATTGGCAAAGGCGATGTTCACGTCACGGTAGGCGTTCTCCACCGTCTTCACCAGCTCCGCCGTCACGCAATCCGCCGGGTCGAGATCCGCCTGGACGATGTGACGATAGAGTGCGATCATCGTTTGCGCCGTTTCCGGCGTTTCACCGCCGCAGACGCGACTCACGCCGCGCAAATTGGCGAGCAACTTCCCCGGCATCACCCGCTCTGGGCAATGACCGAGGTAAAAATCAACGTTGGCGCGCTTGCCGGACGATTCTTCCAGCAAAGGTTTGACCAGGCGCGCCATCGTGCCGGGCGCGATGGTCGATTCAACAATAATCAGCGCACCGGACTGCAACACCGGGCCGAGATCGCGCAAGGCGCTCCGCAAGGCAACGTACTGCGGCACGTGCTGCTCATCCACTGGCGTCTCCACACTGATGGTGACGACATCGCAATCGTGCAGGTCAGCATACTGCGTGGTTGTGTGCAGCCGCCCCTCCGCAACAACCGTTGCCAACAGCTCAGCCAGCCCCGGCTCGCGTCCCTCGATAGGCGAAATCCCGGCGTTGATCGCATTCACGCGCTCCGCCTTGAGGTCCACGCCTACCACGTTGAATCCTGCCTCGGCGAACAGACACGCCACCGGCAATCCCACGTACCCCAGCCCGATTACACCGAGCCGGGCAGTCTGCGTAGAAATTCTCTGCTGCAAAAAATCCAAACTCACCCTACACCTCGATCACGCACTGCGTTTTACCAGATTCGACGACCGCCAATGCCAGACGTAAAGCAACCAATCCGTCAACGCCACTTACCGGCACAGGAGTGTTGTTCAGCACCGCAGATGTGAAGGCTTCCAGTTCGGCCCGTAAAGGCTCGTAACGTTGGATGGGATAACGCACCATCCGCCCCTCACGCACACCCTTAAGGATGCTGAGATGGTTCCAGGCCGAGCCACTCACTTCGGCGTTCTCGTAGAAGAAGAGATCTTGCATAAGATCATCAGCGCGGAACATCCCCTTCTCACCGAGCACCACAACCTCGCGCACCTTTTGCGGCGTCAGCCAGTTGATGTCCAACACGCCGGTCATCTCATTGTCGAAGCGCAAGAGTGCCGTCACCAAATCCTCGTGCTCCGTGTGAATACGCTGCTCCGTCTCGGCAAAGACGCGCACCGGCTCGGCTCCACTGATGAAGCGCATCAAGTCCAGATCGTGCGGTGCCAGATCAATAACCACGCCCACATCCCGCACGCGGGGTGGAAACGGTCCCACGCGCCGGCACACGATCTGGAAAATCTTCCCCAATTCACCTGCCGCCAGGTGCGCCTTCAACGCCTGGATTGCCGGGCTGAAGCGCATGATATGGCCGACCATCAAGCGCCGCCCAAGCGCCTCGGCATAGTCGATGAGCGTCTGCGCCTCCTCCACAGTTGCAGCAATCGGCTTCTCGACCAGCACATCGGCGCCGGCGCGCATCGCCATTTCCGCCACTTCCCGGTGGTAGCGCGTCGGGACGGCAACCGTGACCACATCCGGTTGCTCGTGTTCCAGCAGTTCGCGGTAATCCACGTAGGCCGGGACACCATGCTTGGCAGCGATCTGTTGCCCCATCTGTGGATTGACGTCCGCCACGCCAACAAGTTTGGTTTGGGCGATCTCCGTGTAGACACGCGCATGATGCTGTCCCATCGCGCCAACGCCGATGACAGCGGCTTTCAAGTGTGCGCTCATTCGCCCTCCATAAAGCCGTTAACCGCCGTGACGATGACATCCAAATCGGTTTGAGTCAACGCCGGATGCACCGGCAGCGAGAGCACTTCTTCTGTGGCCCGCTCGGCTTCCGGCAAGTGCTGGGCGTAGCCCAACTGCTGCGTGTAATACGTCTGCTGGTGAATTGCCACGGGATAGTAGATGCCGAATCCGATCCCGTTTGCCTTGAGATGCTCTATCAATGCATCGCGACGACCATCAGGGACGCGGATGGTGTACTGGTGGAACACGTGAACGTACCCGTCAGGCGTAACCGGGACGCCAACCCCGCGCAGATTCGCGTTGAGATAGCGCGCATTGGCGATGCGGGCCGCGTTGAATTGCTCCAGTTTGTGGAGCTGCGCCAACCCAATGGCCGCGTGAACATCGGTCATGCGAAAATTGAAGCCGAGTTCGTCGTGGTAATAGCGCCGTCTCATCCCATGCTGGCGAATGACCTGGCAGTTCTCGGCAATGCGCGCGTCGTTGGTGGTGATCATACCACCTTCCGCCGAGGTAATATTTTTGGTGGGATAGAGCGAGAACGTACCCGTTCCCCACGCGCCAGCGCGCTTGCCGTGCAGAGACGCTCCGTGGGATTGGCAGGCGTCCTCGATCACAACCAGACCATACTTGTCGGCCAAAGTCTGAATCGCGTCCATGTCGGCCATCAGCCCGAACAAGTGCACCGGTAAAATCGCCTTCGTGCGCGGTGTGATGGCAGCCTCGATCTGCGCCGGGTCCAGGTTGAACGTCGCCGGATCGATGTCCACGAAGACCGGCCTGGCTCCGGTGAACAAGACGCTGTTCGCCGATGCAATGAACGTAAACGGCGAGGTGATGACCTCATCCCCAGGGCCGATGTCGTGCGCCAGCAGCGCCACGTGCAGCGCCGTCGTCCCGCTGCTGGTCGCAATCGCATACTGCACGCCGCACATCGCAGCGAAAGCTTCCTCGAAAGCCTTGACTCGTGGCCCTTGCGCCAGCATACCGGAATCCAAAACTTCAAGAACTGCTTGTTTTTCTTCATCCCCGATGAGGGGTTTTGCAATGGAAATCACTGTGCCTGCCTCCAGATTTTTAATGGGATAGAAAGCATTTCGTGACAGTCGGGACACTGCGCGACGATTCTGTCCTCTTCTTCGTGGTCTGCGACCAACCGGTGTCCGCACGCGCACACAAACCCGATCAGCCGCGCCGGATTGCCGACGACCAACCCGTGCGCGGGCACATCTTTGGTGACGACAGCGCCCGCGCCCACCATCGCCCACTCGCCAACAACGACCTTGGGCAAGATCGTAGAATTCGCACCGAGCGCCGCCCCGCGCTTGATCACGATCCGCCCCAACACCCAATCGTCGGCGGCTTTCAACGACCCGTCGGAATTCACCGCACGCGGGAAATTGTCGTTGGTGAAGCACACGTGCGGGCCAACGAAGACGCCATCTTCGATCTCGACGCCGTGGTAAATCGAGACGTAGTTCTGCACCTTGACGTTGTCGCCAATCCGCACGCCAAAGTCCACGTAGACGCCCTTGCCGAGGATACAGTTTTGGCCGATCTGCGCATCCTCGCGCACCTGGCACTGATGCCATATGCTGGTACCGGAACCGATGTGCGCCTTGTCCGAAACGTCCGCCGTAGGGTGAATTCTCACATTGTCATGCATACTACCCCCGCTCCTCCAACAACCCCCGTATCCGCGCCGCCACCATCTCGATCGCCACCTCGTTGAAGCCGCCCTCGGGGATGATCACGTCGGCATAACGCTTGCTCGGCTCGACGAACTCCTGATGCATCGGGCGTACCGTCGCCATATACTGTGCAATGACCGACTCGAACGTCCGCCCCCGCTCCTGCATATCGCGCTGGAGGCGGCGAATCAAGCGGATGTCACTGGCCGTATCGATGAAGAGCTTCACGTCAAACAACCTGCGCAATTCCGGCTCGGCAAAAATGAGGATGCCTTCCACCAGCACGATCGGAGCCGGCTCCACGTGGATGGTCTCATCGGTGCGCACGTGCCGGGTAAAATCATAGACCGGGATTTCGGCAGGATAGCCGTTGCGCAGCAAAGTCAGATGTTCGATCATCAGGCTCGTTTCCAGCGCATCCGGATGATCGAAGTTCAGGCTTTGGCGTTCCTCCAACGTCAGGTGACGTAAATCCTTGTAATAGGCATCGTGCGGGATACACGCGATGTGCTCCGCGCCGACGCGCTCCAGGATGCGGTTCGCCACCGTCGTCTTGCCAGACCCGGTTCCCCCCGCCACACCAATGATAATCGAACGCATAGACCCTCCCTTCAGACAGTCGGGTAGTCTTGAGTCAAGTAGTCTTGAGTAGCCGAAATTTCCAGATCGCGTTTTGGCTGAAAAATCCGCTCGGTCCGTTCAATCCGTTGACAAATCCTCAGCGTCTGGCTCTACGATTGCCGGTTGCGTAGGCGCTTTGCGGCGGAGATGATAGTGCCCGAGAACGGCAATCAACAAGGCTAACATCCCTACCGCTTCCAACGGCGCACCGGGATTGTATACCGCTTCATAACGCGGGAGCGCATCCCGTTGTATCTCAAGCCGAACATCGTCGGCAAACAATGCCCCGTCGTCCTGCAACGTCGTCTCCACAAGCAGTTTGCCATCGGCGCTGCGGTAGACCTGCACCTGGATCGGGGCGTCGGTCTCGCGCAGCCGGCTGATGCGAAAAACATAACCCACCTGGGGCAGCGCAAAATAAGCTTCGGGCGCCTCGCCGGTCAACGCCAGGCGCACCTGATCCTGTGGTTCGTCGCGCGCCGAGGGTGACAGAGGCAAAACCTGCCCCTGTTCATCGAACGCCTGCACAATCAACCCCACACTGTTTCCTTTGGGAACAAAGTATAGCCCATATTGCCCTGTCCGCAACAGCATAAACCGGCTGGGGGAAACATCGTCGCGGGCCGGCAATGTCAATCCGCGCTCCGGGATAGTGATAGGCGTCGCGGGCCAGGCGATCACGTCCGACTGCTTCCAGCCCCATACCGTCTGTATTCCCCATCCCGCGATAATGAGCACGCCGGCCACACATGCCAGGACCTGGAGCCGGCGACTGGATCGCGTCCTCTCTTTCCAGTGTTCAAACAGGTCATCGAAGCGCGCAGCGACGATCAATGCCAGCCAGGCAAGGAGCGCGCGCATCCACAGCGACGTGCGCACCGTGAGCAAGCCGACCGTTGCCAGCGGTGTGGTCCACATCTTGAGGGTTGGGCGCAGCCCGGCCAGCCAGCGTGCGTAAACGGGACTGGTGGAGATCGACACTGGAGCCTGGGGGAGAAACAACACGATGGCCTGGATGACCAATAGTGCGATGAGGGCTTCGACCAGTCTTCTATCCGCACCGAGCCATTGCCACACCTGGTTGAGTATCTGTCGCGCCCGCATAGTTCCCTTCGCTATTGAGCTACAAAAAAGGTCCCGTCGACTCCGGGGCCGGAGAGAGCCACCCTTGGGAATTGAACCCAAAACCTGGCGCTTACGAAGCGTCTGCTCTGCCGATTGAGCTAGGGTGGCGATTACAAACGCCATTATACTCAGAACTACGCATATGGCAAGCTGATTCAGTAGACGGTAAACAGTAGACGGTAGACGAGTAGACGAAACGTAAGCCCGGCGATACTGCAACTTTGTCCCATAATCGACGTAATAAGGATGTCGAAAATGGCATTTGTGCCGTCCGAGGCAACTTTTGACAAAGTGACCATTCGACGTTACACTTAAGCAAGATAGATCAAAAGCATATCACGCGGGAGGTAAACACAATGGCAACCTTATTGGAAAAAGTATCCACGCTGATTTCGGCGAATCTCCATTCCCTGGTCGATAGGGCGCTCAAGAACAACAGTGTCGCCGTGATCGATCAATACATCCGCCAGGTCGAAGATAGTCTGGCAGATTTGGAGGATGCCGCCGCCACCGTCGGTGGGGAAGTCAAATCGCTCAAGCGCAAGCTCGGCGATTTCGAGCAGAAGGCCGAGGAACTGGATCGCGCCATCGACGCGTTCCTGCTGGAAGGCAACGAGACGGCGGCGACGAGCGTGCAGAGCAAGCTCAACAGCACGCAGCGCCTGATCGAAACGTACCGCGAGCAGGCCGCACGTCAAGACAGTGAGTACCAGAAGTTGCTGGACGCCAAGGTCAAACTGGAAGCCCGACTGGCGACGATGAAGCAGCAGCGCGAGGAATTGCAGGCCCTGCTCGAACTGGCCAAGAGCAAGGAAATCTCCGTCAAGGCGATGAAGGGCCTGGACTCGTTGATGGGATCGGGGGATTCGGACATCAGCCGGATCGCGGAGAGTGTCTACGCGCGGTTGGACAAAGCCTCCACCGCCGTCGAAATGCGCGCGACCAACCTGGATGCGCAGATCGACGACATCCTCGACCGCAACACCCTCGATGCCCAACTTGCCGAACGCCGCAAGAAGCTCGGTCTGAGCGAGTAAGAACTCCGTAAGCAGGGGGCAAGGGCGCGCAGTACGCTTGCCCCTTGCCCCACAAACTGGCGGAACTACCGAAGAACGGAAAATACACCAGGCATGCGCTAAACGATTCTAAAATCCGCTTAATCTGCGTGCAACCTATGGTTGCCCATCTGCTGATTCATCTACTGACAGAAAACGATACACGTTCGAGCGCACCTCGTCATCGTCCGTTCGATCCGTCGAGAGCACGGGAGGCATAAAAACGGCATGGAACGCACGCGTTGGATTTTTATAGGCATTTTAGTCGTCGTTTTGTTGATCATTGGGATTTCGGTGGTCGCGCGCATCGTGACCGGCGGCAATTCACCCGAAGAGACCGAATTGGTCCTCGTCGCGCCCGATACCATCATGGTGCGGGTGCTCACCGCCCTGCCGGTGGAACCGTGGGTGCGCGATGCCGCTGCCGCATACAATGCCACCAACCCCACACTAGACGGCGTCCCCATCAAGGTTGAGATCACCGCTATGGACGGTCTCACCGCACTTGGACGTTGGGATCGCAACGACTTTGGCGCGCTCGAAGCCGGAAAAACGCTGGAAAACCTGACCGAAACCGAAAAGGCCGCCCTGAAGGACTTTCCCACTGTCTGGATCCCTGACAGCCGCTACCTGGTGGAACTGGCGAACGCCTCCTACAAAGAGCGCCTGGGACGCGACGTCTTTCTGACCGACGGCGAGTACCGCGCGCGGCCCATCGCCATCAGCCTCTTCACCTGGGGCATCTACGAAAGCCGCGCCGCCGTGCTGGAACAGCGCTTCGGCGGTGTGAGCTGGAACATCATCCACGATGCGGCTGTGGCGAAGGGCGGTTGGCCGGAACTGGGCGGCGATCCATCGTGGGGCTTCTTCAAACTCGTTGTTCCTAACCCTAACAAGAACGCCGGTGGCTTGACCGCCATGGTCGCCGCAGCCGGCGAGTACTACAAGCGCACCGACATCAGCGTAGCCGACTTCACCGACCCACAATTTCAGGCGTGGCTGCGCGAATTGATGGGGTCCGTCACCGACTTCAGCAGCGCCAGCGCCTATACCGCCGAAGATTTCGCGCTCTTCGGCTATAGTGTGGGCGACGGCGGACAACTGCTCGAAAGCGATTTGTTGCAGAACATGCAGGGCATCCTCACCCGTTGGGACGACCCGCTCAAAATTTACTATCCCCAGTACGTCACCTGGTTCGAGTTCCCCTTCACCATCTGGGTGGGACCGGAGACCAGCGCGTTGGAGAAGAATGCTGCGTTGGAGTTCCAGCGCTTCCTGCTCAGCGACGAACAACAGAAGGCAGCCCTGGCCTACGGCCTGCGCCCCACCAACCCCAACGTCCCGTTGGACGCCACCCCCGAAAGCCTCTTCGTGAAGTGGAAAGACCGGGGGGTGGAAATGGTCGTCCCGCGCAGCGACGCGATGCGCAATCCCGACCGTGAGGTACTGCTGGCCCTGCTGCGCTGGTTCCAGTTGAACGTGGCGGAGTAAGGTGATGCAATGAACAACGAATTCAACGCCAAACAACGTACCACATGGATTGCGATTGGTGTGGGCATCGTTGTCTTGTGCCTGTGTGTCATCGTGGTTGCGTGGGCCGGACAATCGGTGTGGAACAGCCTCCGCGACAGGCGTAGTACAACGACCGGCCCAGAAGGCTGGGACTCAGCGACAGCCGAAGTGACAGTCGCGGTCTCTCCAGGGATGGCCTCGACATTGGCAAAACTGGCCGAGCAGTTCAACGCGCAGGCCCGCAAAGCCCCCGACGGTTCGCTGATGCTCGTGCGCACCGTCTCCGTCGTACCCGAAAAGATGATTGAGCAAAGCCTGGCGAACCCGCCGTTTCAGGCGATTGCGCCCGACAGCAGTTTGTGGCTCAATCAGTTGGACCGCCGTTGGGCAGAACAGTACGGCGCAAGCGAAGGCGAGACCCTCATCCCCATCGGCAACCGGCGCTTTGGCGACCCGGTACGCTACGCCGCCAGCCCCGTGGTCATCGCGGCGTGGGAGAGCGTGGCGCGCGGGTTGGGCTGGCCCGACCGCGACATTGGCTGGAAGGACATCCAGCAAAAAGCAACCGCTGACGCGACGTTCAAGTGGAATCATCCGAGCACCGGGCATGCCAGCGGCTTGCTGGCGACGTTGGCCGAGTTCTATGCCGGGGCCGGGCTGACACGCGGCCTCACCGAGGAAGCCGCCACCGCTCAAACCACGCTGGATTACGTCCGCGCCGTTGAAGCTACAGTGCGCTTCTACGGCGAGGGTGAGGACGTGATCGTCCAGCGGCTCGCTGCGGAAGGGCGGAACTTCCTCGACGCCTTCGTGGCGCAAGAGCAGGTCGTCATCGCGTGGAACCAGGCGCAATCCGGCGAGCGCCTCGTCGCTATTTACCCGGCGGAAGGGACGCTGTGGGCCGATCATCCCCTGGCGCTGCTCGAACTGGGCATGCCCGGCGAAGCGCCTATCACCGATAACCAACGCCGCACCTACCAGGCGTTCGTGGCCTATCTGACCTCGCCAGAGGTGCAGCAGCAGTTGCTGAGCGTGGGCTACCGTCCGGCAGACCTTGGCGTCGCACTGGATGGGACGGGCAGCCCCTTCACCGGCGACGCGGTGGATTGGCGGCAACCTCAGACAACGTTGCAAATCCCCTCTGCGAGCGTAGTGGAGGTGGTACAGAACGTCTGGTGGTACACCAAGCGTCCGACGAACGTGTATCTGGTCGTCGACACCAGCGGGAGCATGGAAGGGGACAAGATCGCCCTGACGCGCACGGCGCTGCGCTCTTTCGTGGATCAGATTCGCGGCGACCGCGACAAGGTAGGGCTGGTTACCTTTGCCAGCAGCGTCTACGTTGAGCGCCCATTGCAGGCATTGGACGATGCAGGTCGCACGGCGTTGTATACCGCCATCGAGCGGTTGTCCGCATCGGGCAACACGGCCCTTATCGATGGCGTTTGGGAAGCCTATAGTCGATTGATGATAGAGGGTAACCCAGAGTCCATCAACGCGATCGTCGTGATGACCGACGGGCAGGAGAACAGCAGCGGGCAATCGCTGTCGGCGATGCAGCGGCGTATCCGGCAAGAAGGAGAAATGCAGATCGTCATCTTCACCATTGCCTTTGGCAGCGACGCCGACGAGAAGTTGATGCGGTCGATGGCCGAAATCGGTGGAGGCCAATACCGCCGCGCCGACGAAACCGACATCGAGGATCTGTACAAGATCATCTCGACCTACTTTTAGAATGGAAGAATCAAGAATCAAAGAATCAAGAATGAAAGAACCAAGAGAATTCGCTCATTCGCTGATTCGCTCATTCGCCCATTCGCTGATTCGCTGATTCGCTCATTCGCTGATTCGCTCATTCGCCCATTCGCTGATTCGCTGATTTTTA
>DYKY01000001.1:83441-105285 GCA_020722365.1 Thermoflexus sp.
ATTCGCTCATTCGCTGATTCGCTCATTCGCCCATTCGCTGATTCGCTGATTTTTAGGATTGCCTATGTCTGATATTCGTTCTAGAATCGAAAAGCGCGCGCGCAAAGCCATTATCCAATATGCGTTTCTCCGTTGGGAGAACGCCGTCATCATCGGCATGGTCTTGCTGTTGATGTTCTTCCTGCCGCAGCCGTTCGCGGGGTGGCCAATATGGGGGTGGCCCGCACTCGGCGTTTTGGGCGTAGCGGCTATGGTCTTTTCTAGCCTCACGGATATGAAGGCGAATGCAAAAGTGCAGCTTGACCTGTTCCAGGAACGCTTCAACCCGCGCAAGGTCCAGGATGTCGAATTGCGCAACGAAGTCGAAAAGGCGCTGGAATATCAACGCCGCATCGAAGCGTACATCGGCAAACAGCGCGCCGGCGTGCTGCGTGACCGCCTGGAAGATACTGCCGGACAGCTCGCCGATTGGGTCAGCTACATTTACCAACTGGCGCTGCGCCTCGATGCTTATCGCCACGACCCGTTACTAGCGCAGGAGCGAGCCACCGTCCCCAAAGAATTGGAGGCGCTGACGTCGCGGCAAAGCCTGGAAAAGAACCAGGAAGTCAAAAAGCAGCTGGAGGCCGTCATCGAAAGCAAGCGCAAACAGATGGAATCGCTGGGCGCTCTGAACAGCCGTATGGAGCAAGCCGAACTTCAACTTGAGCAGAGCAACACGGCATTGGCAACGGTGTACAGTCAGGCGCAGTTGATCAGCGCGCAGGACATCGAAAGCGGGCGGTCGGATCGCCTGCGGCAGGACATCCAGGATCAGATCGCGCGGCTGAACGATCTGGTCAGCAGCCTCAACGAAGTCTACGATTACCAGGGACCGGGCATAAGCTAGACCAAAATGCTTGCGCCGGATCACTCCGGCGCTGCGGGAACGGCGGATTGTGATCCGCCTTAAGCGTTGCAGTAAGGCTGTTTTCGAGGAGGTAAATCCTGATTATGATGAAACGCTTAGGTTTAACCATCATAGTATTCGCGATGGTGGCGCTGGCAGGCTGTGGTGGCGGCGCCGCAAAAGAACCGACCAAAGGTGACGTGATCGTCTACGTGGCCGTCCCGCTCAGCGGATTCCAGGCCAACGGCGGACAGACCGTGCTGGGCGGCGTGCGCCTGGCGGCGGAGCAAATCAACCGCAGCGGCGGCCTGTTAGGCTACCGCGTCGTTGTCCGCCCGCTGGATGACGAATCCGACAGCGATGTCGCCGTCGCGCAAGTGCCCGTTATCCAGGACGCGCTGAGCAAAGGCGAACGGGTTATCGCCGTGATCGGCCATCTCAACAGCGGGCAAACGTTGGCGGCAATGGAGCTGTACAAGGGTCTGCCCCTGATCGTCATCACGCCGACGGCATCCGAGCAAAGCCTCAGCCAGAAAGGCTACACCAACTTCTTCCGCGTCAATGCCAGCGATGACGTGCAAGCCGCCGTGGACGCACGTTTTTTAACCGAATACCTCAAGGCCACGCGCGTAGCAGTGGTCTTCAACAACACCGAATACGGGAAGGGATTGGCTGCGTCGCTCGTCAAGGAATTGGAGAGCCTGGGCGCACAGGCTGTCACGCGCATCGAGGTCGAGGAAGGTCAGGGGCAGTATGCTGAAGAGGTCAAGCAGATTCAGACCGCCAAGCCCGATGCCATCTTCTACGCCGGGTACGAGATCGAAGCGCCGTTCCTGCGCTACGAACTGGTCAAAGCGGGAATCACCGTTCCGATGTTGGGCAGCGATGGCGTCTTCCTGGCCGCGTCCATCGACGACTCAGACGGCACGGCGGAGGGGATGTACGTCAGCGCCTTCGCTCCCAGCCCGCGCTACGTCGCGGATGCGAAGTGGTTCGAGGCCTACCAGGTGGTGGAATATCGCAACCCCGACACGTACTCGGTCAACGGCTACGTGGCGATGCAAGTGCTGGCCGAGGGCGTGCGCAAGGCCAATGGCTTCGATGCGTCCAAGATCGCCGACGCTCTGCGCAGCGAGAGCGTGCCCACGCTGCTCAACAACCTGCGTTACCAGGCCAGCGGCGACCTCACCGATCCGCAGATTTGGATCTATCAGGTGGTCAACGGCGAGTTTCAGCAAGTGGATTGGAAGTAAGATTTCACACACGAGAAAACGGGGCCCCAGCAGGCCCCGTTTTTTGTTGTGAATGGCGCTTGAAAACTACACTTCACTCCGACTACACGACTACGCGACCTAAAAACTACAACGCCTGCTCCGGCTTGTTGAAGCTCAGACGTGGGTCCAGTGCATCGCGCAGCCCATCGCCGAGCAAATTGAAGGCCAGCACGGTAATCATAATCGCTAAACCGGGATAGAACACCAGATGCGGCGCGGTAAAGACCTGATTGCGTTCCGAACCGAGCATCGACCCCCACTCCGGCGTCGGCGGCTGCGCGCCCAGTCCCAGGAAGGAGAGGGCTGCCGCTTCGAGGATTGCTCCGGCGATGCCGAGCGTGCCCTGCACGATCAGCGGGGAAAGCGCGTTGGGTAGAATGCGCACGAACAAGATCCACACGGGACTTGCCCCCAGCGCACGCGACGCTTCGACAAAGTCCTGCTCTTTGATCGAAAGGACGCTGGCGCGCACCACGCGCGCGTAAATCGGCACGTTGACGATGGCGATCGCTAACAGGGCATTTTGCAGGCCGCGCCCCAACACGTTGACAATCGCAATCGCCAGCAATAGCGAAGGGAAGGCCATCAAAACATCCATCAACCGCATAATGACATTGTCCACCCATCCGCCAGCATACCCGGAAACCGCGCCGAGAACGGTTCCGAGTATAATCGCAAAGCCGATGGTCGTGAATCCGATGAAGAGTGAGACGCGCGTTCCGTAGATGACGCGGCTGAGTTGATCACGCACGTTGCCGTCGATGCCCATCCAGTGCTGCGGTTGGTCGGTAGGACAGCCGAGCAGGTGAATACACGGCGCCTGCCGCTTCCGCACCGACTCGACGCCGATGAGGACCTGTTCGGGGTCGTAGGGTGCAAGCAGCGGGGCTAAGACGGCAACCAAAACCAGCATCCCCAGGATAACCCCGCCGATGATGGCCGAGCGCCGCCGCAAGATGCGGCGCAACATCAGTCGCCACAAGCTGTTGGCGCGGTAATCCTGGAAGCTATGATTTAAGGCAGCGGCTGCTTCCGCTGAGCGTTCCGGGGCTTCTTGTGATGACGGTTGAGGGGGTGGTTCAGGTGTGATAGACATTATCGTGTGCCTCGTCACTTCAGTTTGATCCGGGGATCGATAAAGGCGTAGGACACATCGACCAACAAGTTCATGCCGACGTACCCTATAGCAATCACCAACGTAAAGGCCTGCACGATGGGATAGTCGCGTGCAGTAATCGCCTCGAACAACATCCGCCCAACGCCTGCCAGCCCGAAAATCGTCTCGGTGAGCACCGCGCCGGCAAAGACCGTCCCCAATTGCAAGCCGATGATGGTAAACACCGGCAGCAACGCATTGCGGAAAGCATGTTTGAGCACCACCTTGGACTTGGGCATCCCCTTGGCGCGCGCCGTGCGGATGTAATCTAACCCCAAGACCTCCAACATACTCGACCGCGTCATCCGCGCGATGATGGACATCGGGATCGTAGCGAGAGCCACTGAAGGCAGAATTAGATGTTGTACCGCATCCCAAAACACGCGCCAGTCAAACGTGATGAGGGAATTCAAAACATACAGATTGGCGATGAATTCGTAGATATGAAATTTGATCGATTCAGGCTGGAGAGCAATGTTGTAAACTTCGTAGAAAGGAATAGCCGTGATGCCCGCAGTGAGGCGACCGGACGGCGGCAACCAAAGCGGGGTGTCCTTGAGCAACAGGGCAAACACATACGCTAGCATCAACCCTAGCCAGTAAACGGGCATCGAGACACCAACGTTGGCCGTGATCATCGTGATGATGTCGGCAAAGGAATTGCTATACACGGCGGCAACAATGCCCATCGGTATGCCGATCACGACCGCCAGGAAGGTCGCAACAAAGCCTAACTCAATTGTCATCGGCAGGCGCTCAATGAGGATGATGCTGACCGGACGGCTATAACGGATCGAATCGCCAAAATCGCCTTTGAATACATCGCGGATGTAGATACCCAACTGGACGTAAATGGGTTTGTCCAGACCATGGTCGCGGATGAAACGCTCGCACACTTCTGGCGTTGCTTTTTCGCCCAGAATGGCTTTGCACGGATCACCTGGAATCAAGCGCGCCAGGACAAACGTCACCAAAAGGATACCAAACAAGACCGGGATCGCCAATAAAAGTCTACGGATGATGTATTGGAACATAACAGGAACCTTTCGGTTTCGGGATAGTTATAGGAATCGGGATATTCGCGCTCTTATGATGCGTGAAACGTGAACCTGTTACCAACAGGATCACGTTTCACGTTTCATCGGTCAGGTTAGCTTGGTGGGATCATCCAGGAACGCAGCTTACTCTTCCGCGTTCATCAACCCATCCCACAGATAACTGTAGTATTCAAATGCACCGGTGTTGCCGACATGGTTCGGATCGGCAGCATTGATGCCCGCCGACCACGAAGCAATCACGTCATTCGCGTCGAAGTCAGAGCCATCGTGGAACTTGACGCCGGCGCGGAGTTTGCACACCCACTCCGTCAAGTCAGCATTCGGCTCGCAGGAAGTCGCCAGCGCGGGCACAACCTCACCCGAGTCAATCGCATAGTTGAACAGCGGTTCAAGCACTTGCTCGCAGGCAGACAACGATTCGCCATCGCTTTCATCCGCACAATAGAGGCTGATCGGCTCGGCATTCTGCATAAAGACAATGGTGTCTTTGCCCGAATCCATCACCGCGAAATCAGGCGCTCTAAAGGGGGGGACGTTAACGTTTTCGACCGTCTTCAGCGCAGCATGGGCCGATGCGCCGTGAGCTATGGGCACCATCGGGACGAGTTCACGAATGGCGTTATTCGCTTCAATGTAAAGCGCTTCGGCCTCCGCAGGATCGGCAATCTGAGAAGCTGCCTGCAGCGTCTCGTAGATGGCCGGATGTGGATCGCCAAACTGTGGGTTCTCCTTGCTGAAGTGGAAGTCCAAGAAGTTAGTGATGTGCGGATAGTCCGCACCCCACCCAAGCAAGTATAGGCCATCTAGTCGGCCAGCGGTGGATTCCTCGATGAATTCACCGGTTTCCATAACCACAACTTCAGCCTCGATGCCCAGGTTCTGCTTGAGTTGTGTCTGGATTTCCACAGCGACCAGAGCCGGTTCAGGCAGATAGTCGCGGAAGACGTCGCGATAGTAAATTGAGGTCTTGAACCCGTCGGGGAAACCGGCTTCGGCCAGCAACGCCTTGGCCTTGGCGGGGTCAAACTCATACCAGGAATCCCCGACACAGCCGTTGGGGATGCTGCACGGCGTGAAATGCGACGCAACTTCAGAGCCTTCAGCATAGAAGTTATCCACGATACGCTGACGGTCGATGCCCATCGCGATCGCCTGGCGGACTTTGACATCGTTAAATGGCTCGAACGTATTGGTCATGGCGAGGTAGAGGATATTGGGGGTCTGTTTGTACAAAAGTTGCAAGTTGGCATCACTTTCAACCTTTTCATAGTCATCCGGGCTGACGTTGGTGATATAGTCCACCGTGCCGGATTGCAATTCCAGCAGGCGGGCTGCACCTTCAGTGGCCCAACGGAAGACAAGCGTTTCGGCCTTTGCTTTCTCACCCCAGTAATCCTCATTACGCTTGAAGATGATGCTGTCGCCACGGTTCCAGCTCTCTATCTTGTACGGGCCGGTGCCGATGGGTTTTTCCAGCAACTCGCCGGCGCCGCCGTTTTTCTCGATCCACTCCTTGGGCTGGATGTTGAAGGGGATAAAGGCGACCTTCGCCATAAAGGCCGGATCGGGCTTACAGAGGCTAAAGCGCACCGTCAGCTCATCCACCGCCGCAATCTCCTTGATCTTGCCGCCGTACTCGCAATCCGGGGCCGAGACCGACATCGGGACAAAAGCCTCTTTAGGCTCCGAGGTGGCTGTAGGCTGTGCTGCGGGAGGGGCTACTGTTGGGGCGGGCGTCTTGCAGGCCGACAACCCCAAACTGATCAAGGTGAAGAGGGACATCACAACGAACAACAGGGACTTGCGTTTCATGGTTCTCCTCCTTAAAACTGACTCTGTGAATGGAACTTTTGAACACACCTGCCTGAATAAAGTATCCCTCCGAGCCTGACCTCCTTTCACACAAAGTTTCTCGGAGCTGGTTTGGATCTGAGGACAGCATGTGTATAATAGAAAAATTATAGTGATTCTAGGATACTTGTCAAATAACACCACGGACGTTTGTCACAGTAAGAGCCAGAGTCTTTGCCAACAATGATCAGACTATTTAACATCAGGAGGTTATGATGACAGAAGTAAGCGCACAGACTGTTTACTTTGCGCAATCCGGTCCGGCAAATACCGAGCGGACACTCGCACTGGCGCACGAACGGGCGAAAGCGTTGGGAATCGACACTGTATTGGTCGCCACGACGGGCGGCGCAACCGCCGTCCGCGCCGCCGAGGTCTTCAGCGGGTTCACCGTAGTCGCCGTGACGCACTCCACAGGGTTCAGCGAGCCTTACCAGCAGGAGTTGACGCCGGAGAACGCCGCCGCACTGACCCGCGCGGGCGTCCACATTCTCACGACGACGCACGCCTTTGGCGGCGTGGGGCGCGCCGTGCGCAAAAAACTGGGGACGTACGAGGTTGAGGAAATTATCGCCTTCACGTTGCGGATTTTCGGGCAGGGAATGAAGGTCGTCGCGGAAATCGCGCTGATGGCCGCCGATGCGGGACTGGTCCCGGAGAACAAGCCGGTGCTGGCGATTGGCGGAACGGGTCAGGGCGCGGATACGGCGGTTGTGCTCTACCCCACGCACGCGCAGACATTTTTCGATCTCCAATTCGCGGAAATCATCTGCATGCCGTCGCCGCGCCACCCGACATTCTGATCGTTTCGCCTGCGGCGGCGAGGGAATAGCGCGGGCGAGACGCCTGCGCTACGGTTTACGGTTTACCGTCTGAATTTCGGCAGTTGCGAGAGCGTTGTGCGGATGATGCCAACCAACTCGCGGGAATTGGCTTTCTTGGCAAGCTGCATCGCCTTGTTGAGGAACGACTTGGCCTTGCCGCGATTCCCGTGTTGGGCGTAGATGATCGCCAGGTTGCGGATCGTCTTCGCCTGGCCTTCCAAATCCCCCTGCGCTTCGCGAATGGCAAGCGCCTCTTCGTAGACCGTCGCGGCCTGCGTCCAATTGCCCAGGCCGTTGTAGGCCGACCCGATGTTGTTGAGTGTGGTCGCCTCGCCCTCCTGGTCGCCCGCTTCATGCAGCAGAGCGCGCGCCGGTTCTAGCGTTTCGAGCGCCTGCGTCCACTCCTTCCGCGCCAGGTAGACGCTGGCGATGTTGTTCAGGGCTTCGGCTTTGCCGGCGATGTCGCCTGCTTCTTCTTGCAGCGCGAGGACTTGTCGGTACGCCTCAAGCGCCGCCTCCCACTCATTCGCCGCCAGATGCTCGCGCGCCTGCTTATTCAGTGCCTCAACCTGCGCGGCGCGCGGGTCCAGTATCTCCTGCTCAACGATGTTTCCGGCTTCTTCGACGGTTACATTTTCTTCTGACATAGTATGTTCTCCTCACTTCATGCGACGACGACCACGCGCGTCCCTTCTTCAGGTGTTGAGCAACGGTAGGTATACAGTTCGTAGGGAACCTGGGGTTCGACCCAACGGAAGACCCAGCGCGCGGCCCGGCTTGGCACATTGAGGCAACCGTGACTGTGCCGGCGTCCATAGTCGTTGTGCCAGTACGTCCCATGAATGGCAACCCCGGAATTGGTAAAGTAGGAGGGGAAGGCCACCCCCACCAGATCGTAACCAGCCCCCACCATTCGCTGCGCGTGCCGTTTGTAGAGGATACGGAATTCACCGAGTGGTGTAGCGGTGTCCCATAACCCAGAGGCCACCGGTGTGGAGAAAACCGGCGTCTGTCCCTCGAAACATGTAAGCAATTGGTCGCTGATGTCGATACGAATCCATTTGTCGGGATGTCCAGGCGAGATCGGCGCCAGGTCCTCGCGGGTGATCGGGCGCAGCATCGCCGCCGGAGCATAGGGACCAGGTGTCCAGGTGAGACCCTCCTGGAGCTGATACCACCATTCCCCCTGCTCATCCTGCACGGCGTCGATGACGCGGTACGTGGTCTCATAATACAACCGGCGTCCGGCATAGGGCGCATTTGGCGCCGAACGGCTGATCGCCACCGGCACGGTCACTTCAGCCCAGAAGCCAGGCGCAGCTACGTTGGTCACAATGTTGGTTTGCAAAAGGTTCTCCGAAGGATGGACATAGCCGCTATGGATGAAGCCGCCTTCGGTGAAATACCAGATCGGATTGCTCGGCCACGGCGCTTCGCCGACCAGCGAGGCCTTCAACGGGATCACCTCATCGCGCGCTTTCCACGCGACGAGTTCTGCGGTAGGCGAAGGCGAGCGACGGATCGCTTCGCGCGTGCTGATGATCCGCCCTAAGGATGCCGGCGGCGGCAAAAACTCCGGCAGCGAATCCAGCTCGAACGAGTCTGCCGGAGCCGCTGACACTTCCAGAACCGGCATTTTGTGTGACAACGCCCAGGCTAGAGCGACAGCACCCAGTTTCAAAAATTGACGGCGATTGATGGATGAGTGCAGCATAGGTTCCTCCTACTCTAAACAAGAAGCTCGCACGCTACAGGCACACCCTGAGACTTTTGTAGCCTTTTGGACTAATCGAGCGTGGGCTGTACCGCTGCCGCTTGCCTCCGGGCCTCGCGCGCCTGACGGCGCGCCAGCAGTCGCAAAACCCGCCTGTGTTGCCGGCGATCCAGCGGATAGTACCAGCTCACTGCCAAGACCCCGCACAAGATTGCCGCAGCTATCGGCCCGGTAAGAATGCGGATACCCAAAATCGCGGATTCCGGCTGTGCGAATTGTGTTGCCCCTTCCGGCGGCGCCTGATAGCCGAGCCAGCCAAGCACTTGCAAAGCCAAAAAAATCGCAAAAGCGGTGGTCAGTTTGCGGATGAAGTTCTTGGCTCCATAATAGATGCCCTCATGGCGCGCCCCCGTGCGTAATTCATCCCAGTCGATGACATCGGGGAAAATCGCGTCGGGCAACACATGGGCTGCCGAGACACTGATACCGATCAGCACAGCCATCACGATCACCAACGTGTACTCCAGCGGCGGAACGACATTGATCAGCAGCATAAGCACCACCCAGAACCCAATGGCGATGATGTAAGCCTTGCGCTTGCCGATGCGGTAGGCCAGCCACGTCCAGAACGGCAAGACGATGACGGCGGTAATGAGCATGGCGCCCAGCACAACCGATTCAATCGGCATGCCGATTCCCGGCACTTTCGCCAGCAGGTTGCCTTGCGCAACCCAGTAGATGAGAAAGTACGGCAAGGTCACACCGACCAGATCGAACGTCACCCAGTTGAGCATATAGAGCGCGGTGGCGTAACGGAAAGGGATGTTTTGCCAGGCAGTGCGCAGCGTGGCTCTGAAGGAGATGATTTCCGGCGGGCGCTCGCTGCTCGACTTCTCCCGCACGGCGAAGAAGATGAGCAAGTAAGGGATGATCGCCGATGCACCGAAGAGCGTCGCGACAATCACGTAACCTTGCTGCTGTGTACCCCCGCCCGCCATTGTTGCATCGACAATCATCGGTGCGACGACGGCGGTGATGATGGAGGCAATGAAGTTGAAGAACATGCGGTAGCCCGCCAATGAGGTGCGTTCGTCGTAGTCGGTGGTGATTTCGGGCGTAAGCGCGTGGAAGGGCACGATCACGAGCGTCTGGAACGTGTCGCTGATCGCGTAGGCCAGCATCACGTGGATCATCAACCAGATTTGGTTCTTCCACGGTGGCGCCCACCACAACGCCAGGAAAGCCAGGCCATAGGGCACGGCGAAGTAGAGGAGGAAAGGCCGCCGTCGCCCCCATTTGCTGCGGACTTTGTCGCTGATGGCGCCGACCAGTGGGTCATTGATTGCGTCCCAGAGCACGCCGACCAATGCGGCAAAGGAGGCCAGGCGCGGCTCAAGCCCCACCACGTCTGTCAAAAAGATGGCGTAGAAGATCTGCCGGAGCGTGTTGAAGGTTGCCATGCCCCAGTCGCCGGTGCCGTAGATCACTTTGGTCAACCACGGAAGTGTCTTGCGCGCTAGAGGTGTATCCATTGCTGTGCCCTCGAATGATGGTTATGCGTTCGGCGGATCATAATCCCAACGCCGGATCATAAACCCCCAGCGTCGGGCCAACTCTCGCTGACTCCGAGAATCCAGGCGGTAGATGTTCTTTTGGTACCCTTTCACCGTCAGAAGATACTGCTGCATCTGCACCTGCGCCTCAGGGGTAAGCGTCAAGCCAAGCGCGCAATAGATGCGCGCGACCTCGCCGAGCGGATCGGCCTCAAAATCCTCGAAGCGCACCTCGACGAGATTGCCCTCGGGGATCAGCGCCTTGTCCTCCTCGTAGCGCAACATCAGTTTCTCGTAATTGCGCAGCGCGTGCTCGCGCACCGCCTCTTCATCGATGTCTTGCAGCGCCGTCGACGCAAGCTCTTTGTCCAGCCAGTGCATCGTCGAACTGTAAACGACGTAAGGATTGCGGTAGACGTGGATGAACTTCGCGTCGGGGAACATCTCCAGCAAGGTAGGAATCCGCCCTGTATTGGCGGGGTTTTTAAGCAGTAGGCGTTTGCCGCCCGAAGAGAAAGTCACTTTTTTGAGGAAATACAGATAGATAACCTTCCATTGCTCGATGATTTTGCGCTCCACACCCTCGAAAAGCACGTACTTATCGAAGATCTCGCGCATTTTTCTGGGGAAGGAGAGCGCGTGGTAGAACGAATACGGGCCGAGATTTCCCAGCGCATATTCCTCCTCTTCAGCGGCATCCGGCGCGACCGTAACATTATCCATAGGGCGGACTTTGGGCAAACTGCTGGCCAAGAGCGCGCGGAACAAGGGGCTGCTCAGATACAGTCCGGGGATCATCGTATGGACAAAGGTGACGACGGCGAAGGCCGGATCCCGCGCAATTAAACGCATGACGTGGGTGGTGCCGCTGCGCCAGTGGCCCAGGATGAAAATAGGCGCTTCACGAATGGACGTCGCCGCGATCCGCGCGCCGAAGCGGGCGCCCTCGTAGACGCGAAACGGCGTGTTCAACAGCGCTACGATGGAGACGTACAGGCTCCTGATCCAATACCGCCAATCGATGCCGCCGTTAGCAACGACGAGTCGCACCCAATTCAGGAACGATCCCCCTGCCAGAAATTGTTGATCGACACGTGTGAGTCCCTTCTTGCGGAAATAGCTCATCAATTCTCCTTTACTGTGAGAGACCCAACAGGTCTTCAAAGACCTTTGGGGTCGTGCGGTTCGTTAAATGGCGCGCCGGTAAACCCGGTGGCGCTTGTACCATTGCACGCCGATGGCGTTCATATCGCCCAAACTCTTGACGTTCGTCTCCATCGCCTGCGCCAGATCGCAGTGAGTAGCTTTCGCCGCCTTGAGGGTTTTGGCTAACTCGACGTACAGCAGCGTGCTGCCCCCCATCCCCTGATATTCCGGCAGCAATCCCACACCGTTCCCGCTCATCCGGCGAGTGGTCTTCATAGCCCACAAGACGCGGATCCAGCCCAAAGGCCACAAACGCCCGCGCACGCGCTTGAGCGCGTCAGAAATATCCGGGAAGACAAAAGCGAAACCGGCGATGTCGTCCCCCTTCATCACCACCTTCATCAGCCGTGGATTGGCGACCGACAGCAGTTGCTTGCCGATCATTTGCACCTCGGCGTCGTCCAAGGGATAATACCCCCAAACTTCAGTAAAAGCTTCGTTGTTCACCCGCTGGATTTTAGGAATCCACGCACGCAACTCGCGTTTGCTGCGAAAAGTTTTCACCCAAAAGCCACGACGTTCCTCAATCTTATCAGCCAGCGCGTAGAAGCGTTGATCGAGGTCGTGGCCTTCCTGGACATAGCCGGAGAGATAGTCAATCTCTTTCTCGAAGCCAACGGCCTCCATCAAACGTGGATAATAAGCATAGTTGTATGGCATGCTCAACGCCGCGCGGTGTTCGAAGCCCTCGATCAGTATGCCCGGCGCATCCGAGCGTAAGAAGCCCTTTGGCCCGTAAAGCATCCTTAAACCACGGCGCGCAGCCCAATCCGCGACAGCATCGAAAAGCGCCCGCGCCACACCGACGTCATCGATGACATCGAAATGGTAAAAGAACGCAGCCTTGCGCTGGTTGTAGTCATTGTAACGGCGGTTTTCGAGCACGGTAATACGTCCGACAACGTCATCACCATCTTCGGCCATGAAGAAATCGGCATCTGAATGGTGGTAGAAAGGATACCGTCGCCGGTCCAGCGTTGCTTTGACGCTCGATACCAACGGCGGCATCCATTGCGGACAATTTTCGTAGAGGGTGAAAGGAAATTCAACGAACCGCCGCACGTCGCGCCGGTTCGTAGTGTCCAGGATACGAATATTCATCAGTCGATCTGCCCCTGCTCGTCTGTAAAGAATCCTACGCCCAATACACCCGGTCCGCCATGCGTGACGATAGCCGGCGGCACCGCAAGAATCGGGACGTCAGCGATACCCAGTTTGGTACGCATTTCATCGGCCAACTCCTGCGCTTCATCCGCAACATCGGCGTGCATGATACTCAAGAAGCCATCTTCGCCTCGGGCGATCTCGGTTATAACCAATTCTTTGAGGCGATCCACGGCGCGTTTATGGGTGCGGATCTTCTCGAAAGCCTCGATCTGGCCGTCCTTAAACGTCAGAACGGGTTTGACCTGCAACGCACTACCGACCAAAGCGGCTGCGCCGCCGATACGCCCGCCCATGGCCAGGTACTTCAACGTCTCCACAGAGAAGTAAATTTTGCCGCGACGGGCCATGGTGCGCACACGCGCCTCGATGGTATCGGCATCCATGCCCGCAACGTTCCATTCCGCCGCCAGCTTGAGCAGCGTCGCGACGGGGCTGGCGATGAGTTGCGTGTCGATGATCCTGACATCCAGATCGGTCAGCCCTTGCTCAATAGCCATCTGCAGAGCTACCGTGGCCGAACGCACAGTTCCACTGACAATGGCAGAGGGTAAGATGCACAAGATAGGCTCTTTGCTGGGGGCGAAGCGTTTATAAGCTTCGACGAAGAGTTCTGGGGGCGGCGCGGCTGTTTTGGGAAGCTCCCGTACCGTTGCGAGCTTGGTTAAAAAGGTACGGTAATCAATCTCCATGCCTTCCAGATAGGAGACGCCGTCAATATTGATAACCTGAGGAATGATTGGGATGTCATACTGCTTTGCATACGTTTCCGGGAAACCAGAGGTGGTGTCACCAATAATCTTTACCATAAGTTCTACTCCTTATCATTGGCTGAATGGCCGTCATCGCCAACAACAATGAAAAATAAAAATTGGCGATCACGGACCGGGAGTTCGGTCTGATGTAAAAAGGGAACCCCAGGTTAACGATTTTAAAGTACACAACCGACGTCGAAGACGACGCCGTATCGAACAGGTGCAACGCACTGGTTTTGTCAGTGCGTTGCACGCGTAAAAGGCTTTTAGCCGCTCTTAGCGGGCATGTACTTCGCCAGCTTGGCGGCCAGGTTGGAGAGTGGCAAACTTTGCAACCATATTCGCCCTGGCCCGGTCAGCGTGGCGAGGAAGAGTCCCTCACCGCCAAACAATACATTGGTGAGGCCCTTGACCGTCGTAATATCATAGTGAACAGTCGGTTCAAAACAGGCAATGTGACCAGGATCCACTCTCATTGTTTCACCGACCTGCAATGCGTACTCGCGCACTTCACCGGGGATCTCCAGGAACGCAAAGCCCGGCCCAGTAATCTGCTGCAGGATAAAGCCCTCGCCGCCGAAGAAGCCCGCGCCGAGCTTCTTGCGGAAGTGCATCTTCATCTCGACCGAGTCCTGGGCGCACATGAACGCGTCTTTCTGGCAAATGAGGCTTTGCCCGGCCTCAAGCCTTACGTCGATGACCTTGCCGGGCGCTTCCGGCGTAAAGACAATCAATGCCTCGGGATCGCGGCTGGTGTACGTCGTCATAAAAAGCGACTCGCCTGCCAACGCGCGGCCCAGGCCCTTCATCAGGCCGCCCTTGGTGTTGGTCGTCATCTCAATGTTACCCTTCATCCAGGCCATACCGCCGGACTCAGTGTATATCGCCTCGCCATTACTCAGATAGACTTCCAGCGTGGGAAGCACAGTTCCTTGAATTTCGTAACGCATAGTGTGACCTCCTTTTTAGGATTAGAGAAATAATCATCTTCATTATAGCACGATGCACGACGGCTGCAAGAGGACGATAGAGTCACCTCAAAATCAGGACGCACTTCAAAAGTGCGTCCTGACCGGCAATTCAAAGGTTTTTCAACACCGCCGCCACCGCGCGGATATGCTCTGGCGTACTGCCGCAGCATCCACCGAAGATTTTGACGCCCGCTTCTGCCACAAATCGCTGCGCGTACTCGGCCATCATCTCCGGCGTCACGTCATAGACCAGATCATGGCCTGTCGCATGCGGCAGACCCGCATTGGGCTTTGCCATCAAAACCGCCTCTGGAACGGTGGCACGCATTTTAACAATCGCCTCAAATGTCTCGCTCAACGTGCGCCCACAGTTCGCGCCGATGACGGCGACGCCCATATCCCACAACGTTTGCGCGGCCTTTTCCGGCTTGACGCCCATCATCGTGCGACCTTTTGTATCAAAGCTCATTGTCACCAGAATCGGCAGACGGGTCACTTGCCGCGTCCCCTCGATAGCAGCAATCGCTTCACCCAGATCGCTCATCGTTTCGATGAGGATCGCGTCGACGCCGCCCTCGGCCAGCGCCGCAGCCTGGGTCGCAAACGCGCTGACAGCAGCGGCATAAGGCAATGTCCCTAACGGCTCCAGAATCTGCCCGGTTGGGCCGATGTCACCGATGGCCAGGGCGCGGTCGCCGACAATCTCACACACCATTTGCGCCGCCACCAGATTCACCGTGTGGGCCTGCTCGTGCAAATTATCGCGTTCCAGGCGCACAGGCGTGCCGCCAAAAGTATTGGTCAAAATCATATCCGCCCCGGCATCGAGATAGGCCTTGTATATGGCGGACACGGCATCAGGATTTTCAAGGTTCCAGCGCTCTGGAGCGATGCCGGCAGGCAAGCCGGCCTTATGCAACATCGTCCCCATCGCACCGTCGGCGACCAAAACCGGTCTAGTGTTCATAAACGTGGCAAATTTGGACATGGTTCCCTCCAATCATTGAATGGCAAATAGCGAATGGCGAGAGGTGAATGGTAAATTACAGACACGGCACCCCATCACCCACAACCCTTAACACATACCCCACATCTCATATAATACCACAGAAGCACGGTTTGCCACGTCGAGGACGCGTCAACGGATCAACAATACGTCGAGGCTGACAGTGCCGTCGAGGGCGGTGAGAGTGAGCGTTTCGCGTTGTGCACGTAGATGACGGGAGAGTACGATCGGCGCGCCGCTCAGAGAAAGATCGCGGCTGCGGCCTGCGCTGTCGGTAAGACGCACCACACCCGCGTCCGGGCCGGGCCTCACCGTGAGCGACCGGCCCTCCCAGGTGAAGGCGACGGCTGCGCCGGGCGTCGTCGCGGCGCGGTACCGGCCGAGCACGGCGGCGGGATCGGCGACATCTTCCCACACGCCTTCGTAGCGCAGTTGCCAGCTCAACTCTTGGTGGTTGCCTGCGTAGAGTGTCGGCTCCAATGTGCTGAGGTACGCGGACAGGCTCTCGTAGAGGGGCAGTGGCGTGAAGTCCGGCTCGACCATGCGGAAGTAGTAGAACGGCTGGTCGCGCTCCGCATCGGATGCACGCTTGAAAAACCACACGGTCGTCACGCCAACCCACGGCCATTCGCGCTGGATGCGCTCATAGGCAAGCGGAGCGTAACGCGCCTGCTGCTCCAATGTCATCCGGCCGTACCGCGCCTCGATGCCTTCCGGGGCGGCGTTGCTGTTCATCTCACTGATCCAGATAGGCTTGTGGGCGTCGCCGTTGGCGACCATCACATCGCGCACCCACAACGGACGCGAGAAGTTCATCTGATTCTGCGTGGGTCGCATCCGGCGATCGGTGGGGCCGGACCAGAGCATATAGTCGTTGACCGCCATCACGTCAAAACACGCGCCCGCGCCCGCGTCGTACATCCGCTGCAAGAAAACGACGTCCATCAGGTTGTTGCCCGCATAGGCAGGATTCCACGTGCCAAGTTCCGCAGTGGGGGCCATCGCGCCGCTGATGACGACAGCCTGAGGATCGACAGCCTTGATGCGCGCGTAAGCCAGGCATAGCAATTCCGTATACGCTTCGGGGGCGACTGGCTGGTTGCCCCACTCGGGGTAGATATTCGGCTCGTTCCAGATTTGGTAAAAGCGGATGCGCCCGCGATATCGTTCCACCACGGTGTTGACGTAATCGCCATAATCCGCGATATCGTCGGGCGGGCCAAACGCGCCACGCGCGGCCCCATCGTGGCGGCTCCACTCCGGCGGCGCTTCCAGCCGGGCGATAATCGCCAGGCCGTGCTGTTCGGCCAGTTCGACGATGTTGTCGTACTTGTCCCACGCCGAACGGTAAGGTTCGTGGCGGCGATCTTCGAAATCGCCCTTGCGATGGATTTCGATATCGTACCAGGGAAATGACTGCCGGATCCAGCGAAAGCCCGCGTCAGCAATCATCTGCAACGATTGGGCGCGCTTTTCAGGCTCGACTTCTTGCTCCAGGAAAGTGTTCACGCCAAATGGCGGCAGATCGGTGTGGGTGACGGCGACATCGTCGGCCGTGCGCGGCAACGGACGGGTCCAGCGAAAGGCCCACTGCACCAGACCGCGCAGTTGGGGGAGCAGGCGCTCTTCGCCGGTGATGGAAAACAGCCGCGCGCGTGGATCGGGGGACAACCATGCGACACTCGCCAACACAGCGAGCATCAGCAGCGCCAGAATAAGCCAAAGTCGGCGAGCCATAGCGTATAGGGTTAGTGGTCTGGGGGCGACGGCGTCTTTTCTCCGAGCAGTAGTGCGACCGAGAGCGGCTGCTCTTTGCTGAGGTAGGCTTGTACATCCGCGAGGGAACGCTCATAAAGCTCGAGCAAGGCGTCATCGTCCCCTTTGAAACCGCTGACCGTGCGGCGGGCGCAGGTGCAGCAGCCCAACGAGGCGCGATAACTGTCGAGATCGCAGGTGAGACAGCTCCCCAGCTTGATCATCATCAAACCAAAAGCGAGGACTTCCTCATGATGGTGCGGCAAAAATGCGACTCGTTCAATTAAGTGCTGCCACTGAGGGCCGCGAAGATCACGCAACTGTTGAATGCAACGAGGTGGAAAAAGGATTTCGCTATCTGGATACATTCTTGCTCGCTGTGTAAGACTCCCTAAACTAGGCCATATAATAGCACAATAAGAACGCTTTTTCAAGGGTTTTTCTAAGAATTTTCGAGAAAATTCCGGCGGCAATTGTCCCGAGTGAAGCGACATACCTTTACAAAATGCCCGAAACCAGTATACTCACGGCAGGATATAGCATAATGCGTAAGGCGCGGCTTTAGATATTTACGTTTTACGGCATCAGGAGGCGTTATGGCCGAGATAGAGGTGAGACCGGCGCGACCGCGTGCCACCGTACACATCACGTTGCCCGACAACCGCACTTTCGAGGGGCCGGTGGGAGCAACGGTAGAAACGTTTCTGAAGGCTGCTTTTCCCAATCCAAAGGCGCCACTCATCGCCGCGCTGGTGAACGGGCAACTGCGGGAATTGACCTATGCCCTCAGGCGTGATTGTGATGTCGAGCCGATCGACCTGTCGCACTCCGATGGGGTGCGCATTTACCGGCGCTCGCTTTCCTTTTTGATGATGGCGGCAGCGCGGCGTGTTTTGCCCGGTGCGGAAATCTTCGTCGATCACTCGCTGCCGTTTGGCGGATATTTCTGCGAGGTGCGCAATCGTGACTCACTGACGCCTGACGAGTTAGACGCGCTTTCTGCGGAGATGCAGCGTATGGTCACCGCCGACATTCCTATCGCGCGCACAAGCATCCCGCTGGAGGAAGCGCTGAGCATCTTCCAAAGTCGTAACGAGCTAGACAAGGTGCAACTGTTCCAGGAACGGGAGCGCAACAAAAAAACCCACCTCCAATGGTATATTTTGGACGAATACCAGGACTACTTCCACGGGTACATGGTCCCCTCCACCGGTTATCTGCAATATTTCCGGTTGCTGCCCTGGGAAGATGGCTTCATCTTGCAGTTTCCCCGGCGGCACCAACCTAAAGAGCTGCAACCTGCCCAACGAGACCCTCAACTGCTCACCGTTTTCCGCGACTATGGCCGGTGGCTGCGTCTGCTCGGCGCGGATAGCGTCGGTGAATTGAACGCTATCATCTCCCGCAAGAAATTGCGCACAACCATTCTGGTCTCCGAGGCGCTTCACGAGCAACGCATTGCCGACATCGCACGCCAGATCTGGGAACGCCGCAAGCACGTTCGGGTCGTGCTGGTAGCCGGGCCGTCCTCTTCGGGGAAGACCACCTTCGCAAAACGATTGGGCGTGCAACTGTTGGCGCATGGTCTACGTCCCTTCGCACTAGAACTCGATAACTACTTCGTCGACCGCGAGAACACCCCGCGCGACGAGAACGGTGAGTACGATTTCGAAGCTCTCGAAGCCATGGATACCGATCTTTTCAACACCAATCTCCAGGCGCTTTTGCGGGGAGATGTTGTCCAATTGCCCCACTTTAACTTCTTCACCGGACAACGCGAACCGGGGCGCACCGTGCAATTGCAGCCGGATCACGATGCAGGATGCGTCATCATCGTGGAAGGCATCCACGGACTAAACCCCAAACTGGTTTACGCGCTTCCACGCGAGATGCTGTACCACGTCTACGTCTCGGCGCTGACACAGCTCAACCTGGATCGCCACAATCGCGTGCCGACGACCGACAGCCGCCTGATCCGGCGCATCATCCGCGACGCGCGTACGCGAGGCTACAGCGCGGCGGAAACCATTGCCCGTTGGGAAAGCGTGCGCCGGGGCGAAAAACGCCACATCTTCCCATACCAGGAAAACGCCGACGTAATGTTTAACTCGGCGCTGGTGTATGAGCTTTCCGTCCTCAAACCACTCGCAGAACCACTGTTGCTCCAGGTAGAGCGCGATTCACGGCAGTGGGTCGAGGCGAAACGCCTGCTCACGTTCCTGCAATGGTTCCTGCCTGTGGAGACGGCGCAAGTGCCGGAAAACTCCCTGCTGCGTGAGTTCATCGGCGGGTCATCCCTCGAGGAATTCCACTGGGACTAGTTTTAGAGTATGGCACACTGTAAAAACTGCGGCTACGAGTTACCCGAACCGGCAGGGTTATTGTGCCCCAACTGCGGCCTCACGCTGATCCCGGAGAAAAAAACCGGTCGACGTAAACTGCTCCGCATCACGCTGCCCGCCCTGCCGCGTATTAAAAAACGTGAGCGACAAACATCGCCACGCCCTGTGCGACAAGAAGCACCACAGCGCGTCAGACAAGAGACACCGCGCTCCACACAGCAAGAAAAGCCACGTCTCAACCTGCGATTCACGCCCAATCTGTGGAAACAACTGCTGGTCATCCTGCTTGCCGTGGTGTTCTTCATCGGTGTTATGGCGGCGGCAGCGTATGCCGGGTTGTACTACGGCGAGCGCGACCGGCAGACAGCGCGACAAACCGTCGTGGAGGAGCACTACACTGCCGGGTTGGAGGCGCTCAACGAAGGGCGTTTCGAGCGCGCAATAGCGGAATTCCAGTACGTGCTGCAACTCGATCCTCAGCACGCCCTGGCAGAGCAGGGCCTCACCGAGGCGCGCACGCGCCTGGCGGCCAAACCCACCCCCACCCTCGAAGCCGTCATCTCACTGGCGGAACAACTGCTCGATCAGGCCCGCGCCTCGTTCGACGCCACCGATTGGGTGGCAACAGCGCGCACGCTGACCCAACTGTGCGCGCTCGACCCCGACTACGAACCTGAAGCGGTCGAAGAGATGCTCTTTACCAGCCTGTACAACGCCGGAATCGCGTTTCTGGAAGAGGAGGCGCTCGAGGTAGGCATCTCCTATCTGGATCAGGCCATTGCCCTGCGCCCACTGGATGCGGACGCGGTCAACCAGCGCAACCTGGCGGCGCGCTACCTGGACGCGCTCAACTATTGGGGCGTGGACTGGGAATTGTGCATCGACCACTTCGAAGCCCTCTATGCCACCAATCCCGGCTACAAGGACGTGACGCAGCGCGTCTACCGGGCCTATCTGGCCTACGCCGATTACTTGGCTGCGCAAGGCGAGATGTGCCCGGCAGAGATGCAGTATGCGCAAGCATTGCGTATGTACGCCGATCCCACTATCGATCAAAAGCGCGCCGACGCGGCGCAAATCTGTCTCATCGCCACACCGACGCCCCTGGAGGGAACAACGCCGCACCTGACCCCGCAGCCGATTCCCGGCTTTACGTCTGGACGGCTGGCCTATCCCGTCTACAACAGCACAACCGTCGCCTATGACCTCTACGCACTTTACGCTGATGGACGCATCCTGCGCGCCGCCGCCGGAGCCGACCAGCCCTGGTGGGAATTGGGGACGGGACGCCTGGCCTACCGCGACAAAGTCGCAGGTGGAGTGAAGATGGTGTTGCCGGAAGAAGGAATTCCGCTCCAACTTCTCCCGGCAGCAGGACAGGCTTGGCCCGCACTTTCACCCGACAGCCGCCGCGTGGCCTACGCCGCCGTTGATGGCGTGTGGTCGATCTACATCGCCAACACCGACGGCACCGGCGAACCACGCCGTCTGGGGATGGGATGGGCGCCCGCCTGGGGCGCGTCAGGATTGCTGGCCTACACCGGCTGTGACGCCGGAGGGAAGTGTGGCATTACCCTCGACAATCCTGATGACGATCAGCCTGGCACTGTGCTAACCGACAGCGAGAATGACAGCGCCGTTAGTTGGGCGCCGGCGGGCAACATGCTGGCGTATATGACCAACGTCACCGGAAATTGGGACATCATCCTGCTCAATCCGCAGGGCGGGGTGCAACAACTGACGTTCGACGCTTCGGACGAAGGCCTGCCGGTCTGGTCTCCCGACGGCGGGCGGCTGGGCTTCGTGAGCAACCGGGATGGCAACTGGGCCATCTACGTGATGCAACTGGATGGACAGAACGTGCAGCGCCTCCTCGACCTTGGCCCCTCGCTGCCGGGATGGGAAAACCAGCGCCTCTCCTGGGTGCCTTGATAGGTAAAGACTACAAAAGTCTTGGCGGCAGCCCCATTTTACGGCCTTCTTGTCCATTACATCGTGAGACTTTTGTAGTCTGGCCTTGACGAAAGCGCCAAAATCGAGTATAACTCAGTTGTCCGGGGCGTAGCGCAGTTTGGTTAGCGCGCACGGTTTGGGTCCGTGAGGTCGGAGGTTCAAATCCTCTCGCCCCGACTGTAGACCATACGGTTAGGTCGATTCACCTAGCCGTGAGGACTCCGGTAAGCGATCTTTGAAAAAATTGTCAAACCGGAGACCACACGGCCTGGCCCTCTTTCTGAATAAAAAAGCCCCGCTGCTATTCTCGGAACTCGCTCCTTGAATTCGCGGAACCCCTATTCAGAAAGGAGACCACACAGATGAAAAAGAT
>DYKY01000192.1:0-4415 GCA_020722365.1 Thermoflexus sp.
AAAATAATCGTCGCTTGCTTTGGGCCAGGCGATGTAACCCTGGTAGCCCTCACCGGGCGGTTTGCGCAGGTAGAAGCCGATCAGCGGCGGCCACCAATCGCTGGCGGAACTGCGCACCTCGCCAACGCACACCGACGTGCCCGGCGGCCAGTAGTTCGGCGATGGCTCCGGCAGCGCGACGCCGTTGGGATTGAGCCAGAAGGTGAGATAGCCCTCGACGGCGTAAGCGACGCGACTCAGGTAGATGTAGGCATCAACTTGGCTGACGGCAACCGCCAGGCCGGTCGAGCCGTTGCGCCCCCCGCCGGGCAGCAGGCTCAGGCGGGATGCTTCCACGGTGTACCAGGCGGCGAGGCTGCCGCTCTCGAAATCGTCGGCGACAACGTCCCAGGTCGGAGGAATAACGGGGGCGGCGGTGGCGACAGCCCGACTGGATGCCGTCGCTCCGTCCAGTTGTGATCCATTGGCAGTGCGGGCTGGAAAGGCCGGCGACGCGATCAACACCACGAGCAGAACCAGAGCGCAGGCGCTTCGTTTCATCGTGTCCTCCTTAATCCTGCAGGGTGGAAAAACAAAACGGGATCGCCTGACGCGATCCCGTTTTTAGTGCCGAGACTGAGAATTGAACTCAGGACACAGGGATTTTCAGTCCCCTGCTCTACCAGGCTGAGCTATCTCGGCAACACGGTTACATTTTAGCGTAGGCTTTCGATTTGTCAAGCTGATTCACGGCATCCAGCGCCGTGGGCCGATCTCGCCGGGGCCTTTTGGGTGAGCGCGACGGGGGTAGGGTTCGATCAGTTCCTCTTCATCCGGGCCGAGCAGCATACGAATTTGCGCCAGCGCAGTACTGTCGTAGCGGGTGAAGCCGCACGAGTCGCAGCGCCATGCCGCAAAATTCGGTACGACGATCAAGTGCTGTCCCCAATGGCGCGTGTAGGTGATTTTGATCGGCTTGAGGCTGCCCATTGCGCACTCAGGGCAAGTGTAGTTGACGTGGGCATCCTCACCGGGGGGGATTTCTGGCGATGTCACGGGACCACCTCCAACTCGGGGAAGGTGTAATGGGGGATCAGTCCCCATTTTTCCGGCGGCCAGTAACGGAAGACGGATTTGCCAATGATGTTCTCGCGCGGCAAGACGCCCCAGATGTGCGAGTCGCTGGAGTTGTTGCGGTTGTCTCCCAGGACCAGATATTCATCGGTTCCCAGGATGCGGCTTTCGGAGTAGGTAGGAGGACCGCTGATGTAGGGCTCGTTCAGCGCAATGTCATTGATCCAAACACGACCATCGCGCACCTCAACTTTCTCGCCGGGAAGCCCGATCACGCGCTTGATGTAGGGGATCTCGCTGCGGTTGTTCGGCGGGTCAAGCACAATGACATCGCCGCGCTCGGGTCCGTGGAACCAGTACGCGATTTTGCTCACAATCAGGTATTGGCCTTCGTGCAGCGTGGGTTCCATGCTGATGGACTGCACCTCGTAGCGCCCGGTGAAGGTGTTCACCACGAGGAAGATGATCACGGCAAGGATTAACGTTTCGAGCAGGTCTCGAAACCATGCCCACACCGTCGATGCGCTTTCGGATTGATGTGCTAATCCGTCGACGTTGAGCGAATCCGCTTCTCTGCCGCTGATTGTCGTCTGTTTAGTCCATGCCATGTCAGGCCCTACTGTACTGTCTGCAACTCCGGGAACGTATAATGAGGAATGACGCCCCAAGTTTCCGGCGGCCAATAACTGAAGATAGCTTTACCCAATATCCGGTCGCGCGGCAATAATCCCCAGGCGTGCGAATCACTTGAATTATTGCGATTGTCGCCAAGTACGAAATACTGTTCTTCGGTAACGATCCAGTTGCCGGTATACCCAGGCGGCGCGCTGATGTACGGTTCGTTGAGCGCCACACCGTTCACCCACACCCGTTGCTCGCGGACCTCTACCACATCGCCCGGCAGGCCGATAACCCGTTTGATGTACGGGACTTTGCTTTGTTCGTTCGGCGGGTCGAGCACCACCACGTCGCCGCGCTCAGGCAAGCGCAGCCAATAGACGACCTTGCTGGCGATGAGATACTGACCATCGTGCAGGCTCGGCTCCATGCTTTGCCCATGCACCTGATAACGCCCGGTAAGCGTGTTGATGACCAGGAAGAGAATCGCTGCCAGGAGTAGCGTCTCCAAGGCCTCTTGTAGCCATGAGCGGATGCCGAAGGAGCGACTCAGCGAGGGTTCTTCCTCGGCTGTCTCCTCCGCTGGCGTCTCTACAGGCGTTACTACGCCGGCATCGGGCGAAGGTTCGCCCATATGTTCTTCGACCAATGTTGAGCCTCCAAAAGCATCAGTTTCCTGGGAGATTATAACGTATCTCGAAGAAGGCGCAACCTAAAAAAGAAACCCCTGGCAGAACCAGGGGCGCGTCTCTCGGGTGTCAAGAAATCTGTTTATGCCTCTTTGGGCGATTTCTCCGCGACTGCGTCGGCGGTTTCATCGCCCTCCTCTTCGTCTTCCCACCCGATAATCCACACCGCCAGTCCTGCGACCGCGATGGTGGCAACGATCAACGCCACCCACTGTCCGGCCAGCAGTCCTACGTCCCGTGCAGACCAGACGAGAATGGCCACCATCCCAATCGAAAGTACGATCCAGGATGTCCACTGTGGGTGCGCCCTTACAAAGTGCTTGATTTTTTCCATTGACTTCAACCTCCCTGATCCTGTCGTTCGCGGCGCCAGGTCTACAGCGGCTTGCGGATCAATTCCTCACGGATTTGCTTGATCATCGCTTCGGTAGCCTGCGGATTCCACTCCTGGGCAGCCTCGCGCCATGCTTTCGGCAACTCCGCTATCGTTTTCCTTGTATACGCCAACTGCTGCCAGTAGGCGATCAGTTCCCGGCTTGGATTGGCGGGTAGGAAGAGGAAAGACGCTTCAGCCTGCAAGAATTCGCCTTCCTTTTCCATCGCGGTGACAAGCATGCGGCCTGTTGCCACGCGATCCACGCCCGGAGCGATCAGAAAATCGGTCAGGCAGACAACAAGGTTTTCCACCCTCCATCCGGCCAATCCGACGATTTTTCCTCGCTGCTCGGCCAGCATAAACCCCACCTGGCTAAACCGCTCGGCGACATCCATCTGGGATACCTGTCGATCAGTACGGGCGCTGTTCACGAACTCTGCAATGCGTTCAGCGTCCCTCAAATGTGCTTTACGGACTTCAATATTTGCGGTCATCGTTCCTATTCCTCATCTCTTCAAATGGGTCTGTGCTCTTTATTCGTTGTCGGGCAATGTACTTCATTCATTATACCCTGGTTTTGGAGATGTACAACGAATCGAAAATCAATTGCGTTTTCATCATTCTCAGTATATAGTAGGATGCAATAAACTCAAAAATCATTCTGTGATTGATTATGAAGAAGTCCACATTATGCTCGATTGATTTGGTTCCGGCGGCGGATCTGTCGTATGACCGTCTGACGTTCCTTATCAATCAGGCGTACCTGAACTATTATCTGCCTGTCTGGATCGATGCGGCGCAGTTTGCACGGATGTGCGCTATCGAAGACATCGACTTGCGGAAGTCGGTGGTGGCGCTCGGCGACGATACGCCGGTTGCGATTGCGTTGCTGGCCCTGCGTGGGGACGCCGGGTGGCTGAGTGGCGTGGGCGTCCTCGCTCCATGGCGCCGCCGCGGGATTGCGCGGCGGATTATTGAATCCATCCAGGCTGTAGCTAAGACGGAGGCGTTGCGTACCTTGCGGTTGGAAGTGTTGGCCCAAAACGAAGGTGGACTGGCGCTCTACCAGCAATTGGACTTCCGCCGGGAACGCGATTTGTTGGTCCTCACGCTCGAACCGGGGACGTTCGACCCGCTGCCGTTGCCGCCCGGCGTTGCTCCAGCTTCTCCGGGCTTGATTCTGGAACATTATACCGCTTTCCACGATACGCGGATGCCCTGGCAGCGGCAATTGGCATCGTGCTTGCATCACCAGGACGAACTGCGCGGACTGGCTTTGTGGGAGGCGTCGCGTATGGCCGGCTATGTGCTCTACCAGTTACAACAGGGCAATCACGTCGTCGTCGACCTGGCCGTCGATCCCGGACATCCTCACCGCCTGCAAGTTGCGCGGACGTTGCTGACGGCGATGCACAGCGCCCGCCCGGATATGGGCGGCTCCACCATCAACCTGCCCACCGACGATCCGCTGCTGCCCGCCTTCACCGGCCTCCACTACCGCATCTGGCAGCGCCAGCACGAACTGGTGTGGGAAGTGGGAGAGTGAAGAAGCAAGAGGCAAGAGACAAGAAGCAAGAGGCAAGGGGCAAGAGGCAAGAGGCAAGAGGCAAGAGACAAGAGTGAAAGGCAGGAGATTGGAGGGGGGGGTAGTTTTTTGCCAATCCCATACTCCATACTCC
>DYKY01000192.1:4515-6027 GCA_020722365.1 Thermoflexus sp.
TACTCCGTACTCCGTCTATAAAGAGGTCATGTATGTCTGAGGATACGCACACAATACCGACGACACCAACTGCCGCGCACTGCCCAAGCTGCGGGCGCTTTGTGGGGCCTTACGCGACGTGCCCCTATTGCGGCGCGAAGCTCGGCGCGCGCATCTCCGTGCGCGCCGTCAAGATCGCGGCGCTGCTCCTGGCAACGGTGGGATTGCTGGCGCTCTGGTGGCTGGCGCGCCGCATGGACATCCCCACCGTCTCGGCCGCCGACGCGCTGGGCACGATGAACATGGCCTACGTGCGCGTCCAGGGCCGTGTGACGCGCAGCCTGAGCTACGATCCCGCGAGCGGCTACCTGGCGTTTTGGCTGGACGACGGCACCGGCGAAGTGCGCGTCTCTTCGTACCGCGATGTGACGCAGGCGCTCTTGACCGCCGGGATGGTTCCCGCACTCGGCGATGATGTGACCGTCGCCGGGACGCTGCGCATCCGCGAAGACTACGTCTCGCTGACGCTCAACGCCGCCGAGCACCTCACGCTGGTGCGCCCCGAGCCGGTGACGTTGAAAGCGAGCACGCTCACGCCATTGGACGCCGGCTTGCGCGTGCGCATCGTCGGCGAAGTCCGCGAGGTGCGCACACCCTACGAGGGCATGACGCTCATCACCGTGCGCGACGACTCCGGCGAAATCGTCGTCGCTGTGGATGAGACGGTGACGACACTCACCGGCGCGTTACCGGAGATCGTCGAAGGACAAGGAATCGACGTGGTCGGGGCGGTGAGCCTCTACAAAGACACGCCGCAACTCGTCCCGGCCTCCGTGGCGGACATTGTGCTTTCCGCGGCGCCGCCAGAGGCCGTGGTCGTCCCTGTGGCTGCATTGAGCGAGGTCACACCCGATGCTGCCGGAAGCTGGATGACTTTGAAGGGCCGTGTGGTGCTGATGGAGGGCTTCAACGGTGGGATGAAGGCGACGCTCGATGACGGCACGGCGCAGATTATGCTGGTGCTGTGGAACGACGTTTATAGTGCTCTCCCCGATCCGCTCGCGCTCGATGTCGGCGCGGAAGTCGAGGTGCAGGGCGAAATCGGCGTGTATGAAGGCGAGCTACAAATCGTGCCCGAAGGCCCTGCGGACATCGTTATGATTGCTTCGGCTCCGGAAATCCCGTGGGTGCAGGTGAGCGACTTGCGGGCGCTGGACGCGGGGCGCGTCGTGCGGCTGCGCGGTGTCCTGGGCGCGCCGGAGGGCTTCTCCGCGGGCGTCAAGGCGCCGCTGGACGACGGCAGCGGCAGCATCACCGTGTTGTTGTGGACCAATATCTTCACCGCCCTCGACCCCCCACCGTCCGAAGGCCAGGCCGTCGAAGTCATCGGCGTTGTCCAGGAATATCGCGGCGAACTGGAAATCCTTCCCCGCTCCACACTGGATTGGCGTGTAGGCGGAAATTAGAAATGGGAAATGAGAAATGGGAAATGAGAAATGGGAAATGAGAAATGGGAAATGAGAAATGGGAAAT
>DYKY01000023.1 GCA_020722365.1 Thermoflexus sp.
AGGAACCAAGCACAGAATCTCATGGTAGATTTTGGTAGGTATTGGAGAACGGTTGCTGGTCACCGACGTAATTGAGGAAACCGCGCGCCGCATCGAGGCGACGGGTGTGAAATCGCCAGACGACGTGCGCGGATTGCCCGAAAACGTCGTCGCCGCCTCGCCGGAGACCCACGCCATGACGCGCGAACTAAAGCGCTTCCTCTACGAGCGCCTCTACCGCCATCCCCGCGTGGTGCGGATGCAAATCAAGGCCGAGCGGATTCTCACGGCGTTATTTGAAGCGTATCTGGCGGAACCGGGTCAACTGCCCCGCGAAGAGCAGGCCAAACTGGACGAGCGCTCCCTGCACCGCGTCATCTGCGACTACATCGCCGGCATGACCGACCGCTACGCGCTGCAAGAATACGCCAAGATGTTCGATCCGCAGGAGCGGGTGTAGTTACAGCCCCGCCTCAATCTCGGCCATGAGCGCGTCCAGCAGTTCGCTCTCCGGGACGGTGCGCACGATTTCGCCCTTGCGGAAGATGACGCCCTTCCCCTTGCCGCCGGCCAGCCCGAAGTCGGCGCCCTTCGCCTCCCCCGGCCCGTTGACGATGCAGCCCATCACGGCCACTTTGATCGGCTCTTTGATGGCTTTCAGCCGCTCGCTCACTTGCTGCGCCAGCGTCACCAGATCGATCTCCGTGCGCCCGCAGGTGGGGCAGGAAATCATCACCGGGCCGCGCTGGCGCATGTTGAGCGACTTGAGGATTTCGTAGCCCACTTTCACCTCGTCCACCGGATCGCCGGTGAGCGAGACCCGCAGCGTGTCGCCCAGGCCCTCGTAGAGCAGCACGCCCAGCCCCACGGCAGAGCGGATCGTGCCCACGTCGGGCAGTCCGGCCTCGGTGATGCCCAGGTGCAGCGGATACGGCGTCAGCTCGGCAATGCGGCGGTACGCCTCGACGGTGGTGGGCACGTCGAACGACTTGACCGAGATTTTGATCATTTCGAAATCCAGGTCTTCCAGAATTTTCACATGGCGCATTGCTCCGGTGACCATTTTATCGACCGCAGAAAGCGTGGGGTCTTCGTCCAGGTCTTTGGGCAGCGATCCTGAATTGACGCCGATGCGAATGGGGACCTGACGTTCCTTCGCTTTGCGCACGACCTGCTGGACGCGCTCCTCGGCTCCGATGTTGCCGGGATTCAGGCGCAGCCCGTCCACGCCCGCCTCCAGCGCCGCGAGCGCCAGCCGGTAGTCGAAGTGGATGTCGGCAATCAAAGGGATGTGGATGTCCTTCTTGATGGCGGGCAGCGCGTCGGCAGCGACACGATCCGGCACCGCCACGCGGATGATCTCGCAGCCGGCCTCTTCCAGCGCGTGAATCTGGCGGATGGTAGCCTGCGCGTCGCGCGTGTCGGTGTTCGTCATCGACTGTACCGTTACCGGTGCGCCTCCACCTACAACAACGCCGCCGATGCTGATAGGTTTTGATATTCTACGCATGATTCTGCTCCTTGTGTGTTATGAGTAACGGGAAGTGAGTAATGAGTAATGGGAAACGAGTCTTGTCACTCTTTACTCTTTACTCTTTACTCTTCACTCTTTACTCTTCACTCTTCACTCTTCACTCTTTACCAACCGTGTGCGTGGCGTAGACGAAGGGATAGCGCGGTTTGAGCGCCTCGGCGATGGCGCGGGCCTGCGTTGCGCTCCTGGCGATGCCGAACACGCTTGCGCCCGATCCCGATAGCAGCGCGGCCTCCGCGCCGGCCTCTACCAGGTCACGCCTGGCTGCGCCGATGACCGGATACTCGTCCAGAACGGTGCTCTCGAAATCGTTGTGCAGGCTGGCGACAATGCCGTCGAAATCCCGGCGCCGGATGGCGTCGATCATCTGCGCGCTCTTGTCGGTGAACGTGAGTTCATCTGCCTTTAACCCCTCGTAAGCGGTGCGCGTCGACACAAAGACGCCAGGGTTGACGATGACGAGAGGCAGCTTCGGCGGAGGGGGCAGCGGTTGGACGATTTCGCCACGTCCCGTCGCCAGCGCCGTGCCGCCCACGATGCAGAAGGCCACGTCCATGCCGATTTCCTGGCTGATCTCAAATAGCTCCGTCTGCGACAATCCCAACTGCCAGAATTGGTTCAGCCCCACCAGCGTCGCCGCAGCGTCGGCGCTGCCGCCGCCCATCCCGCCGCCGACGGGAATGCGTTTGACGAGTTTGAATTTCACCCCATAGTCCGCGCCACTGCGTTCCTTGAGCAGCGCGGCGGCCTTCCAGACCGAATTCCGCGCGTTGCGAGGTACGTTGCTGCTCGCACTTTCGATGGTGATCCCGGCATGGGCTTCGGTGATGGTGATATCATCGCACAGCCCCGTCTGCTGCATCACTGACTTGATTTCGTGATAGCCCGACGGCAGCCGCCGGAGGATTTCCAGCGTCAGGTTGATTTTGGCGTAAGCTTTGACGGTGAGTTCGGTCATAGGAGTTCAAAGTTGAAAGTTCAAAGTTCGAAGTTGAAGGTCAAAAGCCGTTTGAGTCCGTTCAACCCATTGACTGCATCAAACTGACGATGGCGAACGCCTGAATCCCCTCGCCGCGCCCGAAGGCGGTGAGTTTCTCGCCGCTGGTGGCGTTGATGCCGATTTGCGCTTCTTCAATGCCGAGCAACTGCGCGAGGCTCTGCTTGATGGCGTCGGACCAGGGTTCAATGCGCGGGCGATGGCCTTCGACGGTGATGCCCAGGTTGTTGATAACGCACTTCCTCTCCGCCAGCATCTGCAGCGGAATCTTGAGGTATTCGCGGCTGTCGGTGATGCCGTCTTCCAGGCACAACTTGTCGCAGTAGTAGCCGATGGAGCGCCCGCCGATGGCCTGTGTGAGTGCGTTGAAGACCGCGTGCAGGATCACGTCCGCGTCGGAGTTGCCTTTCAACCCACGCTCGCCTGGAATCACGACCCCGCCCAAGACCAGCGGCTTGTCATTCCCCTCCTCCACAAAATGATGGCTATCCAGTCCAAATCCAACGTAGAACATTCTCCCTCCCCGTCTACTGTCTACCGTTTACCGTCTACTTTTCCCAACAACGCCTCGGCGATGGCCAGGTCTTCCGGCGTGGTGATTTTGATGTTGGCGTAGCTGCCCGACGTGATTTTGACCGCCCTGCCCAGGCGTGTGACCAGACCGGTATCGTCCGTGCTTTGCACGCCGTCGCGCGCGGCGGCTTCGTAAGCTTCTCGTATTATAGCAGCTTTGAACCCTTGCGGTGTTTGCACCTGCCACAGCGTGCTGCGCTCCAATTGCGCCTCGATAAAGCCGTCCCGCGCGCGCACAATGGTATCCTTCGCCGGCACGGCGACGACCGCGCCGCCATATTCCGCCGCGTCACGGATGACCGCCTCGATCTCTTGTTGTCCGATGAGGGGCCGCGCGCCGTCGTGGAGGAGCACGATGTCGCAGTCGCCCGCCGCACGCAGCCCGTTGTGCGCCGATGCCTGGCGCGTCTCGCCGCCGAGCACAAGGCGGCTCACCTTGCCGATGCCGTATTCGATGATGAGGGCCTGGTACGCGGCTTGGTTCTCCGCACTCGTTACCAGCACGATAGCGTCGATGGCGGCGCATCGCTCGAAAGCCAGCAACGTGTGCACGATCACCGGCTTACCAGCCAGCGCCAACAAGTGCTTGTTGACCTCGGATTTCATCCGCACGCCGCTCCCGGCGGCGAGGATAATGGCGGTGATGCGCATAGAATCTCTCAAATATGGATCACATCTTAGTGGATGCTATGCAGCATCCGCTAAGATGTTTATCATTGCTAGTACAGTTGGGGCATCAGGGGAAGTTATGGGATGGGACATACCAGTTTTATTGGTTCATAGATCGCAACAGGCAGTCACGCTGACATCCTTGACAGCAATGAACGATTTGTAAGGCGTGGGTTTACCAACCGCGACCGCGCCGGCGCGACAGCATCGATTTCTACGAAGATGATGTTTGATGCTCCGGCTTCTTGCGCTTTGCGTGCAGTATCAAGATTGACCCGATAGAGTTCTGGATCATCTTTTGGCAGTAGAATCACTTCGGCAGTTTGCGGAATCTGTTTGAACAAGACCGGATGTTCTTGCAGGTAGCGTGCAAATTCAAACGATAGCGTGATATTTTTCTCGATAATCGTATCTTGATCGTAAGTCATTCCTGCATCTCCTGTTCATAAGCGGCGCGATACCGACGCCAATTCGCCTTGAGGTCGCGTTCGCCTAATGTTAATACTTCTTCGACCGTGTATCCACGAAATTCACGCTTATCTTCAATACGGTCTGGATGCAACAAATCGCGGTGGGGATACCCATGAGCTGTGTCGTAACGCACGACAGACCGCCATTCGTCTCCAATCCATGCCTCATACTGAACGCGAAATCGCACGATCTTCCCCCGTTCGAGACGATGGAAATAACGGAACCGATCGACCCGTTCTGGCGAAAGATAGAAAATGTACTCTTTATCCATGATAAAAGATATCCCCGGAATTTCAACCGCAGATGGATGAGATGCCGATTCTGTTACCTAGCTTGGCCGACCTTTTAGCCACGCAATTACCTTCTCGATTGCCGCATCCGGCGTCGAAGCGCCTGCTGTAAGGCCGACTTTCTCCGCGCCCGTGAACCATGCCGCGTCCAACTCGTCCGCTATGGCGATGCGGTACGTGCGTGGATTGACTTGTGCGCACACTTCCGCCAGACGGCGACTGTTGGAGCTGTGCGCCCCGCCGATGACAAGCATCACGTCCACTTGCCGTGCTGTCTCGATCGCAGCAGCCTGACGCTGCTCGGTGGCGTTGCAGATGGTGTTGTGGGCGCGCAATTCCTGGCATTTGCCCATCAACGCGCCGACGATGGCCTGGTAGTTGGCGGGAATCTTCGTCGTCTGCGAGACCACGCCGATCTTCTTGTAGCGCGGCAGTGCAGCGACGTCATCGAGACTTTGAACGATCACCGTCCCTTCCCCGGCCCACCCGGCGATGCCGATCACTTCCGCGTGCTCCGGCGCGCCATAGATGACAACCTGGTAGCCCTCATCGTGCAGCGCGCGGGCGAGTTGATGCACCCTGATGACCAGCGGGCACGTGCCGTCCACGATGCGCAAGCCCTTGTCGCGCGCCGCCGCCAGCACGTCCGGCGGGACGCCGTGCGCGCGGATGATGACCGTCCCTGCGTCGATCTCATCGATAGCGTCCTTCGCCTGCACACCGAGCGTCTGTATCTGCGCGACCACCTCGTCGTTGTGGACGATGGGGCCGAGCGTGTAGACCGGCTCACCGGCAGTCGCCTCGGCGCTTGCCGCCGTTTCCTCCACCGTCTTCACTGCGCGCTTCACGCCGAAACAGAAGCCATATTCTTTGGCGAGGATGATTTCCACGTGCGCCTCCAAAATCACTCAACGGATTGAACGGATTTAACGGAAATCCTTCCGTTCGATCCGTTCAATCCGTTGAGGAAATCCTTACTGTGTGATCTGCGCCTGGACATAGGCCCTGGCCCAGGCATCGACTTCGAGTATAGCCTCGAATGTGGGATTGTCCACGCCGGTATGGGCGTTGAGGGCATGCTCGACCAGCCGGGGAATGTCGGAGAATTTGATCCGCTCCGCCAGATACAGGCCAACGGCTTCTTCGTCCGCCGCGCAGAGGACGGTGGGATACGTACCGCCTGCAATTCCAGCCTCGCGGGCCAGGCGAAGACACGGGAAGCGCGTCGTGTCGGGCGCTTCGAAGGTTAGCGCGCGCGCGGCAATCAAATCCAGGGGATTGCAAATTTGCGCCGTGCGCGCGGGGTAATTCAACGCGTACTGAATGGCGAGGCGCATGTCGGGTGCGGAAAGCTGCGCCTTGATCGCGCCGTCCACGTACTGCACCATCGAGTGGATGATGCTCTGCGGGTGAACGATCACGTCGATTTGCTCGTAAGGCTTCCCGAAGAGCCAATGCGCCTCGATGATCTCGAAGCCCTTGTTCATCAGCGTGGCCGAGTCGATGGTGATCTTCTGGCCCATCACCCACGTGGGATGCTTGAGCGCGGCGGCGGGGCTGAGATCGTGGAGTTGCTCCGCGCTGTAGGTGCGGAACGGCCCGCCGGACGAGGTGAGGATAAGCTTGGCGACCGTGTCGCCGTCCTCACCGCGCAGGCACTGCCACAGCGCGCTGTGCTCGCTGTCGATGGGGCGCAGTTCCACGCCGTATTTTTCGACGGCCTCCATCACCAACGCTCCCGCCATCACCAGCACCTCTTTGTTGGCGATGGCGATGGCCTTGCGCGCTTCGATGGCGGCCAGCGTGGGCACGAACCCCGCCTTGCCCGACGTGGCGACAACGACCAGGTCCACGTCCGGGCGGGTGACGATTTCCACCAGGCCCGCCTCGCCTGTGACAACGTTGGGATGCGCGACACGCGAGGCATCCGCGGCTTCGCTCACGGCGACGAGCGCCGGGTGAACCTCACGGATTTGTTCGTTGAGCAGCGTCACATTGCGCCCGGCAGCCAGCGCGACGACGGTGAAGTGATCGGGCAGGGCCCGGATCACATCCAGGGTTTGCCGTCCGATGGAGCCGGTGCTGCCGAGGATGGCGATACGTTGCGGCATACTAGCCCATCAAGCCACGATCAAACGCATGACGTTGCACATCTGGCCCAAGTCCGGGCATACTGACGAGCGTGCGCCGGTCCGACAATTCGACGTGATAGTACCAGGGCACACTGAACAGTTCGGGGAACGTCCGCTGGATCACACTGACGATCCCGGCAGCGTCGAGGTTGTACTGCTTCAGGAAAAGGCTGCGATCACCGTGTTCGATAAATTCGTCGGGCAATCCCAGGCGCTTGAGCGTGACGTAAGTCAGGCCGCGCGCCTCCAGTAGCTCTAGCACGGCGGAACCGAACCCGCCTGCCAGCACACCCTCTTCGACCGTCACCAGGCGGTTGAAGTTCAGCGCCAGGCTCTTGAGCAGGTCGCCGTCCAGCGGCTTGACGAAGCGTGCATTGATGACGGCGGCTTCCACACCCTGGGTGGAGAGGGCTTTGGCGGCCTCTATTGCCGGATAAACCATGGACCCCACAGCCAGGATAGCTAAATCCACGCCTGCACGCAGCATTTCGGCCTGCCCGACGGGGAGTGCCTGGGGGCGCGCAGGGAGCGAGACACCTTCACCCGCGCCCCTGGGGTAGCGGATGGCGACCGGCCCGTTGATGGTCAGCGCCGTCCACAGCATCTCGACCAACTCGGCCTCATCTTTGGGCGCCATCACGGTGAAGTTGGGAACGCTGCGCAGGTACGCCAGATCGAACACGCCTTGATGCGTGCGCCCATCGTCGCCGACGATGCCGCCCCGGTCGATGGCGAAGATCACCGGCAGATTTTGCAGCGCCACGTCGTGGATCACTTGATCGTAGGCGCGTTGCAAGAAGGTGGAATAGATCGCCGCGACGGGCCGCATCCCCTGCGTAGCCAATCCCGCCGCGAAGGTGACCGCATGCTGTTCGGCGATACCCACGTCGAAGAAGCGCTCCGGGAACGCTTGCGCAAAGCTGGCCAGCCCGGTGCCAGAGGGCATGGCCGCAGTGATCGCCACCACGCGCTTGTCGGCGCGCGCCATCTCCGTCAACGTGTCGCCGAAGACCTGGCTGTAGGTGGGCGCGGCTTTCTTATTGGGCGCTTTCGATACGCCGTTCTGCGGTGAGATACCGTGCCACTTCTCCGGATTCTCTTCGGCGGGACGGTAGCCCTTGCCCTTCTGCGTGCGCACGTGAACCACCACGGGTTTGTCGGTGATGGCTTTCGCAGCGCGCAGGGCGTCTTGCAATGCCGCCAGATCGTGCCCGTCAACCGGCCCAATGTACTGAAAGCCCAACGTCTCCCAGAGGGTGGGGGATGTGGCAGGCGGCGCCTCGAGATGATTCGCAATCGCGCCGACGCTTGGCGAGATCGACATTCCGTTATCGTTCAAAATAACAATGAAGCGCTTCTGCAGGTATCCGGCATGGTTGAAGCCCTCCAATGCCATCCCGGCGGTAACGGAGCCATCGCCGATGATGGCGATCACGTGGAAATCCTCGCCTTGCAGGTCGCGCGCGGCGGCAATGCCCAGCGCCGACGAAATCGACGTGCCCACGTGACCTGCGCCAAAAATATCATGGGCGCTCTCGCGGCGGTCGGCGTAGCCTGACATTCCTCCATACTTGCGTAACGTGCTGAAATCGTGGAGGCGTCCGGTGAGCAGCTTGTGAGGATAGCACTGGTGGCTCACGTCCCAGATCAGCTTGTCGCGGGGACTGTCGAAAACGGTGTGCAACGCCAGCGTCAATTCCACAACGCCCAGGTTGGGCGCCATATGCCCGCCGTTTTCAAGGACGGTCTCGATAATGTGTTGCCGTATTTCCGACGCTATCTGCTCAAGCTCAGGCAGTTCCAGGGACTTCAAATCGTCCGGTCCCTTGATTTGCTCCAATGATGGGATCATGATGTGACCTCCGGATAATATGGGTCTAACGCTCCTGACTTTTGAGAATTGCAGGACATGGACGTGCAAAATCGGTTAAATATGTTTATTATCATAGCATAAATACCCTATCAAAAGCTATCAGGATAAGGTCATGGGGCATCTTGGTCGTCTTTGACAGTGCATTTAGGGGACTGTCCCTCGCCATGCAGGCATCGCATACCCACCACCACGCCAGTGCTGGATGGCGCTCAGTTCGCCTGAGTTCACTCCGGGTTAGCCGGTCGTGTCACCGAGGTTATACTGGGGCGTGGAGAACAGTTCGGGGAACGTTCGCTGGATCACGCTGACGATGCCCGCGGCGTCGAGGTTGTAGCGCTTCAGGAACAGACTGCGCTCGCCGTGTTCGATGAATTCGTCGGGCAGCCCCAGGCGCTTGAGCGTGCCGTAGTTCAGGCCGCGCGCCTCCAATAGCTCCAGCACGGCGGAACCGAACCCGCCCGCCAGCACACCCTCTTCGACCGTTACCAGGCGATTGAAGTTCAACGCCAGGCTCTTGAGCAGTGCACCATCCAGCGGCTTGACGAAGCGCGCATTGACGACAGCAGCCTCCACGCCCAAACTCGAGAGGGCACGCGCCGCCTCCAGCGCGGGATAGACCGTCGCGCCGAGTGCGAGAATGGCGACGTCTGAGCCGGCGTGCAGCATTTCGGCCTGCCCGATAGGAAGCCCATGAGGCTTCGCCGGGAGCGCCGCGCCTTCGCCGGCGCCCCTGGGGTAGCGGATGGCGATCGGGCCATCGATGGTCAGCGCCGTCCACAGCATCTCGACCAATTCGGCTTCATCCTTGGGCGCCATCACGGTGAAGTTGGGGATACAGCGCAGGTAGGCGATGTCGAACGCGCCCTGGTGCGAACGCCCGTCATCGCCGACGATCCCGCCCCGATCGATGGCGAAGATCACCGGCAGGTTTTGCAGCGCCACGTCGTGGATCAGTTGATCGTAGGCGCGCTGCAGGAAGCTGGAATAGATCGCCGCGACGGGCCGCATCCCCTGCGCGGCCAATCCCGCTGCAAACGTGACCGCTTTACTTGTTTGTTTGGCAAATTGGTATATTCTCTGAGTAGGCGCTTTGCACTAGCTTTCCGGTTACCGGAGAGACATTCTTCCGTGATGGTGAACCGTGTTACGCGAACTGCATATCAAGGACTTTGCGATTATCGATGATCTCCATTTGACGTTGGAACCCGGTTTTAACGTGCTGACCGGTGAAACAGGCGCGGGGAAATCTATTCTCATCGATGCAGTGGCGCTGCTGCTCGGTGGGCGCGGCGATACGACCGCGGTCCGCGCCGGCGCCGACCTTGCTCGCGTGGAGGGCCTGTTTGTGCTGACATCTCCGGAGCAGGACGACCTCGCTGCGTTGCTGAAGGACGAAGCGTTGGAGGGCGACGCGCCGGATGCCTTGTGGCTGAGCCGCGAACTGCGCAGCAATGGGCGGTCGGTGGCCCGGGTCAACGGGCGTGTCGTTTCCGCAGCCCTGCTGCGTGACATCGCCGAGAGGCTCGTCGATATCCACGGGCAGAGCGAGCACCTGAGCCTGTTGCGCGTACGCGAGCACTTGAATTTGCTGGATCGTTTCGCCGGGTTGGAGTCTCTGCGCGCGCAGGTTGCCGAGGTCGTGCAACAGCTTCAGGCTATCCGCCGTGACTTGCGTGCTTTCCGCCAGAGCGAGCGCGATCGGATGCAGCGCATCGACTTGCTGCACTTTCAGGTAGACGAGATCCATGCGGCTATGCTCGCGCCAGGCGAGAAGGAGGCGTTGGAATCCGAATTGGTGCGCCTCACCAACGCCGAGCAGTTGGCAGCGTTGGCCTCCAACCTCGTAGCGGTGCTTGAGGAAGGGCGTGGACAATCGCCTGCCATCCTCGATTTAATCGGTCAGGCGCAGCGCGACATGACGACACTGGCCCGCATTGACGTGACCCTTGCGCCCCAGGCGCAGACGCTTGAGGAAGTCGGCTATCAGGTGGAGGATTTGGCGCGCACATTGCGCGATTACCTGGGCGGTGTCGAATTCAATCCGCGCCGCTTGACGTGGGTGGAGGAGCGGTTGTCGTTGCTGCGGCAGTTAGCCCGCAAGTACGGCGGTTCGGTCGAAGAGGTGCTGGCGTATGCGGAGAAAGCCGCTGCCGAACTTGAGACGCTGGAACACAGCGATGAGCGCATCGCCGAGTTGTCGGAGCGGGAGGCGACGCTGCTTGCGCAGTGCGCGACGCTGTGCCAGGAACTTTCCCGGCAGCGCCGTGCTGCCGCGGTTCAACTCTCGGCGGGTGTCGAGGCGGAATTGCAGGATTTGCGTATGGAAGGGGCGCGTCTGGGCGTTGCCTTTCAGTGGTGTGAGGCAACTGACGGCGTCCCCTTGGACGAGCCGTTGCCCATCCAGTTGGCCGTAACCAGCCTGGGCGCGGAGGCGCTGGTAGACGACACCGTCGCGCGGGCGGATTTCGACATCACGGGGATGGACCGGGTGGAATTTCTCATCGCGCCCAATCTCGGCGAAGGGCTGAAACCGATGACGCGTATCGCTTCAGGTGGTGAGACCGCGCGGCTGATGTTGGCGCTCAAAGCAGTGCTCTCCCGTGCCGACCGCACACCTACGCTCATCTTCGACGAAATTGATCAGGGCATTGGGGGGCGGGTGGGGGCCATCGTGGGGCTGAAGTTGTGGCGACTCACCTCGCCGTATGGCGGCAACGGGGGCGTGCAGCATCAAGTCCTCTGTATCACCCACTTGCCGCAGTTAGCGGGCTTTGGCGACGTGCATTTTGGTGTACAGAAGCAAATCACTGATGGACGGACCGTCACGCAAGTGAAACGTCTGGTGGATGAGACGCGAATTGCTGAATTGTCCTCGATGTTGGGGACGCAGGGGGAAGCGGCGCGCCAGGGCGCCGTAGAAATCCTGGCGCAGGCCGCCGACCTAAGGCAGCGTGTCGCTGCACTCATCGAGAAGTGAGAGGATGGTTAAAACACAAGTCACATTTGCTCAATGGCAGAACACGTTTATAATGGTTATAGTTGTGTTTAACACATACTCCCTTTTGAAAACCAGGTTAAGGATGGGTGGAAATGGCGCTTAAAGGCAGGCTAGAAGATTTCGGCATAACCCAATTACTGAATCTTATCAATTTGGCCCGGAAGACGGGGACGCTTTACCTTGAAGGAGCGCAGAAAAATTCGTATCTTTGTTTCCGCGAAGGGAAGTTGATTTATGCGGCGCTCGAAGGGGTGGAGGACAGTCTCCCGGTCATTCTGCAACGCGCGAACGTTTTTACGGCTGAGCAAGTGCGGATGATTCAGACGAACATGGCGGGAAGAACAGACCGCGACATCGCGCAAGTTCTCATCACGAGCGGACGTTTGCAGCAACAAGTCGTGGTGAAGAGCGTGCGTGATGCGATCCTTGACCTGGTCTATCAAATCTTCTCCTGGCATGAGGGACAGTTTCGCTTCGAGCCTTCCAAACTGCCGGTCCAGGGCAAAATCACGACCTCCATCGCGCTGGAAAACGTCATCATGGAGGGCAGCCGCCGGGTGAAGGAGTGGGAGCGTCTGCAAGACGAACTCCCTGACCTGGATATTCCCCTGAAATTTGCCGAGCGCCCAACAACGCCGCTGCGTGACGTCAACCTCAGTGTCGAAGAGTGGCGCGTCATCTCTTTCGTTAACCCAAGCAATACCATCCGGCAGATCGCGCAGTTCAATAATATGAGCGAGCTGCAAATCCGCAAAATCGTCTATAGCTTGCTCCAGGCGGGACTGGTGGAAATCATTCGCCCACCACGCCCTACGGTCGCGCCCGCGAGTGCGCGGCAAGTCCCAGAAGGTATGCCTCAACCGACTGCGGCGCAGATGCAGCGACCTGCTGTTAAGCGGGGTATCGTCCAGAAGCTGATTAGCCGGATCCGGGAGTTATAGTGATGCAGACGTTAAAGATTGTTGTGACAGGCCCCTTTTCCTCTGGCAAGACAGAGTTGATCCAGAGCGTCAGCGAGATTGACGTGGTCTCCACCGAGCGGAAAATCTCTCAAGAAGCCGAACGCATCAAACAGCAGACTACGGTGGCGATGGACTTTGGGCGAATCACCATTGACGATGAGTTGATTCTGTATCTCTTTGGGACACCCGGTCAACGCCGGTTTGATTTTATGTGGGAAATTCTCTCCGAAGGTATGCTCGGTTTTGTCGTGTTGGTCGATAGCACCCGCCCGGAGACGTTCCGTGAAGCGCGCCGCATCCTTGACACGTTCCGAAGCTATTCTCCCGTTCCGTATATTGTGGCCGCCAACAAACAGGACCTCTCCGACGCATGGCCGCCGGAGGATTTGCGCATCGTGCTCCACGTTGAACCGGGTGTGAAGGTGGTGCCATGTGTAGCCACCGATAGAGAAAGCGTCAAAGAAGTTTTATTAGAGCTGCTGTACTCCATTCTGGAGTTAGTGGACGAAGAGTAGTAACTGTTTTTTAACTGAATTGCAATGGCCTCTTTTCGTGGATGAATAAGGTTTGTGGTATGATGATAGAAAAGGGGTGCAGGGTTAGGCATAATGAGTTCAATAGTGACGGATCGGGGTATAGTCCACTACGAGACCTTTGGGCGCGGAAAGCCGGTGGTCTTGTTGCATTGTTGGCTTGGTTCGTGGAATTACTGGTATTCAACGATGGAGTATCTGTCCGCGCATAAATACAAAACGTACGCGCTGGACTTTTGGGGATTTGGGGATTCGGCCAAACAAGGTTCTTTTTCAGTCACTGAATACGTGCGCATGGTCGATCAATTCATGGAGCGCATGGGCTTGGAACGCGCACGGGTGATGGGTCATTCAATGGGTGGCACGGTCTCGTTAAGCCTGGCGCTCTCGTATCCGCAGCGGGTATCCAGGGTTGCAGTGGTTGGTTCTCCAATTTGCGGTTCGGGCCTGGCCTTTTTACTCAAGTTGTCCGGCTACCGCCAATTTGCCCGTATGCTCTATGCCGTGCCGGGTCTTTTGTCCGTATCCATGAAGTTGCTCTCGTTCTCGTATGCCAAAGACTGGCGCACGTTGTACGATATGCTGAAGAAGGACTTGTCACGTACCACGATGCAATCCTTCTCTGCCAGCATCCGCGATTTACGCCTCACCGATTTGCGGCCCCGACTTGGCGAACTGCATATTCCCGCGATGGGCATTTATGGACGTAAGGACAACATTGTCGATCCTAAGCAAGGCGAACTGATGCGCGACGGGATCAAAAGTCACATCGTTCACTATTTCGAACACTCGGGACATTTTCCGATGTTGGATGAAACCGACCGTTTTCACGCGACAATCCTGGAATTTTTGGCGGATTCGTGAATGTGAGCGGAATCGCGAGTGCAGACACCTTGGTGAGTGACGATTTAGAACGGCGTGATTACTATTTCCCTAATCGCATCTCGCGCATCTTGTTATTGGCACTGCGCGACGTGATGGGTGAGAATGGTATTCACGCGGTTTTAAATATTGCGCGGCTTCAGCACTTTATTGAGGAGTGCCCGCCGCCTAACTTCGAACCCGGTATGACGTTTGATGAGGTAGGACGCCTCTTTGATGCGGTGGAAGGGATTTATGGCGTTCGTGGTGGGCGACGGTTGGCGCGGCGCTCAGGAGAAGCATGCTTCAAGTATGGTATTGAGGGATTTGGTGGCGTCATCGGCTTTGCCGATTTCGCGCTGCGATTGTTACCGATTTCTTTGCGCGTGCGCATCGGCCTCGAGGTGTTGGCCGAAATCTTTAACCGCTACACGGATCAACAGGTGGTACTTCGCGAGGGCGAAGATAGCTTCTTTTTCATCATCGAGCGTTGTGGGTTCTGTTGGCGTAAGCATTCCGACACCCCCGCTTGTGCGTTACTTGAGGGATTGCTTGAAGAGTCGCTTTACTGGGTTAGCCGGGGAAAGCGTTTTTTTATCGAAGCGATCAGTTGTATTGCCTGCGGCGATTCTGTAGGAACGTTGCGTGTGGACAAGACACCGTTGAATTAACGAGTGCAAGGTATAGGCTGAATGCGTAAAATCATCCTGCGCGATAAACGAAAGATACCACCCTTCAACGAGCCGGCGCGCGAGTTGAGTGTGCTGACGAAACCTCTGTGGCTGCAACAGCGGGATGTGTTGGCGCGCTATACGACCGCAGAGCGCGAGGTTGAGTCGGTTCACGAAGTCGGCAATGACCGTGAGGAGACCCTGGTCTACCGCGACAATCTCTATTTCGATCAAGCATTCATCGACGAGTTCATCCAGCGCGCGCAAAAATCCGGCAAATCCTGCCAGGTGGCCTTCAAACTCGACGACCCGGCCATTACCGGACAGGCGATTTACCTGCAACGTGGAATTCGCCGCCAGGGCAACTATTACGTTGCGGACCTGTGGTACTATCCTTACGGCATCGAACCTGTGGTGCGTCCCCTGGTGATGGATACCGAAGCGCGTGAAGTGGGTTTCTACCACGTGCCTACGCATATGTCCGACTTTCAGGGTGATCTGGTCTACAATTTGCCGACGAAACCGTTTCTTTCCATCGAACACTGGATCCACATCCTCCATGCCAACATCGATTTCGGTATCTTTGCGATTGGCGTGCGCTTTGAAAAACGTCTGGAGCGCGATCTCGGATTGCTCATGAAAATGCTATGGCGAGGTATCCTCGAGCGCAAACAGGTCTTGACCTCATCGGAGATCGTGGTGACGGGCAAAAATTGTACGATTGATCCCACGGCGATCATTCAGGGACCAACCTTCATCGGGGACAACGTGGACATCGGCCCCGGCGTCGTCATCCGCAACTGCGTCATCGGCGACGATGTCACCATCGACCAGGGCTGCCAGTTGATGCTCAGCGTCGTGGGCAACGGCACTTTTCTACCCTTCCGCGCTGCGCTCTACCGCACCGTGCTGATGGATCGTTGCATGGTGGCGCAGAATTCGTGCTTGCAGATGTGTGTTGTAGGGCGCGACTCGTTTGTGGGTGCCGGCACAACGTTCACCGATTTCTTGCTGGTCGATAAGCCGTTGCGCTCGCACTTCGGCGGCAAGCTTGAAGAGACCGGCATGACGGCTTTGGGGAGTGCCATTGGGCACAATGTGCGCATCGGTTCAGGGTTGGTCTTCTTCCCTGCGCGGATGATCGAGTCGGACGTGATTATGTTCGCTTCAGACGATCGCCGGCGGGTGATCACCGGCAACGTTGCCTACGAGGATAGCGATCATTTGAAACTTAAGGATGGCGAGAAAATGCACCCGCGTTTGTACAAGCGGGATGCGTAGGCGCGGGGGCGTAGGCCACGTTGATGCATTCTTTTGCCTTTATCATACATCCGATAGATCCGAAACGCGACGTGGCGCGCAAATACCCGTTGCTCGGTAAGGTCTTGTCGGAAGGGGCCATCAACTTTGTTTGTCGCTTCTGGCCGCCCGTTGAACTTTCACATATCACCGGCGCGCGCTCTAAGGCCACCGGCGAGGAAATCGAAGGTTGGCTGATCGCCGTGCCGTATACGCCGCAGCGCATGCTGCAACTGCCAACAACCGAAGTCTATAACAAGATCATCGCCGCCGGCCATCTGGCGACCCGTTTAGGGGCGCAGATGCTCGGTCTGGGGGCCTATACATCAGTGGTCGGCGATGGCGGCGCAACCATCGCGCGCAACCTGGACATTGCCGTGACATCGGGCGATAGCTATACGGCAGCGCTCGCGGTGCAGGCGACACTCCAGGCGGCACACTTGATGGATATCGATATGGCGCAAACGACGTTAGCTGTTGTGGGTGGGGCCGGAGCGATTGGCGCGGCGGTCGCGCAGTTGTTGGCGTCACATGTGAATCACATGCTTTTGATCGGGCGGCAACGCGAGGCTCTTGCCGTTGTGGCAGAAAAGGTACGGCGCTTTGGTTGTCCTGAGGTGCAACTCTCCACTGAGATTGTGGATGTGGCCAAGGCGCAGGTGGTGGTGACGGTGACGAGCGCCGGCGGCAACCTGATCCGGCCGGAGATGCTGCGCCGGGGTGCGGTGGTGTGCGATGTCTCTCGCCCGCGCGACGTCTCCCACCAGGTCATCCAGGCGCGTGACGATGTCCTGGTGATCGATGGGGGGCTGGTGCGGGTTCCGGGTAAAGTGGATTTTGGCTTCGACTACGGATTGCCGCCCCACCTCACCTATGGGTGTCTGGCCGAGACGATGACGTTGGCTTTCGAGGGTCGCTTTGAGGATTACTCTATCGGCAAAGACCTATCGGTAGAACAGGTGCAAGAGATCAACGCTCTGGCGACCAAACATGGGTTCGAGTTGGCGGCTTTACGCAGTTTTGAACACAAATTAGATGATGCTTTTCTTGAAAAAGTGAAGGCGAAGGCGAAAGTTGGGTAATCAACGCTGTTGGTGTCCAACAGCGTTGGTTCGATATGCGGTTCCATAACCGTTGGTAGGAGGTATACACATGAGCGGTGGTCGTGTCCTGGTTGTAGAAGATGATTTCGATATATCCAGTATGCTGCAACTTTATTTCAAGACCCAGGGCTACGAAGTCTATGTAGCCCCGCGCGGCGGCGTGGCCCTGGAGATGACGCGGCAGAATATGCCGAATGTCATCGTGCTGGATATCATGCTACCCGATATTGATGGGTATGAGGTTTGTAAGCAACTGCGGACGAATCTGCGCACCAGCCACATCCCCATCATCTTCTTGACTCAGAAGGACGAACGTAACGACAAAATTCAGGGCCTTGAATTAGGGGCGGATGATTACATCACCAAGCCCTTTGACCTGGAAGAGCTGCGTCTGCGGGTGCGCAATACCATCAAGAGCGCCGAAGTGGCCAGCCTGACCAGTCCAAGCACCGGCCTGGCTAGTGGACGGTTGATCGAGCAACAACTCCGCGAACTGATTCGCAAACAGGACTGGGGCGTCCTGTACATTGGCATCACGGGTCTGGGTGCTTTCAACGAGGTCTACGGATTTGTCGCCGGAGAGGAAGTTTTGCGTTTTACCGGGATGCTCTTGAACGACGTCATTGACGAGATGGGGACGGTGGATGATTTTATCGGCCACATTGGCGGCGACAATTTCATCATCATCACCCGCAAAGAATTGGTGGACCCACTGCGCACAGAGATCGCCCACCGCTTTGCTGAGAATGTAGGGACACACTACGACTTCATGACGAGGATGCAGGGATATCTGGCTATCAAGGACGATGATGGTAAAGAGGAACACGTTCCCTTGATGACCTTGCAGATTGGCGCGTTGACCGTTGAGGATGGCCCGTTTACCGACATTCGGGAGATCACCGAAGCGGCAGCCGAGGCGCGGCGACAAGCGCGCAATAAGTAAAGCTTGACTGGAGATAGAGAAACAGCGGAGGCGTTTGGGTGAAAGGGTTGCAGGCGCTCAGCACACGACTGTTGGCCGTTTCCAGCGTGGAATCCCTGTGGGAGATCACGCTTGAGGAAGCGGTGCAATGGTGCAAGGCCGACGCGGGCGCGTGGATTTGGACTGCCCGTCCTGGGACGTCCGTTCCCACAGTTGGCCCGGTGTATGGCGCTGCAACGTGTGATTTCTCTGCCTGGCAAGTTGCGCTGCTGCACGATGAAACTGCTGGGGAAGCGCGATGTTGGGGTCTTCCCGAAGGGATGTTCGATTTCGCGTTAAGCGTTCCTCTATCGGGCGAAATTTGGAATGGTTGGCTTGTCTTGGCGCGGCAAGCGTCATTCACGGAGGACGATGTGGAACGCGCCGGCGGCGTTGTCGCTTTGGCGCAAATTGCGGTTGCTGGAATGGGGCGGTATGCAGGCGTCGATCAAACGCGCGCCTACCAGGTGCAGGAATTGGAAACTGTACAGCGGATGGGGCATTTGATCGGCGAAAGCCTCAATTTGAAGGCTATGTTGGATGTGATCCTGGAGGCGTTGGCGGGATTGATCCCCTACGATGCGGGAGAAATCACGCTCTTCGACGCCGAAGAGGGCGTCTTGCGCAGCCAGGCTTACCGTTCCAATGATGCGGCGCGCCGCGCCGCGCAGGTCAAGGGTACTGCCTACCGGCTCGATGAAGGATTGAGCGGGTGGCTGGCGCGCTCCCGTAAACCGTTGTTGATTGCTGACTTATTGGCAGAGGACATCACCGAACCGAAGGACGAAACGCTCAAACTGTGGGCGCGCTCTTTCCTGGGGGTCCCCCTGTTGGCGCGCGGCGAGTTGGTGGGGACGTTGGAAATTGCGGCGGCCAAGCCGGGACAGTTCACCGCACACCACCAGAAATTGGCCGAGATTTTCGGCGGGCAGGCGGCGATTGCGATTGAGAACGCGCAATTGTACTCCCAGACCGACGCCGAACTGCGCCGTCGTCTCGAAGCCCTGGAGGCGCTACAACGCATCACGCGCGATATCACTGCGACGATTGACCTGGACTATATCCTCAACGGTGTTTTGGAAGAAGCAATCCGATTTAGCCAGGCTACAGCGGGTTTGATCGCGCTTTCCGATGGGGAAAGCTTTGAATTGCGCGCTCGCCGTGGTTACGCGGATGCGGATTTGGATGACCTGCGCGACTCGCTGGGTTCGGAGTTTTTGGCTCGCCAGGAAACGATGTACATTCCTGATGTGCAGCAGTTGCCCAATGCTGAATCATTTCCCCCTGGCGCGCGCGCTTTGCTGGTGGAACCGGTCTTCTACGAAGAACGTCTGGCGGCGGCCATCCTGGTGCAATCAGACCAGCCGGCGGCCTTTACCCCGGCGGTCTTGGAGTTCATCGCTGGACTGGCGGCTCAAACTTCCATCGCGGTGGGAAACACGCGACGTTACCAGGAGCAACTGGAACGCGGCGAGTTGATGCACAAGCGCGCCGAACAGATGGCGCTGCTGTTGGAAGTCTCGCGCACGCTGCGCTCAGACCGCCCTCTGGAAGAGACGCTGCTCGATATTGCCTACGCGGTACAGGAAGGCACTGGATTCAACATTGTGTTGATCAGCGTGGTGGAAGGTGTGACGCTGCGCCGGGTGGCCGGTGCTGGGATTCCGCTGGCGCGTCTGGAGCAAATGAAGCAGGTGCGCCATTCCTGGGCGCGCATCCAATCGCTGTTTCAAGAACGCTTCCGGCTGGGACGCTGTTACTACATTCCGGCGGAGCATTACGAGAGCGTTATGGATGGGCTGGACGTCTTCGTGCCGGGGACCGAGGAGGTTGTGGCGCGCCAGCCGGGTATGTGGCATCCGAAAGACTCGTTTATCACGCCACTGTACGGCAGCCATGGGGAAATCGTCGGGATGATGTCGGTCGACGATCCTCTTGACCGGCGTGCGCCTACGGCGCTGACCGCTGAGGTGATTGAGGTCTTCGCGGCGCAGGTCGCTTTGGCCATTGAAAACAGCCATCTGGTCGAGGACTTGCGCCGCCAGCTTAACACCTTGCGCCTGTTCAACGAGTTAAGCCGCTCCATCACCACCAAGCTCGATTTGCCTTTGGTTTTGAACACCGTCGTGCAGTCGGTGACGAACCTGTTGGGCTATGACTACGCTACGATTTTCCTGGAAGACAAAATCAGTGCGTCACAGGCGACGCCGCGTTTCTTGCCGCTGGCGACTTCCGGGTATGCGCTGGATCTGGTGGATGAGAGCGCCTTCGAGCGGCGCGTGGGGCGGGTCGTGCAAACCGGAATGCCACTGGTGATCGAGGATGCGGTTGCCGATCCGCGCTACAAGGCCGGGCCGGTGAGCATCGGCTCGTCGCTGATGGTGCCGTTGATGGTAGAAGGGCGTTCGGTGGGCGTGCTCGTCGCCGATCGTAAGGTCACAGGGGATTTCACCCCTACCGAAGTCGCCACGTTGACCGCGTTGGCCGACCAGGTGGCGGTAGCCGTCGAGAACGCGCGCCTCTTCGAAGAGGTGACGCGCTTCAACGAGGAATTGGAATTGCGCGTTGCCGAGCGCACGCGCGAATTGGCCGAAGCCTTGGAGGGATTGCGCTTGCAACGCGACCGCTCCAACGTCCTCTACCACATCGCTTCCGAATTGGTTGCCAGCCTGGATATAGATCGCGTGCTCAGCCAGGCGCTGTCGCTGCTGCAAAAGGCTGTCAGAGCCTCGCGGAGCGCCGTGATTTTGCTCGATAACAACACCGGCAAATTGTTCTATCGCGCCGCCATCGGGCACACTGAGCCAATCCCGCCGGGTGGACGCCTTGCGCCCTTTAACCGGCAGGATGGCGTTATTGGATGGGTCTTCGCCAACAGGAAAGCATTGATTATTCCCAATGCGCTGCAGGACAAGCGTTGCGCGATAGGCATCGACCGTTCCGTGCGCTCGGTTTTGGCCGCGCCGATCGTGGGTGGGGCCGGGGAATCGCTCGGTGTTATTCTGATGCAATCGCCTGTGGAGAACGTCTTCGACGAGCCGGAACTGCGTCTCGTTGAGGCGGCGGCGGTGCAGTTGGGCAACGCGCTCAACAACGCCGAATTGTATCGTCTGATCCGCGAGCAGGCTGAGCGCGTTGGCAGCATGTTGCGCGCGCAGCAGATCGAGGCGGCGAAGAACCAGGCCATCCTCGAAGGTATCGCCGACGGCGTGATGGTGGCCGACGAGAACGGCAAGGTCATCTTGTTCAACGCGGCGGCTGAACGCATCCTCTCGATTGCGCGCGAACAGGCATTAGGCCGCCCGCAGGATGGTATTATAGGGCTTTACGGCAGCGCCGCACGCGAGTGGTTGGCGCAGATCGACCAATGGCGGCAGAATCCCGGCGCTTATGGCACGGAAGAGTTCCTGGTCCATCGCATGGAAGTGGAGCGGCGCTTTGTCAGCGTTCACTTGTCGCCGGTTGTCTCGCCGTCGCAAGAGTTTCTCGGCGTCGTCTCGGTCTTCCGCGACATCACATCCGAAGTGGAAGCCGACCGCGCCAAGAGCGACTTCGTGTCCACCGTCTCCCACGAACTGCGCACGCCGATGACGTCGATTGTGGGCTACGTCGATCTCGTCTTGATGGGCGCAACCGGGGCGTTATCGGATATGCAACGCGATTTTCTGAAGCGGGTGAGGACCAACGCCGAGCGCCTGACCACGTTGGTCAATGATCTGCTCGACATTTCCCGCATTGAGACGGGGCGCGTGGTGTTACAACTGGCGCCGGTCGCCATAGGGGACATTGTCAAGCAGGTGGTGGATCTGGTGCAGCCCAAGGTAGAGGAAAAGGAGCAGCGGCTTTACACCATCCTGCCTGCTGGTCTTCCCAAGGTGTACGGTGATCGCGACCGTCTGGCGCAGATTTTGACCAACATCGTCGGCAATGCCTACAAATACACGCCCGTGGGCGGCGAGATTGGCGTCCACGCTTACGTTCGGGATGCCAAGATGTACGTGGCCGTATCCGATACAGGCATTGGTATTGCGCCTAAAAACCAGAAGAAGCTTTTCTCACGTTTCTACCGGGTCGAGGACGATCCCGCCGTCTATGAGGTATCCGGGACGGGTCTGGGATTGGCGATCTCGCTGTCGCTGATCCAGATGCATGGCGGTAACATTTCACTGGACAGCGTGTTGGGGAAAGGTAGTACCTTCACCTTCTCCGTGCCGCTGGCCGAAGGCGAACCGGCCGCGGATGTTGGCACGCCGCCGCCGCGCATCGCCGGAGAAGCTCAGGTGACGGTGTTGGTGGTTGAAGATGATCGGGAAAGCTCCGATTTGCTCAAGTTGATGTTGCAGCGCGAGGACATCGAATTCCTGACCGCGAGTTCTGGCGAGCAGGCGCTGCACATCGCGCGCGAAAAGCACCCCGACTTGATTACGCTGGACATCCGTCTGCCAGACCTGGACGGGTTCGAGGTATTGCAGTTGCTCAAACGCGACGTCGATACGGCGGACATCCCGGTGGTCATCGTCTCGGTGACGCAGGACCGGCAGCGCGGACTGCGGATGGGTGCGACAGAATTCCTGGTCAAACCCCTGGACGAACAGCGGCTGCGTGAGGTTATCCTGCCGTTGCTCGATCGCCGGGAAACCGTGGTGGTCGCCGGGGATGATCGCCGTTTGCTCGATCCGCTGCGGGCGGCGCTACACGTCCGTGGATTGAACGTCCGCACAGCCCGGCGCGGCGAGAGCGCGCTCGATCTGGTGCGCGGAACGCATCCGGCGGTCGTCGTGGTGGATCAACAGTTGCCTGATATGGATGGCTATCAGATCGTGGAATCTCTCCGGCAGGACGCAAGTATGGTCAGCGTGCCGGTGATACTATTGACCGAGGACGCGGCGCACGGGGAGCATCGTTGGAATGGCGGTGATGGCGCCGGGCCGGTACAGTTAATCGTCAAACCGTTTTCCGTTGAGGAACTTGCGGCCAGTATTGCCGGTCTTATTCAGGGAAACAGTGTGTTGAAGGAGTCGTGAACATGGTCAAAATCTTGGTCGCAGAAGACGAGCGTGACATCCGAGAATTGATTGCATTTACCCTGCGTTTTGGTGGATTCGAGGTGGAATTGGCGAGCAACGGCGCAGAAGCGTTGGAAAAAGCAGCGGATGCCATCCCCGATCTGATTTTGATGGATGTGCGGATGCCACGGATGACCGGGTATCAGGCATGTGAAGCATTGAAAGAAAACCCGGACACGCGAGATATTCCCGTGGTTTTCCTTTCTGCGAAGGGCCAGGAGAGCGAAATCCAAGAAGGCCTGGAAGTTGGGGCGATGGAATACATCCTTAAACCTTTTGCGCCGGACGAGCTCACCGCGCAAGTGCACAGGATTCTGCAGGAAATTGGCAAGGCGTGACGGATAAAGTGGAGCGCAGTCTATGAGTGCGATTATCCTCGAAAGCAGCCTCGTCCATTACGAGGCTCTAGGACGTGGCAAGCCGTTGCTGTTTCTCCACGATTGGCTTGGTTCGTGGCGCTACTGGGTGCCCACGATGGTCGACATGTCCTCTTCCCACCGTGCGTATGCCCTCGATTTTTGGGGTTTTGGCGATTCGGATAAGGTGGTGACGCGGTACAGCATCCCCGGATATGTGGGGCAGGTTAAGCTTTTTATGGACCAGATGGGGATTGGCAGCGTGCCGATCATTGGCCACGGTCTAGGTGGGGCGGTGGGGGCGCATTTTGCTATGACGCACCCTGAGCACGTCGAACAATTGCTGATGGTTTGCACACCTTTGGCGAGCAGCGATATTGCTCGCTCCTTGAGCGGCTACACTGGCGGCGAAAATCCGGCCAAAGTTATCCTGGGGCGCCGTCTGAAAACGTATGAAAAAGTTATTGAGGCCGGAAAAACCGATGCCAACGCCGTGGTGCAGAGCGTGAAGTCGGTGCTGGACCACAATCTTCTGGAGGTTGTGGAAAAACTGGACATACCGGTGTTGTTGGTCTGTGGTCGGGAAGACCCCATCATCCAGGTGCCAGATGAAGAGGTGTTAGAAGATCTGGATTATAACGTGTACCCGTTTATTTTTGAGACGGCGCAGCATTATCCGATGTTGGAGGAAACCAATAAATTCAACCGGTTGCTGCGGGATTTCCTGGTTTACAAGGATAAGTGGGACGAGATCGAAGTAAAGGACGAGTGGAAACGTCGTATGCGTTAGTTAGCCAGACTACAAAAGTCTTACGCGATAGCGGGTTGACTCAATTTCCAGGTTCCGCACACGAGTTTTGAAAGTGCAAATATGCGTTGAGACTTTTGTAGTCTTTACTACGTGGATGGTAGACCGATGATAAAAACGACTGTGAGCGCCGATCCCTGGGCTGTGGGATGGATGGTGCGGGGCCTGGTCCTGCTGGCCCTCCTCGCGGCCTTCGGCGTACCGATGGGGGTGATCCCGATCATCGCGGTGGAGTCCGACCTCACCATGCCAGACCCTGAACATACCGGTTTGGTTGTGATCCCACTCAACGCGCCCACACCCACTGCGACAGCGGTTCCCGCGCCGTCCCTCACGGTCACGCCACACACGCCGCATGTCGGCATCATCGCCGGACATAGCGGCAACGACAGCGGCGCGGTTTGCCCCGATGGGTTGCAGGAAGTGGATGTGAACCGCGAAATTGCGCGCCGGGTGGTTGCGCTGCTGACGCAGCGTGGATGGAATGTCGATTTGCTCGATGAATTCGACGTGCGTCTCAACGGTTATCAGGCCGATGCGCTGCTTTCGATTCACGCCGATTCCTGCAATGTGCCGGGTAAATCCGGCTTCAAAATTACGCGTGCTGAGGCCGGCTTTCAACCCCTTTCGGCGGATGTACTTGTGGACTGTATCACACGTTATTACGCGGAACGCACCGGATTGGCATTTGATCCCTATACCATCACCTACGATATGACGCGCTACCATGCTTATTACGAAATCGACCATAACACCCCCGCCGCTATTATTGAGACCGGCTTTATGCTGGACGACCGCGAAATTTTAACGCAACGTCCCGACGTGGTGGCTGGAGGGATTGTAGATGGCATGGTGTGCTTCATCGAAGGTGAATCCCCTTAACCCCCTTGTCTTGCTGTGGCCGGTCTCCCGACCGCGCCTCCCCCAGGTTCTGATACCGCACGACGCAAATAGCTTCCCAGTTTATGCTGGCCAGGGATCATCGGATCCAGGCGTGGATCGCGGATCTGGCGATCTGCTTTGAGTCTAGCTACCTGTCTCGAATTTGCACTTTGTGCTGATCGGGGTACAATTTATTTGGTTTGTACATCTTTCCCCATAGTGCAAAGGAGGCGAGGCAATGGCATATCAAAAGCTGATCATCGTTGGTAATTTGGGCCGTGACCCAGAGATGCGTTACATGCCGGATGGAACACCGGTGACTACGCTGAGCGTCGCGACGAATCGCAAATGGAACAATCCCGATGGTTCGAAGGGTGAGGAGACGACGTGGTTCCGCGTGACCGCATGGCGCAAGACTGCAGAAATCGCCGCTCAGTATCTAACCAAAGGCCAGCAGGTAATGATCGAAGGTCGTCTGACGCCGGATCGCGCCACAGGCGGCCCCAAGATCTGGACGCGTCAGGATGGTACGCCTGGCGCGAATTACGACGTGACAGCGGATCGGTTGGTGCTGCTTGGCGGTCGCGGCGAGGCGGCAGGCGCTCCGGGCGCGGCGGAAGCCCCCGAAGAGTACGAGGCAGAAGGCGGCATTCCTTTCTAAAGGTGGGAGGGCTGTTTGACGGAATATACAGAGGGGCGTATGTGCCCCTCTGTTCTTTGTCATAGATTACAAAAGTCTCACAAGGAGCCTGGTTGCGCAAATACTTTCGCTGAACACGTGATCTGCACGTCCCAATACGTGCCGAGACTTTTGTAGTCTGACTTTATGGCGTGGTATAATGGAGGTACTTATGTCAGCAAAACCGAAATCGCTCAACGTTGAATTGCCCGCCGGGCTGGAGCCTATCTACGCCAACTTCGCGCTGATCTCCCATTCCCCTTCCGAAATCATCATGGACCTGGCGCAGATGCTGCCCAACCAGCCGCAGGTGCGGGTGAAGGCGCGCGTGGTGGTCACACCCCTGAACGCCAAGTTGCTGCTCGGCGCGCTGCAGGATAATCTCGCCAAGTATGAGGCCAACTATGGTGAGATTGTGGTTCCCGGCCACGGCGATGACCTGGCCCGTGAGTTCTTCGGCGGCGTACGTCCGCCGGATGGGGGAAGTTAACATGACAGACAAACTGCAACTCTGGTTGGATCAATTGTCCGAGGCCGCGCAGGCCGACCTGGAAGCGCGCAATCAGGCCCGCGACGAGGCGCTCAACAAAAGCCGCGAGCTGATCCGGCTGTGTTCCAGCGCCATCCGCGCGGGCCACCGCGACATCTGGGACGAGGCCAACGACCTGCTCACCCAGGCCGAGGCCGTGGGCCGCGAGATGCAGGCGCTCTTGGCGCCTTTCCCCGATTTGTTCTATGCCGGTTACACGCAGGATGCGCTCAAAGAGCTGGTTGAAGCGCGGATCACGCTGGCGCTGATCTCCGACGGCGCATTGCCGGCGGTGGATGCGCTGACCGTTCCCTACAACACCTATCTCAACGGCGTGTGTGAGGCGGCCAGCGAGCTGCGGCGGCGTTGCCTCGACGTGATGCGCCAGGGCGCGATGGACGAGGCCGAGCGGTTGCTGGCAGCGATGGATGCTGCCTACGAAGTCTTGATGTCGTTTAGCTACCCCGACGCGATCACCGGCGGCCTGCGCCACCGCGTGGATCAACTGCGCGGCGTGTTGGAGCGCACGCGCGGCGATCTCACCAACAGCGCCCAGATGCAGCGCCTCCTGCGCGCCCTCGAAGACGCCGAAACGCGCGGATAAGGTTTGACAGACATCGAAAATCGTTTATAAGAGCACTGATACGTAATGCATGATGCGTGACTCGCAACTCGTAACTTGCAGCTCGCAACTCGTAACTTGCAACTCGTAACTCGTAACTCGCAACTCGTAACTTGCTAGGAGCTATTGTGAACCAGAAATCAGAATGCCAAGACCTTTTAATTTCGCCTTATGGAGGCAAACTCGTCGATTTAGTCGTCACCGGCGCAGAGCGCGAGGCGCTGCTGGCCGAGGCAAACCATTTTCCTTCCCTGCAGATGACCGACCGCAACCTGTGCGACCTCGAACTGCTGGCGGTGGGTGGCTTTTCGCCGCTGGATCGCTTTATGTCGAAGGCGGATTACCAGCGCGTGCTGACCGAAATGCGGTTGGCGGATGGAACCTTGTTTCCCATCCCCATCACGCTGACGATCAGCAAGGAGGGCTTGCCCACCCGCGAAGAGTGGATTACGCTGCGCGATTCGCGTAACTACATTATTGCCGTGATGCGCATCGAGGAGGTCTACCGTTGGGATCCCACGCGCGAGGCCCGGCTGGTGTGCGGTACGACCGATCACCGGCATCCGCTGGTCTCCGAGATGCAACAGTGGCGCGACTTGTGCATCTCCGGCGAGTTGAAGGTGCTCAATCTGCCGATCTACTACGATTTTGTCGAAATCCGCCGCACGCCGGCCCAGGTGCGCGCACTGCTGACGCAGATGGGCAACCGCAACGTGGTCGCTTTCCAGACACGCAACCCACTGCACCGCATCCACGAGGAACTGACCAAGCGGGCAGCGGCGCAGGTCGGCGGCAGCTTGCTCATCCATCCCGTCGTGGGGATGACCAAACCCGGCGACGTGGATCACTACACGCGCGTGCGGGTATACAAGGCGCTGGTCGAGAATTACTACGACAAGAACACGGCGCTAAGCCTGTTGCCGTTGGCGATGCGCATGGCCGGGCCGCGCGAGGCGTTGTGGCACGCGCTGATCCGCCGCAACTACGGCGCGACACACTTCATCGTGGGGCGCGATCACGCCGGACCGGGCAACGACAGCACCGGCAAACCGTTCTACGGCCCATACGAAGCGCAGGAGATGATGGCGCAGTACGAGGACGAGTTGGGCGTCAAAGGGGTGCAGTTCCAGGAGCTTGTCTACCTGGTGGACGAGGACCGCTACGAGGAAGTCTCCAAAGTTCCGGCCAATGCGAAGACGGCCAACATCTCCGGGACGCAGGTGCGCGATGAATATCTGGCGAAGGGCAAACTGCTCCCGGCGTGGTTCACCCGCCCGGAGACGGCGCAAATCTTGATGGATACGAATCCGCCGCGTTACAAACAGGGCCTGTGTATCTGGTTTACAGGACTGAGCGGCGCGGGTAAATCCACCATCTCCGAAGCGTTGGTCCCGATGCTGTTGGAGCGCGGGCGGCAGGCAACGATGCTGGATGGCGATGTAGTGCGCACGCACCTTTCCAAGGGCCTGGGCTTCAGCAAGGAAGACCGCGATACGAACATTCTGCGCATTGGTTTTGTGGCCGGTGAAATCACGCGCCATAACGGCACGGTCATCTGCGCCGCTATCAGTCCCTATCGCTCTACCCGCAACGAAGCGCGCAAGATGGTGGGCGAGGATCACTTCGTGGAGGTTTACGTCAACACGCCCCTCGAAGTGTGCGAAAGCCGCGACGTGAAGGGGATGTACGCTCGCGCGCGCCGCGGTGAAATCAAGGGCTTCACCGGCATCGATGATCCTTACGAAGAGCCACTCAACCCGGAATTGACGCTGGATACGGTAGAGACCACACCCGAAGCCAACGCCCGCAAAATCGTGGCTTACCTGGAAGCGCGCGGGTTTTTGAATGCGCGTTGAGTGGTCAATGTGACGATGCAAATCGAACAACTGCGCCAGCGCCTCAAACAGCGCACCGGTTGTACGGATAGCGATATCCGGGTGGTCTACGCGCCGCTGCGGATTTCGCCGCTTGGTGCGCACGTCGATCACCAGGATGGCTTGGTGACAGGGATGACGCTGGATCGGGTGATCCTGCTGGCCTTTACGCCGCGCCGCGACCGGCGGGTGTGCGTCGAAAGCCTGAATTTCCCTGGCTGCGTCGAATTTGCCCTGGACGCTGTCCCGCCAAAATCGCCCAGGGACTGGGGCAACTACGTGCGGGGAGCGGCGTTGGCGTTGCAGCAACGGCATGTCCTGCGAACCGGCATCGACGCGGTGGGGGGCGGCAGCATGCCCATCGGCGGCCTGAGTTCCTCGGCGGCGGTTGGGGTGGCGTACCTCCTGGCGCTGGAGACGGCGAACGATCTGACGGTTTCTACTGAGGAGAACATCCAGCTCGACCGCTACATCGAGAACGTGTACCTGGGGCTGAAGAACGGCATCATGGATCAATCGATGATCCTGATGAGCGAACGCGACACGCTGACTTATCTGGATTGCCAGTCGATGGCGTTCGAGAAGATTCCAATCCCGCACGAGAGGAACGGCTTCGACATCCTGGTGGTTTACTCCGGGGTGGAAAAGTCGTTGGGTGGCACGGATTACAACAACCGGGTGGCCGAATGTCAGGAAGCGGCACGGCTGCTGCTCACCTGGTCGGGGCAGAAACCGCCGGAGCAGCCACGCTTGCGGATGGTGCCGGAAGAGGTGTACGTTGAGTTGGGCGGGCGCTTGCCGGCCCCGCTGGATCGTCGAGCGCGACACTTCTTCACCGAGATGGCGCGTGTGCGTGAGGGCGCGACAGCCTGGCGTGCGGGCGATGTGGTCACCCTCGGCCGGCTGATGCGCGAATCGGGGGCCAGCTCGGTCTACAACTATGAGTCGGGGTGCCCGCAGTTGGTGACGCTGTACAACATCCTCTGCGACGCACCCGGCGTGTACGGCGCGCGCTTCAGCGGGGCGGGGTTCCGGGGAAGCTGCATCGGCCTGAGCGATCCGGCTTACCGGGAGGAGATCCGGGCTTTCATCGATGCGCGGTATCCGGCGGCGCATCCCAACGCGGCAGCGCATTACAGCGTGCATTTCTGCAAATCCGACGGTCCGGCGCGGGTGTTGAACGGAAGCGACTAGCTGGCAGCTTTCAGCGGTCAGCCTGACGATCCGGTGCGGGCATCGCTGCGTAGTTGTCTCAACGGGGTATACGAAGGGACTATGATGGTTAGTACACTGGGTCAGCCAGCGCACTTGTCTGAGTATATGCGGGTGTGTCTAAACGCGCTTGCCGATCAAGGCCTGGGTGAGGCGATTTCGGTGGGGGGCGGGTTGGGACTTTTACATTATTTCGATTATCGAACAACGCACGATATGGATGCCTGGTGGACTGATTCAGCGACGCAATCCGTACGCAGGGAGGTCATTCGTGTGTTGGAAGCGACGCTCGCGTCGTATGGACAAATTAAGACGCGGGCGTGGGGTGATGTTGTCAGTGTTGAGTTGGCTGTGGAAGCGCAGGTTGTTTTCAGCTTTCAGATTGCTGCGCGGGATGCCCAATTGGAACCATTGATCAAACTCCCATGGGTGGATGTGTGGCTTGACAGTCTTTCCGATCTGGTTGCCGGCAAAATGGTTGCCCTGATCGAGCGCGGTGCGCCACGCGATTTTCGGGATATTCATGCCGTGTGTCAGGCCGGTTTGATGACGCCGGAGCAGTGTTGGGCGTTGTGGCAACGGCGGCAGCAGTTGGCCGGTAGCGATACAGATCAAGCGCGCGCCAGATTGGCGATTGAGACGCACCTGATGCGTATTGAACAACATCGCCCTTTGTTGCATATTGAGGATACATTTGCGCGCATGCAGGCAGAGCAAGTGCGGACTTGGTTCCGGGAGGTATTTCTCAATGTCATCGACATGGATTGATGGTGGGGTGTACCCGGATGTGACGCCACCTCGGTCCCTGGATTCATTTGCCGAACGGGTGGATTTCATCGCGCGGCTGTGCGCTGCCTGGGATTTCGGACGGTTGCCGGATGTAGCCGTCGTCAACGAAATTCGCAAGGAGACGTGGCGAGATGTGATCGATGCTTGCCGGTTGCTGACCTCTCCAACCTACCACCTTCTGCGTCGCTGGCACGGATTGCCGCCGCTGCCTTATCTGGGCCAGCAGTTAGCGTACATTCGCGATGATCCGAATCTGGCGTATGTGTAAGGCGCCCAACTTTTAACTTTCAACTTTTATCTATTCTTGGAGGAACCTAAATGATGAAAAAGGCTTTGGTTTGCGGTGCCGGTGGGTTCATCGGCGGACATCTGGTAAAGAAATTAAAGCGTGAGGGCTACTGGGTGCGCGGCGTCGACATCAAGGAACACGAGTTCGCGCCCACCCAGGCCGACGAGTTCCTGCTGCTCGACCTGCGCGAGGCGCACAACTGCTGGCAGGCGCTCTCTGTTGATGGCGGCGCCTTCGATGAAGTCTACCAACTGGCCGCCGATATGGGAGGAATGGGCTTCATCCACACCGCCGAATGTGAGATTATGCACAACAGCGCGTTGATCAACGTGAATATGATCGACACGGCGGCCAGAATCGGCGTGCCGCGCTACTTTTTCTCCTCTTCGGTGTGTGTCTACCGCGATATGCAACCGGGCGAACCGGCGCTCACCGAAGCCGACGCCGTCCCTGCGCACCCGGACAACGAGTACGGCTGGGAGAAACTCTACGCCGAGCGGATGGCGCAGACCTATGCCCGGCATTACCCTATCCAGGTGCGTATCGCGCGCTTCGAGAACTGCTACGGCCCGGAAGGGACCTGGCGGGGTGGGCGGGAGAAAGCGCCGGCCGCGATGTGCCGCAAGGTCGCCGCAGCCCCGGAGGGCGGCACGATTGACGTGTGGGGCGACGGCACGGCGATTCGTAATTTCACCTACGTGGACGATATGGTCGAGGCCATCTACCGGTTGACCCAATCCGATCTGCAAGGCGCGGTGAACCTGGGCGGCGAGGAGTACGTGACCGTGGCCGAACTGGTGAAGACTGTCATTGAGGTCTCCGGCAAGAATGTTGGCATCCGGTATGTGGAAGGCCCGGTGGGGGTGCAGTCGCGCAATTTCAGCAAGGCGCGCAGCCGGCTGTTGGGCTGGCAGGCGCAGACGACGCTGCGCGAGGGGATTGCGAAGACGTATGCGTGGGTTGCGGAACAGGTACGGCAATTTGCGGTGTAGTGCGGTGTTGCGGTCTACAGTTTGTCCAGGGTGTAACGCTAGACGTGTTATAGTCATCGAGTGTGCACGGGAGTTGCCGATAGAGACCAGGAGGGAATATGGATACGCAAGGCGCGAACGAAGCACAGGGTGCAAATACATTGATGATTCCAATCGAAATGGATTTATCTGAAGCAAAATTGCTGGAAGCCTTTCGGCGCTTGTCAGCTAAACGGCGGGCGGACTTGCTCGACAAACTGCAAACACTCCGTGAACCGATTTTGCGAACGGTATCGGCTAACACCTTGTATCACTTAACGGCCTTGGTGTCATTAGGGGGTGATGCCGTGGCTGATGCAGAGGCGTTGTACGATGGTAACAATGGCAATTGATACAAATGTGTTGGTTGGATTGCTAGATGACAACGACAAGTGGCATAATGTCACGGTGGCTTTACGTGATGCGTTATATGAAGCTGGAGTGGGGCTGATCTACTTTGATTGCGTGGTCAATGAAACTGTTAGTGTGTTGGTGCGACGCATTTATGAGCAGAAGCGTCTTGAGCAATTGTGTCCATTGTTGGATCAACTGCGCGAGTGTGTGCCGGTGAGCGACATCACGTGGATTGCTGGAGAGAGTAAGCGCCTCTATGCGGAGATTATGCGTTTGGTGCGTAATACCTCTGGAAAGCTCAATTTTCATGACGCGCTGCTCGCGCTAATTTGTCGTGAGCAAGGGGTGAACGCTTTAGTGAGTTTTGACCGCGATTTTGACGAATTGGATTGGCTGGCGCGCATTGAGCAAGCTTCTCAGGTTGCAGCATTGCTCGCCTAGATTCGTTTGTAGTGACTTCATACGTTTGTGTGCGAGGCCGACCGGGCGCTGGTAATCTCGCCGATGGTCGATGCGCGCGCGCGGGCGTTGGCGAACGAATTGGGCATCGAGGTCTATAGCTACGCGGAGGATGTGACGCT
>DYKY01000193.1 GCA_020722365.1 Thermoflexus sp.
GAGCCGCGCGAGACGCTCTTTCACCTGCTGCGGCGCAGCGGCATCAAGAGCGTCAAGTTCGGCAGCGAGGACGGCGCGGACGGCTACAGCACTGTGCTGATGAACGGCAAGTTGTGCAGCAGCGTCGTCATGCTGGCGGCGCAGGCCGACGGTGCAACCGTGCTCACCGTCGAAGGGCTGAGCGGCCACCAGCGTCCCGGCTGGAACCAGAAAGCCGAGTGGCCCCCGCTCCAGCGTGCCTTCATCGAGACCGGCGCGATCCAGAGCGGCTACGATACGCCTGCGTTGATCCTCGCCGGCAAGGCGCTGCTCGACCGCAACCCGCGTCCCGGCGAGGCCGATGTCCGCGACGCGATCAGCGGCATCGTCTCCCGCGAGACCGGCTACGTCAAGCCGGTGCAGGCAATTCTGCGCGCAGCGGCGTACCTGCGCGGCGAGGACCCCGGCCCGGTGATCGGCGGCTCTGATCTCGGCGACCTCGGCGAGGCGCTGTTCCGCCCGCCGGAAGGACTGTTTGCGCTGCCCGACACGCCCGAACCGCCGGATTTCGGCGGCGGTGGGGGCGTGGACACGCAGGCGCGCGTCAAGGTGCAACCGCGTGTGGTGGTGACGACCGAGCCGGAGAGGTTCGCTGTGGTTGGCAAGGCGCTGCCGAAGGTGGACGCGCCCAAGCTGGCCCAGGGTCTGCCCGCCTTCGTTGCCGACTTCGAGCGACCGGGCATGCTCTACGCCAAAATCCTCCACAGCCCGCATGCCCACGCGCGCATCAAGGACATCGACACGCGCCAGGCCGAGGCGCTGCCCGGCGTCCGCGCGGTGCTGACCTACAAGAACGTCCCGCGTGTGGTCTACTCGACGGCGGGACAGAGCTACCCCATTCCCGGCCCGCTGGATTACGTCAGCTTCGACAACAAAGTACGCTACGTGGGCGACCGCGTCGCCGCCGTCGCCGCCGAGACGCCGGAGATCGCGGCGCAGGCGGTGGAACTGATCAAAGTGACGTATGAAGTGTTGCCGCCCGTCCTCAACCTTGATGCCGCGATGGCCGAGGGCGCGCCGGTCATCCACGACCAGCCCGATTACGTCAATTTCGGCGATAGCGACCCGGCCAGGAACCTCGTCGCCAAGGTGAAGATCGACATCGGCGACGTGGATGCGGCATGCGCGCAGGCCGACTACGTCTTCGAGACCGAGGTGGAGACGCAGAAGATGAAGCACGTGCCGCTGGAGCCGTGGGTGACGCTCACCTATTGGGACGAGGACGACCGGCTGGTCATCATGACCTCGACGCAGGTGCCGTTTCACGTCCGCCGCATCCTCGCGCCCGTGCTGGGCCTCACGGAGGGGCAGATTCGCGTGATCAAACCGCGCATCGGGGCGGCGTTCGGCAACAAGCAGGAGATTTACGAGGACATCCCCGCGCACCTCACCATCGCCACGGGCCGTCCGGTGCTGCTGGAACTGACGCGCGAAGAGCAGTTCATCTACACCGTCACCCGCCACCCGATGCGCGTGCGCTATCGCGTGGGCGTCAAAAAGGACGGGACGATGATCGCGCAGGACATGCGCGCGTGGAGCGATACCGGCGCGTATGGCGGGCACGGCCTGACGGTGCTCGGCAACACCGGGCACAAGACGCTGCCGATCTACAACACGCCCAACGTCCGCTTTTGGGGCGAGACGTATTATACGACGCTGCCGCGCGCGGGTGCGTATCGCGGCTACGGCGTCACCCAGGGCGTCGTCGCTACCGAAACGCTCATCACCCGTGTCGCTGCGGAAATGGGCATGGACCCGCTGGCGTTCCGGCTGAACAACATCGTCAAGCCGCACACCGAGAACATCATGAGCAAGGTGTGGAGCGAGGGCCGTGAGGCGCACGGTGAGATGATCGAGACGAACGCGCTGCGCGAGGCGGCGATCCAGGGCGCGGCGGCGGTGGGCTGGGCGCAGAAGTACGGCAATCCGCACTGGCACATCGTCGTTGGCGCGCCCCACCTGCGGCGCGGGATCGGCGTGGCGTTTTTGATGCAAGGCTCCGGCATTCCCAATCTGGATATGGCCGCCGCCAGCATCAAGATGAACGACGACGGCTCCTTCAACCTGATGATCGGCGCGACGGACCTGGGGACCGGCTCCGACACGGTGCTCGGCCAGATCGCCGCCGAAGTGCTCGGCTGCACGCTGGACAAACTCATCGTCCGCTCGTCCGATACCGACGTGACGCCTTTTGACAAGGGCGCGTACGCATCAAGTACGACGTACATCAGCGGCGGAGCCGTGGCGCGCGCGGCGGAGGACGTTGCCCGCCAGATCAAAGCCGTCGCCGCCGACATGACCGGCATCCCCGCCGACAACATCACCCTGCGCTACAACTACGCCTGGCTCGGCGTTAGCCCTCAGCCCTCAGCCGTCAGCAGTCAGCAGGCTTTGTCGTTCCGCGAGATTGCGATGTACGCCACGCATCAGCAGAACCAGCACCAGATTATGGGGACAGCGTCGTTCGTCAGTCCGGTTAGTCCGCCGCCGTTTGGCGCGCAGTTTGCCGAAGTGACCGTGGATACGGAGACCGGACAGACGACGGTGGACAACCTGCTCATCGCGCTGGATTCCGGCACGATCGTCAATCCGCTCACCGCCGGCGGGCAGGCCGATGGCGGGATGCACCAGGCGCTTGGGTACGCGCTCACCGAAGAGCTGGTCTACGACGAGGCCGGGCGCACGCTCAACCCGCGCTTCGACGATTACCGCGTCTTCCGCGCGGACGAAAGTCCGCCGATGGAGACGCTCTTCGTGCAGACGTTCGAGCCGTCGCACCCCGTCGGCGTCAAGTCCGTGGCGGAGATCGTCGTCAACGGCGTCGCGCCCGCCGTCATCAACGCCATCTACGACGCCACCGGCGTGATGATGACGCGCACCCCGGTCACGCCGGAGCGGTTGTGGCGCGCGCTGCGTGAGGCGCAGGGGTAAACCCAAAGCAGAATCGCCAGAAGCGGCGCTTGGTGCGCTGCTTCTTTTCTAGACCTGACAGGTTTCAGAAAACCTGTCAGGTCTGAAAGATTCTAGCAGGAAACGCATTTTGTGTTATGATGTCGGGTATTGTTGCTCTCCCTCTTTGCTGGTTTTGGCCAACATCGTTGTATATTTTTGAGATAAAGGAGTATAGAAGTGTTAAAGCTAAAACAAGGCGTCGACCTTTTGACGGAAATCGGTGGTATCAAAACTGTGGAACAAGCTCAGGCCCTGTTCCAGAAACGCTGCGACCCGCAAACACAGGCCCGCTTGGCTCATATCAACAACCCGGATGCTTTGATCAAGATCGCTAATTCTATTGCGATGATGGATCCCGATGCGGTCTTTGTCAACACTGGCTCGGAAGAGGATTTGCAATGGGTGCGCGAGGCGAGTTTGAAAAAGGGCGAGGAAAGGGCACTGACCTTGCCTGGGCACACCATCCATTTTGACTTGCCCGAAGAGCAGGGGCGTGTGGTTGAGAAGACGCTCTACATCATCAATCCCGATGAAGATGTCAGTGTGCTGGCGAAGAGCATTCTCCGCGACGAGGCGCTCGAGTATGTCAGGCAATATATGACCGGCATCGCCAAGGGCAAAACCCTGCTGATTGGTTTCTTCAACCGCGGGCCGGTCGGCGCGCAGGCGGCCATTCCGGCCATCGAAATCACCACCTCTACCTACGTTATGCACTCGGCTGATATTCTCTACCGCAATGCCTACTATCACTTCGACCAGGAAGCGGCGCGTGCCGGCGAGTTCCTGACCAACGTCCACAGTGAAGGAACCAACCGCCCAGAAGATTTTCCCAACATGCGCGTCTTCATGGACCGCAGTTGGTTGACCACCTACTCGCTGCTCTGCACGTATGCCGGCAACACGCTGCTGCTCAAAAAGGGCAACCACCGCTTTGCCGTGGACCTGTCCACGTATTATCGCCGGGAACGAGAACTGTCCGAGCATATGTTTATCACCGGTCTCATTGGTCCGGGCGGGCGCAAGACCTTTTTCGCCGGCGCTGCGCCTTCGGGTTGCGGCAAAACCACCACGGCGATGGTCGGCGATGATTTCATCGGCGATGACCTGGCCCAAATCTGGATCGCTGCCGACGGCACCATGCGCGCCGTCAATCCCGAAAAGGGCATCTTCGGCATTGTCCAGGACGTCAACGCTGAAGGTGATCCCTTGCTGATGAAGGCGCTGCGTGCGCCGGGTGTCGAAGTCATCTGGACGAACGTGCTGATCACCGAAGATGGCACGCCGCACTGGGTAGGTGATGGCGAGCCGGTGCCAGAAAAGGGCGTCAATTACACCGGGGAATGGTGGATCGGCAAAACAGATGCAGCGGGCAAGCCCATCCCTATGTCTAACCCCAATGCGCGCTTCACGCTGGAAAGCACAAACATCGACACCTATAACCAGACCGTCGCGGAAGACTCTGCCGGTGTGCCGATCAGCGTGATCACCTACAGCGGACGTGATAGCGACACCATGCCGCCGGTGTGGGTGGCTAAGAATCCCGACCACGGTGTTGTCATCGGTGCATCCATCCTTTCGGCAGCCACAGCCACTGAGGTGGGCGCTCAGGGCGTGCGCCGCCAGCCGTGGGCCAACGAGCCGTTCATCCCCGGTCCACTGGCCGAATATATGGAAGCGCAGTTTGTCTTCTTCAACTCGCCCAAGCTGACCCACAAACCCATTATGGCCGGCCTCAACTACTTCCTCACCCACGGCGCGCGCGGTGGGGAGGGCAGCAAGCTGCTCGGCGAAAAGCGCGACGTCAAGGTCTGGCTCGGCTGGTTGGAATTGTATGCCCATGGTGATGTGTCGGCCATCGAGACGCCGATCGGCTACATTCCGCAGTACGATGACCTGAAGAAGCTGTTTGCCCGGATCAGCAAAGACTATCCGAAGGACCTGTATGCCAAACAGTTTGCCTTTTATGTCGACAATATCCTGGCGCGTATCACCTTGCAGGAAGAGGCGTATCGCAAGGAAACCGGCGTGTCCGAGAAGTTGTTTCGGGTCTATCAAGAACAGCGTCAGGGACTGGAAGCGCTCAAGGCGGCGTATGGGCCAATCGTTTCTGTAGAACAGTTGATGGAAACAGGGGCTAAATGACTCGACGGGGCGGCGCCGCCGGTTACGAGGCGTTGATTCCCTTTCACCCCGGCGATTGAAGTCTCGCCGGATAAAGCCCGTTCCTCTGTGCATCTCTTCTCGCACTTGGGAAAGGGGGCATTTCAAGGGGTTTTTGCAAGCGGCAGCATCTGCTTGCAAAAACCCCTTGTTTTTTTAATCCAATTGTAATTAGATTTTAACCCTATCTTCGCAAAGAATCCTCTATAATGAAAGTGAGGCGCTATCCATTGGAGGGGATATGCGTGCTTGTTTCACTTTCCTCCACCTATCATAGATGCCAACACACTGCCTCATTGATAGAAACATGGGAGGTTACAGAATGTTCAGGAAGAGTCTTACGCTTACAGGGACGGTTTTATTGGCTTTGGGGACGCTATTTGTCCTGTTGGTGCTTCTCTCGCGGCCCGCGACGCCGATCAGGGCCGCGCCTCCATCCGGATGTATCGTCGTTGACCAGGACATCACCGCCGATACAATATGGGATGCTCCGTGCTATCATATTATGACCACGACGGTCACGGTCATTCCTTTCACCGTGCTCACGATTACGCCACCGGTCACGGGCACCGCCGTCTATTTCCAAACTGGCGCGCGGCTGCAGGTGGAAGGCAATCTTCAAGTTCTCGGTACCGCCAGCCGGCCCATCACCTTCACTGCATCCGATCCCACCGCTGCGAGTCCCTGCGGCGGACAAGGGCGGTGGTTAGGCATCCTCTTTGGGACGAATAGCGTCGG
>DYKY01000194.1 GCA_020722365.1 Thermoflexus sp.
GCCACCAACACCCCTAAAGCTACCTGGCCGAGCGGGTACGACGCATACGAGCCGAACTACAATTTTGACATAGCGACGACCATCGCGTCGGAGTTGAACTATAACTGCAACTTTATGCCGTGGGGCGGGGCAACGGTGGATAACGACTACTTCAAGATACGGGTAAAACCGGGCTTGCAGTTGACGTGCGAGACCAGCGACCTCGATCCCAGCGTCGATCCGCGCATGGTGTTCTACAGTGGACCGGGCGAGGGCTACTTCATCATGGCGAACGATGACATCGCCTTGGGCGACTTTAACAGCCGGCTATCCTATTACGCCTCCTACGAAGGCTGGCTCTACATCCTCGTCGGCCAAGGCGACCGCATGGACATCAAGGATGCAGCCCAGAGCGCCTACGCTATCAGTTGTGAACTGACGGTTCCGGGCGCGCAAACAACAGCGACGCCCTCTCCCGGCAAAGGCGACGCCACGCCGCCGCCGGCCACCACACCGGTAGCCACCGCCACTCCCAAGACACCGGTATCGCCGGTCGCTACACCCAGCCCGCCGCCGGAGGCAGGAGGCGAGAACCGCGAACTGGATTTCCGCCTGGTGACGACGCCCACGCCGCCTACGCGCACACCACCTCCTACCGGTTCCCGCACGTTCCGCGTCATCGTCTATTACGACGCCAACAACGATGGACTGTCGGGCGCAGGCGAGGGGGTGCCGGGCTTCTTCGTCACTGTAAACTCACCCGAGACCAAAGCGGAACTGGCGCGCGGCTACACCGACGATCAGGGACAGATTTCCTTCACCGTCTCCACCGTGGGCACGGTACAGGTGATGATCCCGCTCTTGGGCTTCGACCGGCTCATCGAGGCCGCCAAACCTGAAGTGAGCGTGCGCATCGCGCCGCCGGCCCTGCCCGTCACCCTTCCATAACGCCGGCCAGCGCAACAAGCGAGAACACAACATTATGGCATCGAGAACAATCAAAGATTATTACGCAATTCTCGGCATTACGCCAAACGCGACGCCGGAAGAGGTGCGGATCGCCTTCCGCACCATGGCGCGGCTCTACCACCCGGACCGCAATTCCGCGCCGGATGCCGAGGAACGGTTCAAAGACATCAACGACGCATACGAGCGCCTGGCCGACCCACAAAAACGCCAGGTTTACGATGACTTGCTCAACGTGTCGACCACCCCAGAGGCGGCTGCCACGCCGCCCCCGCCATCATCTGCGGAGATTCCCCATCCGACGGCAACTCCGCCGCCGGTAGCCACAACGCCATCCCAAACGTATGCAGCGGGCACCCCGTCCCGCGTTGCCGCGGGACGCGGCGACCCGGGACGGGGCAGCATCTACCCCCCCACCTGGGCTATCCTGCTCATCATGCTCGGAGCGGTTATCATCGTTGGCGTGGGGGTGGCGGCCCTGCTCAACATGCGCACTCAGCGTCCCACCGGCGGCGCAGAACAGGCGAAGGTCGTCAAACTGTCCACGTTCACCTCTCCGCCCACCATTTCGCCCAACATTCCCGTCGTGCAGGAGAGCGGCGCGCCCATCGTCACCGTCTTGCCCAATCAATTGAGCGTCGCCGGGACCATCTACCCGGTGGTTCCGGTAATGCCGGACCAGGGACGTTGGCCTTTGCCCCACGAACAAAACAGCATCGCCGTGTGGCTCTATGGGACGGTGATCAATTATGTCATAGGCCTGCCGTATGCGTCGACGACCGAGTCCGTGCTCGCCGGATTGACCAGCGCAGACCGCATCATGCTCACACTCGACAACGGCAGCGTGCTTGCCTTCGGCACGCCGCAGGTCCAACGTATCGATGCCGGAGATCTGTCGCCGATGGCGCAGAGTCAGCCAGGATTGACGGTGATGATGTTGGAAAGTGAGCAGGCGACCCGGTTGATCGTCCAGGCGCGCTATCTGCCCGAAGAGAGTGTTTTCTCCCAGGATCAGCGGGTGGATGGTCTTAAGATTGAGATTCTGGAAACGCACGTGGAAGAGGATGGGGCGACGCTCTACTTCATCATCGAGTATCAAGTGACCAACGAGAACACCACAGAGATGAACGCCGCTTTCTTCGACATGGTCCTTGAAGACAACGCCGGGCAACGCTATACGCTCGATCCCACTGCCTCCGATTGGGGCGAGTACGGCGCGCTCACCCGCACCCTGGCCTCAGGCGAAACTGCGGCCGGCAGCGCCGGATATACGGTGCCGCGCACGATGCCCTCGCCCGTCACGTGGATCTTCCGCAGCGACACGCTCTCGGCCAACAGCACGCAGTTTGCGCTGACCTACGAGCCGCCGCAGCCCGGCCCGGCGATACCCGACGTGGAACTGACCGACGTTTTCGACGACGTCACCCGCAGCGTGATCGTCATCAACGGCACGATCTACAACAATGGCGAATCGCCTCTCAGCGTGACGCTGGATAACATCAAGTTCACCTACAATGGCAGTGCGGGAACGCTGCAAGCGTCCACGCCGCTGCTGCCATGGAACGTCCAACCAGATGGATTCCAGGATTTTGAGGTGCAATTCTCGCGCCCGCAGGGCGCGGATTCGGCTATCCTGGAGATTTTGGGGTTCACCTACCGCATCGAGGGGCTGAAGTAGAATTAACCATTTGAGCGCAGCGCGGGACTAGGTCCCGCGCAAGCCGAATAAGTTGGCTAAACGCTTGCGGCGGATCACAATCCGCCGCTTGTTGCTGTTCATAGCGATTTCAGCATAACTAACACGCCAAACCGCCCGGTGCGGCCCTCTTCGGCGCGATGCGAATACCATTCATCCACGCGACTGGCCGTACACAAGCCGGACTGTTCCACCTGCGTCACGCCCACGGCGCGCAATTGCGCCTCCAAAGCTGCCGGTAAATCCATCATCCAGCGGCCTTCACGGTACGTTGCTGCCTGAGCGCCCTCTGGCAATGCCGCCTGGATCGCTTCGACCACCTCAACGCCAACGCTGTAGTGCTGCGGGCCGATCGCCGGGCCGATGCCCGCCCATAGGTCCTCCGGGCGCGAGCCGAACGCTGCCGCCATCGCCTGCACCGTCGCCGGGACGACGCCCGCTGCGACGCCGCGCCATCCGGCATGGGCCAGCCCGGCGGCACGGCGCACGGGATCGTAGAACAAGACCGGCACGCAATCGGCAAAGCGCAGCAGCAACGCCACACCCGGCGCGTCGGTAATCAGTGCATCCGTTGCCGGGATGACCGTCCCGCCAGCCTCCACGCCGACACGCACAACATTGCGCCCATGAACCTGGTGTGGACTCACGACCTGCGCGCGCGCAATCCCGAAGGCGTCAAAGATGCGCCGGTGGTTTTCTTGCACAGCCCGTGGATCATCGCCAACCGTGCTGCCCAGGTTCAGCGTGGACCATTGGCCCGCGCTGACCCCACCCAGGCGTGTGAAGCAGGCGTGCCTGAAGCCGCCAGGCGCAGAATCACGGCCTGGTCCGGCAAACGCATACCAGACCAGGCCGTTGTGGTCAATACGCTCCATCCATCACTCTCTAGGCGCAAAGAGCGCGTTGAACAACGCCATAAGTGTCGGGGCGATCCAGGCGATGGCCCAGGCGCTCAACAAAATACCGGCCAGGGCGATCTTCTGCTCATCGATGATCGGCTCAACCTTGGTCCCGTCCGGGCCGACTTCGATGTAGGCAATGGGACGCGCGCGCCCGCCAGCGCCGCCGCCGCCGCCAACAGCGGCTTCGCCGTGCTCCTCTTGGCGCTCACGGCTCTCGCCAACCTCTTCGTCGCCAGGTTCCTCAGGATAACCGCCGGGGCCGCCCACGCCCAGGCCCGCACCAAACCCGTAGGTGATCTCCGCCACGGGGATCAACACGCGGTCGCCCACCGTCTCCGGTTTACCAAAGACGGCATCCACGTTGATTTCATCGCCAACCGAACCGATCTTTTCCAGCAAAGCCTTGAGTTCTTCCATAGTTTTACCTCCCTACAAATTGCGAATTGCAAATTGCGAATTGCGAATGAGCGAAGCCTTCTATCTCTCCTCTCTATCTCTTCCGCGCGAGATGGAACAGGCCCATCAGCAGCACGCTCAGCAGAGCGATGCCTGCGCCGGCAATGGCCATCTGGCTTAAAATGTTCTCCGTTGTATTGGGGATTTCCAGCCAGCGCGCGCCCTCCGGCTCCTCCACGACCAACGAGACCGGGCGCGCTTTGACGAAGCGAAACAAGCCCCCGGTACCGGCATCGCCGCCTGCCATCGTCGTCACCAACACCGAAGGGAGCAATCGACGCTCTCCCACCACAATCGGCGTGCCCGCGACCACACGAATTTTCTGTACCGGCATCTGCATAAACCACCTCCTACAAGAGAGTTACGAGTTACGAGTTACGAGTTGCGAGTTGCAAGTGAAGAAACGTGCTTGTATTATAGCCCAGGCTCGAACGCGGGCAAGTTCTGGCTGATGGCTGAAAGCTGATAGCTGAAAGCTGATAGCTGACGGCTTGCCCGGCTTGTCAGAAGTCCGGGTTGGCGTACAATGCGCGGTGGTCATCGAAAATAAGGCTGGAGCAGCGTCACGATGAGAGAAGAAGTACTGAGTCCTCTGCCACGCCAGAAAACGGCCCGCGCCGTGCTGTTGCGCGCCGGCGCCGGATATGGATTGCTGTTTGGGCTAGGATTCGCGCTGTTGGTCTGGGGATATGATGCGGTAGCATTAAGCCGGGGTTCAGCCGATATGGCCTGGGCCAAACTTCTGATGGGGTTGCCGTGCCTGCTCGTCATCGGCGGAATCGTAGGGACACTAGGGGCGTGGACGTCTTCCACGCTCGTCACGACCGGGATATGGGCTGTCGCGTTTGGCGGCATCGGCTGGCTCGCCGGGCACATCCCGTTCACCGGGATGAACTGGCTCGCCGGGATCATCGATCCACGCTTTGCCGGATTGATGCCGTGGCCCTATACAGAGGGAAACGCGCTGCGCACGCTACTGGTGGTGATCGCTTACACGGTGTACGGATTCGGCGTGGGGTGCATAGAAACACTGGCGGTCGAATGGGCCTGGGATCGCACCACCCCGGAAGGCCGCATGAGCGTTCGTGCGTGGGGTGTGCTGTTGGTGGCCTGGCTGGTCGCACTGCCGCCGGTTTTCATCCTGGATTATCTGGTGATGGCGGACGTCCGCACGCCGCAGGTGCGTGTGGCAGACCTCATCGAGACGTACCTGGAAGGGGGCGAGGCCGCTGTGAGCGCCGCAGGGCAAAACATCGCCGAGGCGCAGCGGCATGGCGCGCGGTTCACGCCGGAGTACACCGTTTATTTTTCGGGGTATGACCCCACCGATAGAACGTTCTACACGGCTTACAGCGACGTGGTCTTCGATACCGGCTTCGCGCTGCGGTGCAGCGTGAGAGGGGGGCGGATCTCGTTTTGCGATGATCTTTCCCAGAAGCTCGATGTGCGCATCGGCCAGATGGTGCAGGCCGGGAAAACGGGCGAACGCCCGTGGCTGCAAGACAAGATGAAGACGTTCAACGTCACCGAGGATGTGGTCACGTGGCTCCAAACGCATCGGGCGCAACTCAGCGACGTTTATCACGTCACGATCACGGCGCAGAAGGGCCAGTGGATGTTCGTGACGGCGCAGTTCGGCACCGGGACAACAATGACGTGCCGCTTCTCCGGCAACACCATCGTCACCGTGGATCAGTGTGAATTCGTTCGTGGACAGGATTTACAAGATTAACAGGATAAAAACAATCCTGTTAATCCTGTCTAAAAAATGAGGGGATAGATGCCTGCTCTACTCAAATTCCTGATTCGCCGCCTGCTCGCCGTCCCGATCACGCTGTTGATCATCACGGCGACGCTGTACGGCATTCTCATGCTGGCGCCGGTC
>DYKY01000195.1:0-1664 GCA_020722365.1 Thermoflexus sp.
AGTCACAGTTCTACGCTCATTCCTATTGCTTGGGCGAGGGTGCGAAAGCGAGGCTTAGGCCGCCTCTTTGGGCTTGCGTTTTTTGGTCTTGCCATCCTGGGAATAATAGTAGTAATAATACCCCGACGCGCGTCGCAAAGTCAACTTGTTGAAGACGACGCCGAAAATCTTGACGTTCGTCTGCAAAAGCGTTTCGACCGCGCGGGACGCTGCTTCGCTGCGCGTGCGTCCGGTTTCGATGACGAGGATCGCGCCGGAACAGCGCAAGCCGAGAATGCTCGCGTCCGCTACCACCAGCACCGGTGGCGAATCGAAAATCACCAGATCCGCGCGTGCGCGCAAATCGTCCAGCACCGCGTCCATTCGCTGCGAATCGAGAATCTCCGCCGGATTGGGGGGGAGTGGACCGCTCGGCACGAGCGACAGCCCCTCGACTTGGGTCGGCAGAATCGCCTCGTCGAGCGCGGGCGCCTCGTCGAGGAAAAGACTACTTAGCCCAACGTCGTTGGGGAGATCAAAGTACTTGTTTAACGCAGGGCGACGTAGATCGGAATCCACCAGAATCACGCGCTTGCCGGACTGGGCGAGCGTCACCGCGAGATTCGCCGCTGTTGTGGTTTTGCCTTCGGCAGGGTTCGCGCTCGTTACGAGGAGGGAGCCGCCGGGGTTGCCGATGCCGGAAAAGCGGAGGTTGGTGCGCAAGACGCGGTACGCCTCCGAAATCGGAGAGCGGGGGTGTTTCAAGGTGATGAGGTGATCGGGAAATTGTCGCACGCCCGGGATGCGCGCAATCGCGCCCAGCGTCGAAAGATTTAGGACTTGCTGGGCGTCCTCGGCGGTCTTGATCGTATCGTCGAGATATTCGATGAGAAACGCGACGCCCGCGCCCAGCATCAACCCGACGACACCGGCGAGGAGAACGTTAAGCGGCACGTTGGGACCGACGGGGTAGGTAGGTTCGGCGGCGGGGGCGAGTACGGTAAGCAAGTTGATCGGGTTGACGGTGAGCATCGCGCCCAGATTGGCGTAACTCCTTTGCCAGTTGTCCATCTTGGTTTGCAGCGCGCTGATGCGTTCGTTGAGGTCTTTGACCTTGGCGGGGTCGCGTTCGAGGGCGATCTCATTGTTCAGCGCGCTCAAGGTCTTGGCGGCGGATTCCATTTGCAGTTGGATTTGTTCCATCTGCGTCGTCACAAAAGCGCGCTGCTCCGCCGCCTTGCTCTGCGCTTGACCGGTTGGGCTTTGCAAGATCAACTGACGCGCGAGTTCGTCGGCAATGAGTTTGACGCGCTGTGGATCGCTGTCACTCACGCTGATCGTCAACAACTGTCCGCCAACCGCCTTGGCGGTGATCTTGGATTCGAGTGCCGCCAGACTGCCTTCCCATCGAATCGCATCAGCCGTCGCGCGCAAGACCGGTTGCTGCTTGACGATGAGGACGTATGCCTTTGCCAACTCAGTTGCCGCGTAGAATTCGGTGTAGGAGGGATTCGTGCTTTGCAACACAGGCCCAACCACGAGTGTCGTCGTCGCTTCGTAGGTAGGGGGAAGTTGACTGCTGTAGTAGAAACTTGACACCGCCGCGAGCGCGGTGGTTAGAATGAGCAGCCATGCCCATTTGCGGAAAAGGGAAAGATACTGTCTTAGTTCCATAATTGCCTCGC
>DYKY01000195.1:1764-5850 GCA_020722365.1 Thermoflexus sp.
CATGCCCATTTGCGGAAAAGGGAAAGATACTGTCTTAGTTCCATAATTGCCTCGCCGTCCCATCGTGGAAGAACCTCGCGCGTTCATTCTACACTAAACGCACTGATCTGTCCAATCTTGGAAAAGCGGCGAAGGCGTTTCTGGAGCGCGCGTCCGGGTCGGCGGATAGCCCGACCCGATCGGAATAGTCAGCACGTCGCCAGCATGAATTCGACTGGGGTCTTGCAGTTGATTCACCGCCACGAGGTCGGACACGGACACGCGAGACCGATTGGCAATACGAATTATGGTATCTCCCTTGATGTGCCAGATCAAGCCGCGCGGGTCCCAATGGCGCGGTACAGACATTCTCCTCCATCGAATAGGCGTAGTGGGTGTCGCTGTCTTCGCGGGATCCCAGCCACGGACAGTGCCGCTGCGAGATTCGCTCCACCGGGCTATCGTCGGGTTATCCGCCTCGTCGGGGACCGACGAAATCGACAACCCGGTCACGCAGCTCGGGCAGCCATTCGTTCTGCGCTCGATCCCAGGCTCCCTTGAAACCTTTGTGCCCGTTGGTGCTTGCCGGCACGTCGGGCTTGGGCGCCGTATAGTACTCGTACATCGAGGCGCCTATCGATCGCGCGGCACGGTTCAGCACGACTCCCAGGATGGGTATACCCGTCGCTGCCAGCACTTGTTTTGCGCGCAGCGCGTCCTTTCGCGAAACCCGGTCGCTTTCTGCGACCATCAAGATGCCGTCCGCCGCGCGCGAGAGAATGGCGGCATCTGCCAGCCCCAGCACCGCCGGTGCGTCGATGATGACGACGTCCGACGCAGACTTGAGCACCTTCACCAGTTGCTCGAGTTTGGAACTCGCCAGCAGTCCTGCCGGATCGCGCGGCAGCGGACCCGCCGAGACCAGTTTCAGTCCCTCCACGTTCGTGGATTGCGCGTAAGTCTCCCAATTCCCGACCTCTTCGGTCAAGAGGTTGTACAGCCCACTCCCATTCTTCAGTCCAAAGAGCTTATGCTGGGAGGGACGCCGTAAATTGGCATCCACCAGCGTAACGCGTTTTCCTGTCTGAGCGATTAGCGCCGCCAGATTCGCCGCGATCGTGCTCTTCCCTTCCGACGGGAGCGCGCTCGCGACCAGCACCACTTTCCTGGAATTGCCGTCAAGGAAGAGGTTGTAGCACAGAACCCGGAATCCTTCGGTGACCGCCGAGCGGGGATTTTCGACCGTTACCAGCGCGTGCCCCTTCTGCGGACCGCGTCCATTCGTATGTACCTTCGGTATCTCGGAAACAACGCCAATCGTCGGCAGACTGAGCAGCGCGGCGACCTGGTCTTCGCTCGTCACGCTGTCATTCATGTACTCGAGCAGGAACGCCACGCCCGCTCCTAACATCAGCCCCACCAAGCCGCCCAAGAGCGTATTCAGCGCTTTCTTGGGTGAGACCGGCGATAGAGGCGCAACCGCTTGCGTGGCAAGCTGGACGACGTTGCCGCCCGTCTGTGAGGAAAGGTTCACCTCTACCGATTTGCTCGCCAGCGTCGTGTAGGTTGACCAGGCGAGATCGCGGGCGCGCGTCAACTCCTGCTTTTTCGAGTTTTCTTGCTCCACCTGTGCCTGCAGTTGACTGATGTCGTTCTGCAGATAGCCAAGGGTGACGCTCAACTGAGTTTCCTTGATCTTCGAACTGAGCGTTTCGATCAGCGCGTCCAGATCGTGTCCCTGCTGCGCCGGGCTGGCATTTAGATCGGTCAGTTGGTCCATCGGAATTTGTAGATTGACCGGCAGCCCCGCGCCGGTCGTGAACGTGCTCGCCTGCAAGAGGATGAGCGCCAGACTGTTCGCCGTCGCCGACGCGCCCGAATCTGACCCTGCCGCGACGCGGGTTTTCAGCGACTGCGCTTCGACGAGCAAGCGCTGGTACTTGTTCAGCGCCGCGTACATGTCGCTGAGCTGTTGCTCCTTCGCCGCTTTCTGCTTGGTGATCTCGGCGACCTGACCGGCGCTCTGCGCGAGGTAGGCGAGCAGCGCCGCTTCTTTTTGAGTATAATCGCGCTGCGCCGCGTCTGCCTGCAACTGGATCTCGGTGGGCGACAGCGGGTTGCCGACGTAAACAGAATTCACGCGCCTGGCATACTCGTTCGCCCAGCTATTGGCGATGAGCGCGGCTTTCTCTGGCGAATCGGCGCTCGCCGTGATTCTGATCAAACTGCCGTCGGTCGTCGCTTTGATGGACTTGACCAGATTTTCCGGCATTTGCTCAGAGGGACTCAGCTGATTACCCAGCTTTGCGATGACCGCCGCCGCTATGTCGGTGCTCTGCGCCACCCTCGTGAAAGCTTTCAAGCGATTGGCTTGGTCGAGTTGCGCCGAATCGAGCCCGGTGATGGTCTGGATCTTGGTATCGAAGTTGATCGTGGCACCGCTCGTCACGACTGCAACGTCTGCTTCTGCCTCATACGTCGGCGGCAGGCGAAAACTGACGACGAGCGCGGTGCCGCCTGCCAGCACCGCTGCAACCAGGATCAAGCGATACCACTTGCGGAGGGTAGACACGTAGCGTCCCAGGTCCAAGCCCTCTTCCATTTCTTCGTTCATTCTGCCACCTCTTTCATGCGAAAATTACCTGTCCAACGTCGCCGTAGCGCGGGTCAATTCTCTGCTATAGACCCTGGCGTGACTGCGGAACCAACTATAACATACTCAGCCGTCGAACGCAAACTGATCGGCTTGATCTTACGAGAGTTCGGCCCCTTGCGTAAGTCGGGTGAGAAAGAGGAGAGACGTTCAATTTGACAGATTCACCGCACGCTGCTACAATTTGTAGCAGATATGAATAACGTCATGGCAATCGCCGACGCTTCTAGCCTGATTGTCCTGGCTCATCAGGACGCCCTCTGGCTATTGGAGCGCGTTTTCGACACGGTCGCCTTCGTGCCCGGTGTCGAAGACGAAACAGTCGTGCAAGGTCGGGCGAGAGGCTATGCCGATGCGGAGCGAATCGCCGCAACGATCGCGGCGAAGCAGTTAAAGGTCATCACCCCCACCGCTGCCGAGAAACGCTTGGCGACTACGCTGGCACAGAGCGCTCCAGCCCTCAGTTATACTGATTGTATGACCCTGGCGTGTGCGAAAGAGCGCCATTTGGTCTTGGTTATGGAGGAACAGCGCGGGCGCAATCTCGCGGTTGCTCATCAGATCTCCTACTTGACAATCCAGGTGTTGCCATTGCAGGGCTATATTTCGGAACGGTTGTCTTTCGATGAATGTGACGACCTACTCACACGTATCGCTCGGGCGATGCGCACCGACCAAGCCATGCTAACCATTCTACGGTCGGCGGCGACAGAGATTCGACGGTTACGGTCGGCGCAGACTGAAAGTCCCATTAGGAAAGAAGGACCACTATGAATGCAAAATCGGTTCAGATCAATATTCGCGTCCCAGGAGAACTCGCTTCCGACCTCGATCGCCTGGCGGAGCAAGAACGGGCTTCCCGCGTGGACCTCACGCGGCAAATCCTCCTGGATGGCATCCAGCGTCGCAAGCAAGACCTCGCTCTCCGTCTCTATCGCGAAGGGAAAGCCAGCAAATCACGCGCGGCTGAATTGGCTGGCTTGTCCCTTTGGGAGGTGATGGACCTGATTGACCGAGCCGAGCTGCCTGCTCCCTATACGGTGCAGGATGCGGTGGAGGAAGTCCGCCGTCTGGTCGCACAGGTTGTCAAGCCCCATATCAGCCCTAGCACCGCCTGAGCCTTATTCGTATCCTCCCACCCCTATCAGTTTTTCCATCCGCCCCTCCGACTCCGCTCAGGGCATGGTTTGTCCGCGTCCGATTATCTTCGCGGACGGCGCGACTGTCGCAGAGTAATTCTGTACAGCGCGCCTCTACGTTCCCTCGCCGCGTTGCTTTCTGTCTTCTTCACAGCGCGTCCCCCACCGTCTGCGCATCACCCAAGAACCTCTATGCCGTTTGAGACGACCCGCTCGCGGAAGCGGTCACTGACGCGACTGGTTCAACCACGGCTTCTGTGGGCTGATACTCCGGCACCATCATGCGCAGTAGATCGCGAATCTGCGCCGTGTCGC
>DYKY01000196.1 GCA_020722365.1 Thermoflexus sp.
ATCCAGCATCCAGTATCCAGCATCCAGCATCCAGCATCCAGTATCCAGCATCCAGCATCCAGCATCCAGCATCCAGCATCCAGCATCCAGCATCCAGCTTCGAGCATCGAGCATCCAGCATCCAGCATCCAGCTTCGCGCATCCAGCATCCAGCATCCAGCATCCAGCATCCAGCATCGAGTCCTCACTTGGCGATTGGTTTGGTTGTGGTATGATGACGCAGTGTTGAGGACATGCACGGAATGACGATGTTATTTACCTTCGATCTGTTAGCCACCGATGGGGCAGCGCGGGCAGGTGTGTTCCATACCGCCCACGGCCCGCTGCCGACGCCGATCTACGCGCCGGTCGGCACACAGGCCACCGTCAAAGCAGTGACGCCACAGCAGTTGCGGGAAGTCGGCGCGGTGCTGCTGCTGGCGAACACCTATCACCTCTACCTGCGGCCCGGCGACGAACGGATCGCCGCGTTGGGCGGCCTGCACACTTTTATGGGATGGGAAGGGCCGGTGCTCACCGATTCCGGCGGCTTCCAGGTCTTCAGCCTGGGCGGCGGGCGCGGACAGACGCCGCTGCGCACCATCGACGACGACGGTGTCACCTTCCGCTCGCACATCGATGGACGCCAGCATCGCTTCACGCCGGAGCGCGTTGTCGAGATCGAGCAGAACCTCGGCGCCGACATCGCCATGGTGCTCGACGAGTGCGCCCCGCCCACCGATTACGACTACAACGTCCGCGCGCTGGCCCGCACGCACGCCTGGGCCGAGCGCTGCAAGGCCGTCCACACTCGCCCGGATCAGGCGCTCTTCGGCATCGTGCAGGGCGGCATCTTCCCCGAATTGCGCGCACAAAGCGTCCAATTTCTCGCGGCGTTGGACTTTCCCGGGTACGCCATCGGCGGCCTCTCGGTGGGCGAGACCAAGGCGCAGATGCACGCCACGCTGGACGCGACCACGCCGCTGCTGCCGGAGCACAAGCCGCGCTATCTGATGGGCGTGGGGACGCCGGAGGATCTGGTAGAGGGCGTCGCGCGCGGCATCGACATCTTCGACTGCGTGCTGCCGACGCGCGTAGCGCGCAACGGGCAAGCGCTCCTGAAAACAGGGAAGCTCAACATGCGCAACGCCCGCTTCGCCGACGACCCCACCCCGCTGGACGCAACGTGTGCGTGTTATGCGTGTCAGCACTTCAGCCGGGCTTACATCCGCCACCTGTTCGCCGCCAAGGAAATCCTGGGGGCCACGCTGCTGACCATCCACAACCTGCACACGATGCTGTCGATTATCACCGAGTGTCGCGTCGCCATCCTGACAGGCGCGTTCGCCGACTACCGCACCGCGTTCTGGGAAGCGCGGGAAAAAGTAGACGGTAGACGGTAAACGGTAGACGGGAGGGGATTGGGGATTCGTCATTCGCCCATTCGCTCATTCGCTCATTCGCCCATTCGCTCATTCGCAATTCGCTCATTCGCAATTCGCTATTATCGGAGGAGGTCGTTATGACAGTTCGCGTTCGTTTTGCACCCAGTCCTACAGGAGAGCCGCATATCGGCAACATTCGCACCGTCGTCTTCAACTGGCTGTTCGCCCGGCAAAATCATGGGCAGTTCATCCTGCGCATCGAGGATACCGATCGCACGCGCTACGTCGAAAAAGCCCTCAACGTGATTACCAACGGACTGCGCTGGTTGGGGATAGATTGGGATGAGGGGCCGGAAGTCGGCGGCGACTACGGGCCGTACGTCCAGTCGGAGCGCCTGGGCATTTACAGGGAGAAAGCCGAGGAGCTGCTCGCCAAAGGGCGCGCCTATCGCTGCAACTGCTCACCGGAACGGCTGGAAGCCGTCCGCGAGGCGCAGCGTGCGCGCGGTGAGACGCCGATGTACGACGGTCACTGCCGCGACAAAGCGCCCGGTGAAGTCTCACCTGACGAACCACACGTGATCCGCCTCAAGGTACCGCGTGATGGCACAACCGTGATGCACGATATCCTGCGCGGCGACATCGTCTTCGAGAACCGCCTGCTCGACGACCAAATCCTGCTCAAGAGCGACGGTTTCCCCACCTACCATCTCGCTGTCGTCATCGACGATCATATGATGGGCATCACCCACATCATGCGCGGCGACGACTGGATCTCCAGCACGCCCAAGCGCCTGCTGCTGTACGAAGCCTTCGGATGGCAGCCGCCCATCTACGCGCACGTCCCGCTGGTGCTCGGCGCCGATGGCAAAAAACTCGGCAAGCGACACGGTGCGGTTTCCATCGATGAATTCCGGCGGCAGGGGTATCTTCCCGAGGCGCTGTTCAACTTCCTGGCGCTGCTTGGGTGGTCGCCCGGCTCAGGCGAAGAACAGGAAATCTTCACCCGCGAAGAACTGATCGCGCGCTTCGATATCACGCACATCAACCTTGCGCCCGCCGTCTTTTCCTACGACAAGCTCAACTGGATGAATGGCTGCTACATCCGCGCCCTTTCGCAGGACGAACTGCTCGAACGGCTCATCCCCTTCTGGGAAGATTCAGGGCTGATCCCCGCGCCGGCGCCGGCAGAACTGTTTCCCACGCTCAAACTGCTGGTCCCGCTGGTTCAGGAGCGGCTTAAGACGCTGCGGGACGTCGTCGAACTGACCGACTTTATCTTCTGCGAAATCGACACGCCGCCCATCGAAGCGTTGATCGGCAAAAAGATGACGGCGGAGCAAAGCCTGGACGCCATCCGCCGGACGCAGGCCCTGTTAGCTGAGCTTCTCCACTTTAACGCCGAAACGATGGAGGGTCCGATGCGCCACCTCGCCGAGGAACTGGGTCTGAAGGCCGGGCAACTGTTCAGCATCGTGCGCAATGCCGTGACGGGCAAAGAGGTTTCGCCGCCGCTTTTCGGCAGCATCGAGGCATTGGGGCGAGAGAAGACGCTCAAGCGATTGGAGGTGGCGGAAGAGGTTTTGGAGGCGTATCTCAAAGAACACAAGGGGGAGTAACCCCGAGCGGACGGGGGCGACATCGACTTCCAAACCAAAAGTCATTCCACATTACGTGGTGTGCTGGAAGTATATCGACGGCCAACCGGGCTGTGGTCAGTCTCCAGACCGCGCCACCGCGGGCGCGGTCGGAGACCGGCCCGAGCACTTCCCAATAAATCCTTAATGCGGATATAGCGTCCCCGTCACCCGCCCCCACTCCTCCAGCGTGAGCGTCTCCGCGCGGCGTGTCGCATCCACACCGACGCTTGCCAGGGCCGCGACCACATCCTCCGGCGGTAGGCGCAGGCTCGCCGCGAGCGTATTGCGCAACTGCTTGCGTCGCTGCGTGAATCCGCCCCGCACCACCCGGAAGAATTCCGCCACATCCGCCACCGGCACGGGGGACGTCTCATACAGATCGATGCAGACCACGGCAGACTCCACATCCGGCGCAGGGAAGAACACTCCGCGCTTCAGTCGCATCCCGATGCGCGGCTGTCCGTAGAACTGCACGCTGACCGCCAGCACGCTCATCTCGTCGGGGACGGCAACGATGCGCTCCGCCACCTCGCGCTGCACCGTCACCACCATGCGCGCGGGCCGCACGGCGGCTTCCAGCAGATGGCGAATCACCGCCGCCGTGATGTAGTAAGGCAGGTTAGCGACGACGTGGTAATGCGGAAGGCGCGTCCCCCACAAGGGCATCACCGGCGCAGGGGGAACCTCTAGCAAGACTGCCGGATCGAGATCAAGAATGTCGCCGTGAACGATGGTGACGTTCTCAAACGCGGCCAGCTCCTGGTGCAGGATGGCGACCAGGTGCGGGTCTGTTTCCACGGCGATGACGCGCCCGGCGTGAGCCGCCAGCGCCGCCGTCAACGTCCCCAGGCCGGCGCCGACTTCCAGCACCGTATCGTCACAGGTCAGCGCCGCCAGCGCCGCGATGCGCGCGGGCGCGTTCGGATCGACGAGGAAGTTCTGCCCCAAAGCTCTGCGGGGCGTGAGGCCATACTGGCGCAGTAACGTGCGTGGATCGTCCGTCATGGACTGAGGTAATTGATGTTCGCCGGCACCGGTGTCAGCAAATAAACGTCCACCCAGCGGTACCAGAGTTGCAGATTGGAATCATCGTATCCCAAATCGATACGTTTCCCCTTGATCGCGCCACCGGTGTCGCCGGCATAGCCGATGCCATAACCGGGCACATACACTTCAGTGCGCAGCGGGATCACCCGGGGGTCTACCGCCACGATGCCGTAACGCATCGTCATACCGGTAGCCGTGCGCCCGGAATACGGCGATGAGGACGAAATGCCCACCATTGACGCGCTATACGAAGTCGCCAGCATGCGGAACACCCGCCAGTATTCCACCGTACCGCTTTCCGTCGCCAGTTGCCGTATGATGATCTTCGTGCCGTAGCCCATCACACGGTTCACCGGAGCCAGTACCACGCTTTCCCCTTCCACGCGACGTTCCACCACCTGCCCATCCTCGTAACGCAGACGGATGCGGCGTTCCAGCACGCCCGGCTCGCCCTCTTGCAACAAGCTCTGCGTATCGATTTCAGAGTCGGGATCGGCCTGCCAAACGGAGTTGAACGGGATCGGGCTTTGTTCAACGATGACACTTTCGGTGACGCGATAGACGCGAATTTCATCGCCATCGCTCAACGGCGCTCCCAGGGAAGGCAGCGTATCATCCTGACCGTTGAGCGTCACTCCCAGGTCGGCCAGCACTTCGCCCACCCGGCTGCGCTGGGTGCGCGTCCGCAAGACATGCCCATCCACATGCACCGACACGGGGATCGAACGTTCGGTGCGAATGTGCAGACCATTTTGCAGGGGCGTGGCCGGATCAGGGTAGACGCGATCCGCGCGGTACAAGCGTATGCCGGCCTGATACAATGCCGCCCCAACCGTCGCTGCGCTGGAGTACAACGTCGCACGCACCCCGCCATCCTCCAAAATGATCTGCACCGCCCGCTCCACAACGATGCGGAAGCGGGTCTCCGGCGGGTCCGTCGCCAGGGCGGGGCGAATCTGAATGGTGTCGTGACTGTCCAACTGCATACCAAGTTGGGCCAGCAGGTCGGCGGGGCTTTCCTGATGCGCGTAAATCTGACGCTCGCGCCCGTCCACGACCACCACGACGGGCTTAGCGCGCGCGATCTGAATCTCCAAACCAGGCGTTAAAGCTGTATCGAACCTGGGGGAGAGATGATCTTCAGGGCGCAGACTCAGACCCAGGTCGGCGATGAGCAGTTCCACGGTAGGCTGGTGCGTCCTGACCACACGACTTTCGCCATCAATGGTCAACGTCACCGGCGTCAACGTCGCGCGGTATCCCACCGCCAAGGCCAGGATCGCCAGCCCCCCCAGCATCAGGCCCAGCAATTTAGTCAGCCAATTCACACCGTAGTCCTCATCAATCGGCTCAATCCGCTCAATCTGCTGACAAACGCAGACGATGCCCGAGAGGGACCGAAGACCAGGCGCCCCTGCGGCGCCCGGAAATGCCTCCTTACCGTTGCTTCCTCCCGGACCTGGCGGGGTTCGAAGGTTTCCGCCGCGCAGGACCCAACCTTCAGCCCCCTTCGAGCATCGTCCTTACGCACTATAGCACTATGGTAACGGAAAGCGGCAGTTTGTCAAGAGAGCGACAGACTACAAAAGTCTCACGAGGCAGCGGATTGAGCCAATAGCGACGCCGGATGCGTAGACTTTTGTAGTCTTGCTTGTCAAGTGATGCAAAATGCGTATAATAAACAACGCTATCGCAGGGGAGGTTTAAGACTATGACCCTCGACATCGCACAAGTCGCCGAGCTGAGCGAGCGCGTGCTCAAAGAAGTGGAGCGCGCCATCGTAGGCAAAC
>DYKY01000197.1:0-4569 GCA_020722365.1 Thermoflexus sp.
AAGACGCCGTGGAAGTCCACCATCAGGTGGTGCTCCGCGGCCAATTTGGCGATTTCGTAGGTCGAGGCCACGGCGATTTGATCGTCCCGGTCGATAAAGTCGATCTTCCAGCCCTTGACGCCCATCGCGGCGTATTTGGGGAAAATCTCGTGCATCTGCTGTGTGATGGCGTACCAGGTGGCCCAGAGGATGACGCCGACGCCCTTTTCCTTGCCATAGGCCACGATTTCCGGGACGTTGACGTTGGGGTTGAGTTTGGTGAGATCGAGTCCGGCAGACCACCCTGCATCGATGATGATGTACTTCGCCTTGTTCGCGGCGGCAAAGTCGATGTAATACTTGAAGGTCGGCGTGTTCATCCCGGCCCGGAAGTCCACGTGGGTGATGTTGTAATCGCTCCACCAATCCCACGCTACCTGCCCCGACACGATCCACGACACGTCGTCGATCCGCGGCGGGGAGGCCAGCTTTTGGATGATGTCGTTGTTCAGCAGGTCCTTGTCCGCTTCGCTGAGGGCGATGGCGCGCCAGGGGAAGGTGCGCGCGCCGGCTGTTTTGGCGATGTAGTCGGCGCGGCGCGTGGGGATGAGGTTGATCCCCTCCCCCCCGCCGTCAAGCTCCCCTAGATGCGACCCGCCGAGTCTGGCTTCCAAGGGATAAGGAGCGTACACGCCCTGGAATCCACTGCCGGTTGGATTGAGGTTCACATACATGCCGGGGTAATCTTCCAGATCGGCCTCCAGGATGACGACCTTCTTGCCGTTGCCCACGTCCACCAGCAGCGGCAAAATCGCCACTGCGCCGGGCGTGAATTCCGACAGTTTTTGCTCGGTATAGGGGGATTCAAAAGAGGAAACGAAAATCTGACCCTCCCGGTAGTCCCGCAAATACGGGATAAAGGCGTGATGGTCGGCGGTGAAATTGAAGTTGGCCTCTTCGTTGGCGATGACGAGTTCGCCCGGTCTTTGGACGAAGAACCGGTAGGCGACCGCGTCGTCGTAAACGCGGAATTCGACGCCGAAATCTTCTTCGCAATGGAGGATCAGGTGCGTGTAGCGATCCTTGACGATGGCCCGGCGGAAATTGATGGCCTTGAATTCCGTATCGATGGCCTGGGTTGCGAACGATTTCACCCCGGCAAGATCGCCCAACACCTCGCCACCTTCGAGGTGCAACGCGATGGGCGATGGTTTGATGACCGGCTCGCCCTTGTGCTGGACCGCCCAGCGCAATTTGTCCCTGGCTTCTACCTGCAAGACGAGGGTTCCATCCGGTGATTTGACCGCATAGCTCTGATATTTCCGTGGTGACGTATTTTTGCTCATCTCAAGTTCTCCTTTTTCACTTTCACTTCTCCGGTGTGTTTTCGAGGTCAACCAGCCCCTCGCGCAGCGCGTAGAGCGCGGCCTGGGTGCGATTGGCCAGATGCAGCTTGCGTAGGATGTTGCTGACGTGGGTGCGCGCAGTGCGCTCGCTGATGAACAGCGCCTTGGCGATTTCTTCGTTTGCCAGGCCGCGCGCGACCAGCTTGAGTACCTCGGCTTCGCGTTCGGTCAACGGCTCGGCGGTGGGCGGCAGATCGGAGGGACGCCGCAGCTCCTGCATCACCCGGCGGGCGATGGTGGGATGCATGGTAGGCAATCCCTGGTACACGTCGCGAATGGCCCGCAGCAAATCCTGGGGAGCGGTGTCTTTGAGCAGATAGCCCGACGCGCCGGCCTTGATCGCCGGGAAGACTTTATCGTCCTCGGCGAAGCTGGTGAGCACGAGGATGCGCGCGTCGGGGAGGATTTGCTTGATTTCCCCAATGGCTTCGATGCCGCCTTTGCGCGGCATGACCAGGTCCATCAGGATGATGTCGGGGCGCAGCGCACACGCTTGCGCCACTGCTTCGACGCCGTCGGCGACCTCGCCAACCAGCTCCATGCCCGGTTCGGTCGCAATCAGCCAACGCAGTCCCTCGCGCACGATGGCGTGATCGTCGGCGATCAGAATGTGAATCGTCTCATTCATCGTTGTTCCTCGCTATGGGCGGCGCGGTCGGAGACCGGCCACCGCAGTCAAAATGGCTTACGCGCGGGCCGGTCTCCTGACCGCGCCCGTTCGAGCAACAGCGCCCTCACAAATTGACGGTGACATTGACGGTTGTTCCTTGCCCCGGCACGGAGGTGATCGTCAGTGCGCCGCCCAGCTTCTCGGCCCGTTCGCGCATGCTGCTCAGGCCGATGCCGCCTTCGCCACTCGCGGCGCTCAGCTCCAGCCCTTTGCCGTCGTCGTGAATTTCGAGGGCAATACGCCGTTCGTCCGCCAGAATGTACACGGTGATTGTGCTTGCCGCGGCGTGTTTGAGCGCATTGTTGAGCGCCTCCTGGGCGATGTGATACAGTTCCTCTTCCAGGCGCGCGGGCAATTCGACGTTCCCATCAACGGTCAGTGTCGCTTCGATCCCGGCGCGCCGCTCGACCGTATCCAGGCGTTGCTGCAGCGCCCGCACCAGCCCCGCGCGCTTCAACGCCAACGGGCGCAGTTCGTAGACCAGCAGGCGCATTTCCTTAAATGCCTGCTGGCTGATCTGGCTGAGCCGCGCCAGCGCCTCGTCCACGCGCGCCCAGTCGCCGCTCCGCGCCAGCCGCCGCCCGGCTTCGACCAGCAATGTGAGGCTGTAGAGCAACTGGGTCACGGAGTCGTGCAGGTCGCGGGCGAGCCGGCTGCGTTCCTGGAGAATGGCAGCCTGTTCGGCCTGCACGCGCAGGCGGGCGTTCTCGATCGCCAGCGCAGCCTGGTTGCCGAAGCTCATGCCCAATCGAATGTCTTCTTCCGAGAACTGACGGTCATCGTTGTAATAGAAGCCTAAATTTCCGTAGAACTCTTCTTTGATCACCAACGGTACGGTGAGCAACGCGCAGTAATGTTTGACGGCGGCCCGGCACCAGTCGCGCACGGCGGGTTCTAAGGTGCTATCCTGGACCGCCGCGGCGATAGGCGAGGCATCCACATCTGAGATTGCATAAGGTTGCCGGTCAAAGTTCATGCCCCCTGGTTCACCATGTCCTAAAAAATGCCATGCATGGAGCGGCAGACTTTTAATCGAAAGGAACGCTTCTGGCAGGCCAAAGCTGGCCTCGATCAGAATCTGTTGTTCCTCCTGGTTCACGCGGTAGAGCACGCAGGCGCTGGAGTCCAACAGCGCGCACGCTTGCGCGACCAGGTAATCCAGGATTTCGCCGATGGGGCGGTCGGAGTTGAGCGCCGCCAGGATGTCGCGCAGGCCCTCCGCGACGCGCTGCCGCCGCTCGATTTCTTGCGTGCGCGCCCGGACGCGCGCTTCCAACGTCAGGTTGGCGAGTCGCAGCGCTTCCTGCGCGCGTTTGTGTTCCAGCGCATTGACGAAGATCTCCCCCACGGTCTTGAGCAGGGCGACGGTATGGTCGGACCAGGTCTTCTGCGTGCGCAGCGCGTCGAATTTGAGGTAACCTACCACATCACCGCGATAGGTCATCGGGATAACGACGAACGATTGGATGCTCTGGGCGCGGCACACACGCCTTTCGACCTCGGCTTCGGCGGGCAAGGCGGAGACGAGCGGGACGTTGACGATTTCGCCGCGCGCGATGCGTGCCTGGAGCCAGGGCCACGTCGTCGCCGCGACGGTGTCCAGCGGGCGATTCTGCGTCACAATCTCTGGCGCACTCCAGGCGTGAGTGCAGACCGCGGGACGGATATCGCCCTGTGCAGCATCGGCATCACCGGAGAAAACCACCACACAACTGCGCTCCACGCGCGTCGCCTGGCTGATGGTGCGCAGGGCGCGGTTGATCTCGTTGTCAATTTCATCGGGTTGCAGATTGATGAAATTCGCCGATATGGTGGTGATGATATTCTCGAAGATTACACTTTTTCGCTTACGATGCCGCGCCAAATCGTGTGCCCTTTCAAACAGATTGACAAATCTTCCCACACGTGTAAAACAACAGCGCGCAGAGATTTTCCGATTCGCTGATTCTTTGATTCGCTGATTCGCTCATTTGCTGATTCTGCACTTTTAAGGAGATGCTATTATGCCCCTCATTATTGAAAAAGTAAATACCAGCGATAAAGCGCAGGTGCAGGGCTTCGTTGCGCTTCCGTATCGCCTTTATCGCCATCATCCGCAATGGGTTCCGCCGCCCTGGCAGGACATCGCGTTGATGCTCAACCGGAAGAAACACCCGTTTTACGAACACTCCGACGCGGATTTCTTTGTGGCGCTGCGCGACGGTCAGGTGGTGGGGCGGGTCGCCGTGATCGAGAATCGCCCGTACAACGCTTATCACGGGGTCAAGCAGGCGCAGTTCTACCTGTTCGACTGTGAAGACGACCTGGAGATCGCCACGGCGCTGTTCGAGCACGCCTTTGCCTGGGCCAGAGCGCGTGGACTGGATACCATCGTCGGTCCCAAAGGGTTTGGCCCATTGGATGGGTACGGCTTACTCGTCGAAGGGTACGAACATCGCCAGATGATGACGATGATGAACTACAACTACGCCTATTATCCACGTCTGATCGAGTCCCTGGGTTTTGAAAAGGAGG
>DYKY01000197.1:4669-5817 GCA_020722365.1 Thermoflexus sp.
GGAGGATACGCTGCGCGCCTATCACTTCGAGCATGCTGACCTCACCCAGGTTGCGGAGAGCGCCGTCCAGATGCGCCACGATCTGGAGAACGTCGGCGGCAAGATGTATAAAAATCACCGGGTCTATCGCAAGGCTATCTGATACCTTGTATTAATCACAAACTATGCTATAATCTTGAATGTAACGGGCGGTTAGCTCAGATGGTTAGAGCGCTGCGTTGACATCGCAGAGGTCACAAGTTCGAGTCTTGTATCGCCCACCAGGCAGGTTGGTTTGCCCAACCTGCTTTTTTGTTGTGCCAGATCGCCTTGACAAAATTCCACAACCGGACACAATGCCCCAGGAAATCGATCTCAGGCTGCAAAAGTCTCACACGATACCTGGTTGAGCACATTTCTTCGCTGAAGATGCGTCTGCAGGTCGTAGAACGTGCTGAGACTTTTGTAGTCTTCGTTGTAAAGAGGATGTTTATGATTTGTACCCATGACTTAGTTCGCCGTATAAGTTGTATTGTTCTGATCGGGCTGTTCGTGCTCACCGGTTGCGCTACGCCCACAGTTGGGCCTACCCCCACACCCACGCGCACGCCCATCCCCCCAACGCCCACATTGACGCCTACGCCTATCCCGCCATCTCCCACACCGACGCCTGCTTTCCCGGTGACGGCCGGCTGCGCACCCGGCGTCCCTGACGACGCCTGCGCCCGGCTGCGCGCCGCCGTCGCCGAAGCATCCGCCTATTTCGTCTGGACCGATGACGCAGTAAGCGCGGATACGCTCCTGGATATCGCGCCCTTGGCCAACGCCGTCCCGCTGGGAACGTGGACGTATGCCGTCGTCGCTCCCTTCTTCACCGTGGATGACGACGTGACCGCGGCCGACGTGCGCGCGACGTGGGCCGGAACGCCCGCCGGTCCCTTCGTGGAACACCCCTTGCTCGTCACCGACGACACCCGCGATGCCATCAGCACGCTGTGGGGCGCCTCCGCCGAAGGCGCGCTGAACGTCATCACCGCCACGGAGCTGCTGACCACGGCGGAGCAGACGAACGCCTGGGCCATCGTCCCCTTCGATGCGCTCGAACCCCGCTGGAAGGTGTTGCGCGTGGATGGCCTTTCGCTGTTGGAGAAGAGCGTGGATATGGCGGC
>DYKY01000198.1 GCA_020722365.1 Thermoflexus sp.
GCTGATTCTTTGATTCGCTGATTCGCTCATTCGCTGATTCTTTGATTCGCTGATTCGCTCATTCGCTGATTCGCTCATTCGCTGATTCTCTCATTCTCTTTGGAGTTCTTATGCTTGGACAGTTTCTCACGTGGTATCTGACGATGCAGGTTTTTGCGCTGGCGGGATTGCCGCTGGCGTTTGTGTGGCTGCGGCGCTTGCGTTCGCGGGGATACGCGGTAGCGAAGGCCTCGGGCCTGTTGCTGAGCGGCGTGGTGATGTGGTGGGGCGGCATCCTGCACCTGTGGGCGAATACCACATCCGCTATACTCGTTGCGGCGGGTCTCGTCTTCGCCGTGGGCGTGTGGGCGCTGTGGCGGCAGCGGGCGGAGGTGCGTCCCTGGCTGCAGGCGCAGAGGGCGTTTATCTTCACCACAGAAGCACTCTTCTTGGGCGCGCTGCTGTTGTGGACGGTGGTGCGCGCTTCGCAACCACAGTTGGAGACGGCGGGCGGCGAAAAGTGGATGGAGATCGCGTTCCTCAACGCGGTTCTGCGTTCGCCGCAGGTCCCGCCGCACGATCCCTGGCTCTCCGGTTACGCGATTTCGTACTATTACCTGGGCTATTTCCTGCTGGGGATGCTCACGCGGCTGTCAATGCTCCCGTCGACGGTGGCCTTCAACCTGGGCTGCGCGGGTTGGTTCGCGCTGGCGGCGGTGGGCGCTTACGGCGTCGTGTACGATCTGCTGGCGCGGCGCGGCGCATTGCGTTCGCTGTTTGCCCCCTTGCTCCTTCTGCTGACCGGCAACGCCGCCGGCCTGTTCGAAGTGCTGCACGCGCGCGGCCTGCTGTCCGCCAGATTCTGGGCGTGGCTGGACATCCGCAATATCAACACCGCGCCGCAGCCGCCGTTCTCCTGGGTTCCCACGCGCTTCTTCTGGTGGTGGCAGGGATCGCGGGTGCTCACCGACTACGCGCCCTGGGGCGACCGCATCGAGATCATCGACGAGTTCCCCGCGTTCAGTTTCATCCTGGGCGACATGCACCCACACGTCCTGGTGCTGCCTTTTACGCTGTTGGCGATTGCGCTCGCGCTGAACCTGTATCGCACACTGAGCGAGGGCGAATTTAACGTCAAGTCACTTGCCCACCTCGGGTGGGGCGCGCGCTTTGCATGGCCGGCGCGCCTCGCGCCGATGGCGGGGTACGCGCTCGTGTTGGGTGGGCTGGCCTTCATCAACACATGGGATTTCCCGATCTACTGGGCGTTGATGGTGGGCGGGATGGTGTTGGCGCGTTACGTGCGCATGGCGGGCGGGACGCCCACATTTGCCGGAATGTGGGGACGGTTCTTCGAAGCGGTGTGGAAGACGCTGCCGGAGGCACTCGTCCTGGGCGTGTTGAGCGTGTTGTTGTATTTCCCGTACTGGTATGCGCTGCGTTCGCAAGCGGGGGGCGTGCTGCCGAACCTTTTCAATGCCACCCATTGGCCGCAATTCTTGGTGATGTTCGCGCCGCTGCTGATCCCGCTGCTTGGTGTGATCCTCGGCGCGGCGCGTGATGCGGGCGTGTCGTGGTGGTGGGTGCTGATGGGCGGCGTTGGATTGGTGCTCGCCATCGCGTTGCTGGGCCTGCTGGTGGGCGCGGGCGCGGCGTATCCGTATCTACGGAGCGTCTGGCGCGGCGAACCGATCCAGGGGCTGTCGATCACACCCGATATGGTCATCCAAAGCATCACCACGCGCTGGCTGCGTCCCTGGGTGGGTTTGACTCTCGCGTTTGGCGTCGCGGCGGTGGTGTTGGCGCTTCTTAGCCGTCAGCGATCAGCCGTCAGCCGTCAGCCAGAAATTGCCTCCCAATACCCAATCCCAGATCCGAAATCTAAAATCCAAAATCCAAAATCTCCACCTCCCCCATACTCCTTACTCCCTACTCCTTACTCCTTCCCCCTCCTCCTCGTCCTCATCGGCCTGCTGCTCACGCTGGCGCCGGAATACGTGTACCTCAAAGATGTATTTATGGCGCGGATGAACACGATCTTCAAGTTCTACTTTCAGGCGTGGATCTTGTGGGGCCTGGCGGGCGCGTGGCAGCTCGCGCGCTGGCTGGAAGCGCGCGAGGTCAGCCGTGAGGCAGGTTTCCCCTGGCGGGCGCTGGCGGTGGGACTCTCGTGCCTGTTGATCGCCGTGGGCTTGCTCTACACAGGTTTGGCCGTCCCTGCGCGGGCGCGTGAACACGGCACACCGTGGACCCTGGACGGCGCGGCATGGCTGGCGACGTCTCGACCGACCGACTATGCCGCGATTCAGTGGCTCAACGCCAACGTCGAGGGCGCGCCGGTCATCGTCGAAGCGCCGGGCGACCAGTTTCGCGCCTACGTCTACGAAGGGCGCGTCGCCGCGCTTACCGGCCTACCGACCGTGCTCGGCTGGTCGGGTCACCAACGGCAATGGCGCGGCAACTACGACGAACCCGCGCGCCGCGAGGTCGAGCTGGAAACGCTTTTCACCACCCTCAACCCTACCGAAGCACAGGAGATCCTGGCGCACTACAACGTGGCTTATATTTACATCGGCCCCATCGAACGCGAGCGTTATCCTGCTGAAGGGCTGGAGAAGTTTGCTGCGATGTACCCGGCAGTGTACGAGGGTGGAGATGTGGTGATTTACAGCTATCGAAAGTGAACACCAACCCGCGTAGCAAATTGTACTTTTGAGCCAAAAAGTGTAATTTCAGCGGGCAGAATTAACGTTAAGTACAAATTCAGTGATTTGAGGCAGACGCCCATCGCCTCAGCAACGGCGGCAGCGTTATGCTTGCCGGGGCGCGCGGATCTGGCGATCCGCTTCGAGCGTGGTTAAGCAAGGGGGATTTCGGCAAACAGGTGCGTCGCACTGCGGAAAGTGCGACGCACCTGTTTTTATTGTTGCAAAGCCTGCCTTTCGGGATAGAATAACCGGCGCGGGATTGTGATCGTGCTCAAGCAGTAAGAATTTGTAGAGAGCAGTGTTATGTGATGAGGTTAACCGATGGACCCAGAACGTTTCCGTCATAGCACATCTGGGCAGGTGATCCGGGTCGGGCAAGGGGAAGCCGCATATTGGGCTTTTGTGCCGTATCCCTTGCCTCCGAACATATCGCCGGATTGGGAGTTGACGCGCGCGCTCTCCCAGGCCGACCGCGCGCTCAGCCTGCTGGCTGGCCTGGGGCGCACCATGCCGAACCCTCATCTGTTGATCGGGCCGTTTGTCCGCCGTGAGGCCGTGCTGTCTTCACGCATCGAAGGCACACAGAGCGATATCACCGATTTGTATGCTTACGAGGCGGGTCAGTTGCCATTGCCAGGGATGACAGCGCCACCTGAAGTGGATGTACGCGAAGTTCTCAACTATGTAAATGCTCTGGAATACGGGCTACAACGGTTGAGCACGCTCCCGGTCAGTCTGCGTCTCTTTCGTGAGTTGCATGAGCGATTGTTGGCCGGCGTGCGTGGCGGGTACGCCACGCCGGGTGAGTTCCGCCGCACCCAGAATTGGATTGGGCAGCCTGGTTGCACGCTGAACGAAGCGCTCTTCGTTCCGCCGCCAGTTCTGCAGATGCACGAGGCGCTGAACGCATTGGAAAAGTATTTGCACAGTGAGGATGTGTATCCACCTCTCTTGCGGCTGGCTTTGGCGCATTATCAGTTTGAAACCATTCATCCTTTTGTGGATGGGAATGGGCGCATGGGGCGTTTGATCCTGTCATTGCTCCTGGTCGAGTGGAATCTGCTGCCCCTGCCTTTGTTATACCTGAGCGCTTATTTCCATCGCCGCCGTCAGGACTACTATGATTTGCTGTTGGGGGTGAGCGAGCGGGGCGACTGGCGCGCCTGGGTGCTCTTTTTCTTGCGTGGCGTTGTCGAGCAGGCCGAGGACGCCATGACGCGCGCCAGAAACTTACAAGATGTGCGCGAGGAGTGGCACAGGCGTTTGACCCAAGCGCGTACTTCGACCCTGGCTTTGCGCTTGGCGGACGCTTTATTCACTACGCCGATTATCACGATTCCCCAAGCGCAACGTCTGCTGAACATCACGTATCCCAGCGCCCAGCATAATGTAGAAAAGTTGCGACAGGCAGGTATCTTGCAGTTGATTAGCGAGACCGGCTATGGCAAAACTTATGTGGCGACCGAAATTGTAAATGTGATCGGTCAAGAGAACCGCCCCGCCTAATAAATTATACTTTTTGGTATAAAAGTATAATTCGAGCGAGTAGAATTAAAGATAAGTACATAAGTAGCCGGGTTGTGAATGACTGCGTGCTATCAAGAGTATCTGCATGGAATTGTGCTTTGAACTGCATCTGGATCAAGCAATACGAAACGATATCAAACGATGACCGTGGAAACTAAATCAGACTTACTCCATCACATTGCAAACGACTTTCTCACTCCCACCGATACCCTCGCGGACGTCCGCGAATACGGCGCGGGCAACATCAACGACACGTACCTGGTGACGACGGCGGCGGGGCGGCGGTTCATCCTCCAGCGAATCAACCGGCGGGTGTTCAAACGCCCTGAGTGGATTATGTCCAACATCCGTGTGTACGGTGAGCACGTGGCGGCGCGGCTGGCGGCGGAAGCTGACACGCCGGGGCGGCGTTGGGAAACGCCGCAGATCGTCCCCGCCAGGGATGGGCGCGATTACGCCCTCGACGCGGAAGGCGGCTTCTGGCGCGCGCTCACCTTCATCGAGGGCGCGCGGACTTATGCCAAAATCCGGGATGTGCATCATGCCCGCGAAGTCGGTTATGCCCTGGGGCGCTTCCACAACCTCATCAGCGACCTGGACGCCGGACGGTTGTACGACACGCTCGCAGGTTATCATATCACGCCGCGCTATCTGGCGCACCACGACGCGGTGGCGGCGCGCGGCGACTTTGCCCGGTCGCCGGAGGTAGTCTACGGCCTGCGCTTCGTGGAGGCGCGGCGCGACGTCATCCCCGTGCTGGAAGACGCGAAGCAGCAGGGCAAGCTGCGCCTGCGTCTGGCCCACGGCGATCCCAAAGTGGACAACGTGATGATCGACGATGTCACCGGGCAGGCGGTGGGCCTCATCGACCTGGACACGATCAAGCCCGGCCTGGTGCACTACGACATCGGCGACTGCCTGCGCTCCGGCTGCAATCCCTTGGGCGAGGAAACCGAGGACATCGACGCGGTGTATTTCGACATGGACCTCTGCCGGGCGATTCTGCAAGGCTATTTGCCGCTCGTACGTGGGTTCTACACCACGGACGATTACGCTTACCTGTATGCAGCGGTGCGCCTGCTCGCGCTGGAACAGGGGCTGCGTTTTTTTACCGACTATCTGGAAGGCAATGTCTACTACAAGGTGAAACACGCCTACCATAATCTTGCGCGGTCGCTCGTGCAGTTCAAACTCGTCGAGAGCATCGAGGCGCAAGAGGCGGACATTCGAGCCATTAAGTAGACGGTAAACGGTAGACGGTAGACGGGAGACGGTAGACGGGAGAGGAGGGCGGAATGGTGGCGGGAGAGATAGAGAGGTAGAGGTAGAGGTAGAGATAGAGATAGAGAGGTAGAGGTAGAGGTAGAGATAGAGATAGAGAGGTAGAGAGGTAGAGGTAGAGGAGAAAGAGTGACGAAAAAGCATCTTGCATCCTGCATCTTGCCTCTTGCATCCTGCATCTTGCATCCTGCATCCTGCATCTTGTATCGAGGGGCTCATGAAACGATATGCGCGTTGGGCTTGGGTGACGATGATTGTTTTGGCGCTGGTGTTGCGCCTGGCAGT
>DYKY01000199.1 GCA_020722365.1 Thermoflexus sp.
CCGCGGGATGTCCTGCCGGACGCGGCCCGATTTCTTCCGCGAGTTTGCGGACGTGAAGCAGCAATGCGTCGGACAAAAGTGCATCGGTCATACATCCTCCAGGAAATAACCACCAAGGCACGAAGACACAAAGGGAAACTTAGCCCTAATCCCCAATCACATCATCACCCGGATGTTCTCCACGCCAACGAGACCGGCGACTTGCTCTTTGAGATGTGGGGTGTAACGGGTGTGCTCGTTGGGAAAGGAGAGTTCCACGCGCTTGCCGCGTTCGTTTTCAAGATAGACGACGAAATGATCCTGCCCCGACTCGGCCTTGAACAAGTTGTGCAACTGCGCCAAACGCGCAAAATCCTGTGAGGGGTCGCCGGTGCGCGGCAAGGTAACATAGACGGTCGCGGGCGGGGCTGGGGGGTCGTCCGGCGGAGGCGGCGTGTAAGGACGCTCACCATTACCATTTTTAGCGATGCCGCTATTGGACAGCGGAGCCGCACGTGGTTTCGACCTGGACGCTGGCGGAGGCGGAGGCGCGGCAGGTTGTACGGTGTGCGTCCGTGTCTCGATGCCATTGCCGGCGTCATTTGGCGCGTAGGTCGGCGCAAAATCATCGGGGTAATCCGGCGGCGAGCCGTAGTAGTCCGCAGATTCGGCAACAAAGGAGGAGGCGTCGTAGATCGCAGGGGCATAGCGAGAGTCGGCGTATCCCCCGTTATCACTGGGCCGCAACAACTCGTGCGGCTCCTTGAACCAATCTGCCAGCAGCGAATGTTCCTCGCGGTCCTGGCGATTGTCCAGCTTGCCGCTGACGACGACCACGCTCTCGACCACGAGCTTGTCCTTAAAACGCTCGTAAGTGCGCGGGAAGACGGTCACGTCCACCGCGCCGCCGGAGCCTTCCAGGGTGACGAACGCCATCGTGTCACCCTTCTTCGTGGCAATGCGCCGCACGCGCTGAACCATCCCCACCAGCGTCAACTGCTGCCCCAGGGCCTCCGTCGCCAGGCGATCCACCGTGGTGTTGACTAAATCTTGCCGCAACAGCTCGTTTTCCTGCTGCGCCAGCGGGTGGCGAGAGAGGTATGTGCCGAGTAACTCCTTCTCCCAGTCCAGGAGCCGCCGCTCCGGAACCGCCGGGACATAAGACAGCGGCTTGATGGTCTGCGTTGCGCCGGGCATGGCGTCGAAGAGCGAGAACTGGCCCACGTCGCGGGCGCTGTGCACCTGGCCGCTCGCGCCGATGAGCGCATCGATCAACGTGAGCAACGCGGGCCGTGGTCCAAAATCGTCCAATGCCCCGGCCTGGATCAAACATTCGAGCGCCTTGCGGTTGAGTTTGCGCAGGTCCACGCGGTCGGCGAAGTCATCCAGCGTCTTGAAGGGGCCGCGTTCGCGCCGGGCATCCACGACGAGCCGCATCATCTCGTCGCCCACATTCTTGATCGCTCCCAGGCCGATACGGATGGCGCGACCATCAAGCGTATGTTCAATGGTGAATTCCACCTCCGAGTGGTTGATACACGGGCGCAGCACCTCCAAACCACTGCGGCGCGCTTCGGCGATCAGAAAACCAAGCTTTTCGATATAGTGACGTTCCGTCGTCATCAGAGCGGTCATAAATTCCAGCGGATAGTGCGCCTTGAGATAAGCCGTCTGCGCGGTGATGACGGCGTAGTCGGTGGCATGCGCGCGGTTGAAGCCGTAACGGGCGAAGAACTCGATGTCGGCCCAGACCTTCTCGGAGACTTCCTCGGGGATGCCCTTCTTGAGCGCGCCCGCGAGGAACATTTGCTTGTGCTTGTCCATGAGATAGCGGACTTTCTTCGCCACGGCCTTGCGGATGCCATCAGCCTCGCCGGGTCTGTAACCGGCCATGGCGACGGCAACCTGCATAATTTGCTCTTGATAGACGATAATCCCATATGTATCATCGAGTATATTTTGCAAAATCGGATGATGAAATTCGATTTCTTCTTCCCCATGCATCCGGCGTATGTAAGACGGGATATTCTCCATCGGGCCGGGGCGATAAAGGGCGAGCACGGCGATGATGTGCTGGAACTGGCTGGGGCGCATCTCGCGCAGGACGCGTCGCATTCCCGATCCTTCCACCTGGAACACCCCGGTCGTCTCGCCGCTGGCGAGCAACTCGTACAGCTTCATCACGTCGGCGTCCTGCTCCGCGTCGTCAGGGACGCGCTCATAAGGGATGGTTTCCATGGTCAGCACGCGGCCATGCTCCCGCTCAATCCACTCGCACGTTTTGCGCACGTGGGTGATCGTCCGCAGCCCCAGGAAGTCGACCTTGAGCATCCCCAGCATATCGACGATTTCCATCGGCCATTGGGAGACGATGCCGATGGGGACTTCGCCCTCACCTTTGGTGGGGCGGTGCAGCGGCATGTATTCTACCAGCGGGCGGTCGGAGATGAGAATGCCCGCCGCGTGGGTGCTGGCATGGCGGGTAACGCCTTCGACCTCCATCGCCGTGTCCAGCAGTTTTTTGACGTATGGGATAGTGTCGTACATCTCTTTGAGGTCGGAGACTTCCTCGAGCGCCTGGGCGATGGAAACCGGCTTGCCGGGCACGTTGGGGATCAAGCGAGCGGCGCGGTCGACCTCGCTGAGGGGGATGTCGAGCGCGCGGCCCACGTCGCGGATGGCAGCGCGCGCGCCGAGCGTCCCAAAGGTGATAATGGCGGCGACGCGGTCCGCGCCGTAGCGTTCCGCGGTGTAGGCGATCAACTCCTCGCGGCGGTCGTCGGGATAATCCAGGTCGATGTCGGGCATGGAGATGCGGTCTGGATTGAGAAACCGCTCAAACAGCAAACGATTCTTGAACGGATCGATATTGGTCACACCCAACGTGTAAGCGACCACGCTGCCCGCGCCGGAACCGCGCACGTTCCACCAGATGTCGCGCGCTTTCGCTGCCTCGCACAAATCCCACACGATGAGGAAGTAGTCGTCGAACCCCATCGTGTGGATGATGCCCAGCTCGTATTCCAGGCGCTCCACCACCTCAGTCTCCTGCGCGCGCGCCTCACCATAGCGCCGAACGAGGCCGGCGTAGCACAACTCGCGCAGGAACGTCTCCGAATTGCCCTTCCCTTCCGGCACCGGGAACTTGGGCAGGTGGTACGGCGGCGCGAATTTGATTTCGACGTTGCACTGCTCGGCGATTTTGACGGTGTTCTCCAACGCTTCGGGCAAATGAGCATAGAGCCGCGCCATCTCTTCCGGCGAGCGCATGTAATATGAAGGGTCGGTCATGCGCATACGATTGGACTCATTGACCGTCTTGCCGGTGCCGATGCAAAGCAGGACGTCATGCGCGTCGGCCTGCTCGCGTTTGGCGTAGTGGATGTCGTTGGTGGCGACCAGCGGGATACCCATCTCGCGGGCCAGCTCCACCATCTGGTTGTAGACAGGCTCGAATTCAGGGATGTCGTGGCTTTGCAATTCGAAGTAGAAGCGGTCGGGGAAATGACTCTGGTACCAACGGGCAGCTTCGCGGGCCTGGTCGATTTGCCCCTGGAAGAGCAGTTGCGGGATTTCGCCCTGCGCGCAGGCGGTAAGTGCGATCAAGCCTTCGCTATACTGTGCGAGCACTTCTTTGTCGATGCGGGGCTTGTAGTAGAAGCCTTCCAGTTGCGCGATGCTGGCAAGCTTGAGCAAATTCTGGTAGCCGGTCTGGTTTTGCGCCAGCAGGACGAGGTGATACGGCTTTTCATTGTGATCACGGTCGTGGCGCGAATTCTGCGCGATGTAGGCCTCTATGCCGATAATGGGCTTGATCCCGGCGGATTTGCAAGCCTTGTAGAAATCCACCACGCCGAACATCACCCCATGATCGGTGATTGCCAGCGCGGACATCCCCAATTCCGCCGCGTAAGTCGCCAACGCCTGCACGCTGCTCAAGCCATCCAGCAGTGAAAATTCCGTATGTGTGTGCAAATGCACGAAATCCGCCATCCCCATCCTCCACAATAAGCCGTTGCTGGTTCAAAAGTTGAAAATCGCACGTAGGACCCACGAAGCTCCCTGGGATCCAGGAAGATGAGGATATTCTACAAGCAAAATCCGGCATTGCAAGAGGGAAAAGATTAGAACCTATCCGAAAATTCACCGTTGATGCACCAGAAATGGTCGCAGGAACACTTTTCGGATAGCGTCATAAACTTATCCAAAAACAGTGATGTGCACTACCGGCGACTTGAGCGGCGAAGACTTGAGGAAAAGCAGCCCTCAGCCACCGCGAACATTTGAATTCGCCGCCCTCACAAAAATGCCAGCAACGCCAGTCCAATGCCCGCGCCGATGAGCCATCCTGCAATCACGTCGCCGGCGTAGTGCAGGCCCAGCGCCACGCGGCTCAGGCCCACGCATAGCCCCCACAGGAGCAAAGCCGCCAGCCCCCACAGCGGCAGCAAACCCGCCAGCGCCACCCACAAGCCGCCAATGCGCACAGCGTGCCCTGAGGGGAATGAGTGCTGGTCGATCTTCAGATAGAAAAGGCCCTGTTCCCCTGGCGGACGGGGACGCTGGATGAAAACCTTGAGCACGGTGCTGACGACCCACGTGAGCGCCGTGACAAGCAGGATGCGCTCCCCGGCCCTGGCCCAGCCGCCGATGCCGAAGCGCCAGAGCACCACGCCCAGGGCGAGCCACACCAGACTATCGCCGGAGTGCGCGAGGCCCGTCGCCAGCACGCGGGTAAACGGGCCGCGAACCAGCGTCATGGCACGCGCGGTAAGCGCGTGGTCACGTTCGAGCCAGGATTGCCGGAGGCCTTTCATTGCGTCAATGCCCGGCGGCAGATTTCCAACTGGAAAGGCTTGTCGGCATCCATGCCCATTTCGGGGTCGTCCACGGGCAGCGCGCGCGCGTTGATGCCGAACTTATCGCGCACGAGCCGTTCCAGTTCCGCCAGGCTCAAGCGGCGCGACATTAATTTGACAAAAAAGACCGGGCCGAGGCGCGCAGCCTGTCTGAGCGCGTTTTTACGGCTGTCGAGCAAGTCATCCCACAACTCCCGGTGCTTGTGGCCGATATGTGGCGCAACAACGTGGATGTCCCCGGCGGCGAAATCCCCATCGCTGAAGTGGACGTAACTGCGCCGCGAACCGGGAAAACGCTGCTCCATCTTCTCCCGCGACACAATGGTGTGATAAACATCCACCGCCGGATCCGCAGCCTGCGCGAGCAGGCGTTCCACCATCGCGCCGGTCAGCAACGGAATGTCGGAGCTACTGATCAAGACTTGCTGCGCTTGCGGATTGCGTTCCAGCACCCAATCGATGCCGCCGAGGATGTTCTTCAGCATTGAGCCTTGATCAGGCAGATAGTGGGCAACCTTCGGCGACGCCACCATCCCTGTGTCCGCCAACCCCACGACCACGATGTCACCCACGCTCGGCGCGTCGTCGAGCGCGTCCAGCACCCATTGGACCATCGGCTTGCCCGCCACATCGAGCAGCGCCTTGGGCTGCCCCTGGGTGTCTTCGTAAAGCAAATCTTCTTCTTGCGGCACGCCGCCGGCCATTAAAATACAATCAATCATCACTCTCTTCCTTTCGGCTATGGCATTTCGGGCTTTTCCGACTGAAGTCGGTGTGCACGTGTACACGCCGGCTTTAGGCGGTTTTTCCCGGCGCATAGGATTACCGGGTTATTTTTCACTCTCATAGGCTATTATCGAATGCTATGCGCATAACT
>DYKY01000200.1 GCA_020722365.1 Thermoflexus sp.
GCCAAACTCGGCCTCATTCTTGCCGACACGGAGGGTACGGTTGTTTCTTAGTAAGGATACCGATAGGTAAAAGGAGTGAGCGATACAGTTGCGTTTAGCGGCTTTCCCCACAACAGATTATTGCTGACTGGATCCGCTATTTGGAAAACTGACGATGGAGCAAGATGATGATTCCTCTCAATAAAGTCAATCTTGAAGTATTGATCGAACGTTGCCAACAGGAAACAGTCTTGTATCGCCGCCGGCAATTTTCTATGGTAGGTTATTGCTGGGAGCTTTTCCGCCGTGCTATTGTTGAAGGTTCTCAAGACGCCTGGCAAGCCATTGACAAACAGTATCGTGAGCAACTGCGCCGCTGGGTCAGGGCTGGACCAGAAACCGCCGAAGATGTCATTCAGAGCGCTTTGGAGAAGTTTATCAAGAGTGTGACGCCGGAAAGGTTTGAGCGTTTCACCGGATTAGAGTGTATCCTGGCCTATCTCAAGCGGTGCGTCAGAGCGGTGGCGATTGACCGTTGGCGGCAGGAGGAACGAGAAAAAGTCGCACTACAGACCCTGGACGACAACTGGAAAACAGACGATCCAATGCAGAGTGCCGATATGCGCTTGGAAATTGCGGAATGCGTCGTCTACATTCATAGTCGCCTGCACGATGATCAGGAACAAGCGGTGGTACGCTTGAACTTAGAGCTAGGCCTTAAGCCTGCGGAAATTGCCCAGCTCTACCCGCAATTGTTTCCCACGGTGGCAGATGTCCATCGTATTCGGGAAAGAGTGCTTCGCCGCTTGGCTGATGATCCAGTGGTCCAGAGTTGGCGAGCCAAGTGATCTCGGAAAATACCCCTGAGAAACGTTTTTCAAGATAAGAGGCTCACGATGACAAAGTGTATTGATCCCTATGAATTGACAGAAGGCGCATTGAGTGCGTTTTTAGAGAACCCCCACGATGCGCGTGTGGCGGCGCATCTGGCCCGCTGCCCTCATTGTGCGGCGCTAGTAGCGGCTTACCGGCAGACACTGTCACTGCTGAAGACACGACTCTATCGCCACGATTGTCCGGACGTAGAAACGTTGGCATTGTACCAACTTAACCTCGTCACACCGGCAGAACGGTTAGTGATTGCCGCACATGTGCGGGATTGTCCACACTGCCAACGCGAATTGGATGAACTGACACGGAGCAATGATGCTCCTTCTCTATTCGAGCGTCTGCGTCAAGGAGTTAATGTACTGACCGCTGCGCCAATCTCTACGCTTCGCCAGCCAGCGACGGCGCTGCGGGGTGAACCATCGCCTTTACTTCGCTTCCGGGCAGGCGATCTGGAAATTCATCTCAGCCAACAGCCAGGACATAGCTTTGGACAACGCACATTGTTGGGGCGCTTGACATCTTTGGCGACTGTCACACCGCCAGAACCGGGAACAGAAGTCTGGCTATGGCGAGCCGACTTCGCCATCGTGACGGTTATTGAGGCAGATGGAATATTCACGTTCGAGAACATAGAACCAGGACAGTATAACCTTGGCCTGGACTGGCAAGGGACTGTCGTGTCAGTACCGGAGGTGGAGATCGTATGAACCGCCCAGATCTGTGGGAGCACTTCTTGCATTTGCCAGACGCTGCCACACAACGCGCATGGCTGGCGACGCAACCGACTCCGCTGCCGTTGGAATTCCTTGAGAAACTGAAAGCGCAAGCCGATGCTTTACTGTTAGAAGTTCCCCAACAATCTTTGGAGATCGCAGAGGCCGCGTTATTGGCGGCCTCTTTTGCTGCTTCGCCGCTGGCCACAGCACTGGCGTACTGGAGCCGGGGTAATGCTTATACCTATCTGGCAGACTATGCTCCAGCGTTGGCCGACTACGAACAAGCAACTCAGATATACCAAACACTGGCCCCCGCCACTTATTCTCTGGAAATCGCGCGGTTGCAGATCAATATGATTAATCCACTCAAAAATCTGGGACGCTACGCCGAGGCATTGAAACTGGCCGAGATCGTGCGCACTGCATTACAACCCTGGGCAATCAGTCCCTATATGGCGACGTTGGAGATGAATGTTGGCAGTGTCTATCGCCTGGTAGGGCGCTATGCCGATGCCTTAGCTGCCTATGAACGCGGGCGGGCTATCTTTGTAGCTTTGGGAAATGAAGTGCAAGCAGCGCAGATGGATGTCAACCGTGCGCGGCTATTGGTCTGTATGGACCGGTTTCCCGAAGCAGAAATGCTCTTGCAAGCAGCGCGCCAGATCTTAAGCGCACAGGAGAAGCACGTACCGGTTGCGCGAATTGACCTCAACCTGGCGACGTTATTCTCCCGGCAAGGGCATCACCGACAAGCGATAGAGACTTATCAACGCGCGCGCACCGCTTTCACGGAACTCGGCAATGAGACTGACGCTGCAGTAGCAGACCTTTACCGCACCTATGACACCCTGGCTTTAAACCTGCTGCCCGAAACCCTGGATCTGGCGGCGGCGGCGCAGACAGAATTCACACAGCGAGCTATGCCGCGTTACACCGCGCTGGCTTTGATCAATGGTGCGGGCGCAGCGCGTAAACTGGGGCGTTACCGTGAGGCGTTAGCAGACCTGGATGAAGCTCGCGTTATTTTTGACAAGCTCGCAGCGCCGTTGGAAGTGGCGCGTTTGGACTTGGAACGGGCCGAATGTCTTCGGGAGCTGGGAGAAATACCCGCAGCGCTTGAAGCAGCGACGCTGGCCCGGCAGGTTTTGCACGAATTCCCCTTACAGGCGGCGCAGGCTACATTGTTGCAGGCAGAAGCCTGGTTAGCAAGCGAACAGTGGGATAACAGTGCGAGCGCCTACACAGCGGCGGCGGAGGCGTTACAGGGATCACCTTCTTTGGTCTGGCGTGCGCACGATGGGTTGGGACGCATCGCGCAGGCGTGCGGGCGCTTGGCAGAAGCCTATACACATTATTGCCAGGCTATTGTTTGTATTGAGACTGCCGAGGCCACATTGGGATTAGCGGAGTTGCGCGCCGGTTTTCTGGACGACAAGCTGGCCGTGTACCGGCGGGCAGTGGGCGCAGCGTTGGCCTTGGCCGACCATGAGGCCGCCTTCGACCTGGTGGAACGGGCCAAAATCGGCATGTGGCGGGATGTATTGAGTCAAGCCCCAGAGGATATTCCAGAAACGGCAGCTCTGGCCGCTTTGCGGCAGCAATGGCATTGGCTTTATCAGCGCTTGACCCGCCTGGAGGAAGAGCCGGAAGGCATCGCCGCCGATGCCGCCCACCGCCTTGAACAACAACGTAATGCCCAGGCGCATTGGAAATCGTTGCGGGATGTCGAACAGGCACTACTTAGGGTGCGGCAGGATGCACAAGTCGATCTGGTGCGGCGCGAGGGACTCTCTCTGAGTATAGCGCAACAGCGTGCTCCAGAGGGAGGAGTGTTACTCGACTACTATTGTACACCGGAAGCGCTGCACGTTTTTGTCATTCAACGTACTGACATTCAAGTAGTGACTCTGCCAGGCGCGTTGCGGGACGTACAACGGCTCATTGGCCGCTGGCGTTTCAACCTGGACAGCGCCCGCCTGGGGTTGTTGGATGGGCGGCCAGTCCTGGGGTTGGCGGAGCAAGCGGAAGAAATATTGCGTGAGTTGTATCAACTGCTGGTCGCCCCTCTGCGTCCGCATCTGCCCGCTGAGGCTGCCGTATGGGTCATGCCCCACGCCGAGCTGTGGCAAGTTCCTTTTGCCGCGCTGCACGATGGCGTCCATTATTGGGTAGAGACAACGACTTTGAGCAGCTTGCCCGGTTTGTTACCCGCGCGGCGACCGCGCGCAGCGGCTTCACCTACGCGATCCCCTCTCATCGTAGGATATTCAGACGGGGGACGTCTAACCTTTGCCCTCAACGAGGCGCAGGCCGTCGCGGCGACATTGGAGAACAGCACCCTTCTACTGGAGAACGAGGCCACGTTTGCACGTCTGCAGGCGCAGGCAGCGACGTGTTCACTGCTTCATCTGGCGACTCATGGCGTCTTTCGCGCCGACGCGCCGCTGTTTTCGACCTTGCAACTGGCCGATGGGCCATTGATAGCTGAAACATTGGAAACTTGGCGGCTGCCGAACGCGGAGTTAGTCACACTGAGTGCGTGCGAAACCGGCGTTAGCCTGAATCGGGGCAGCGACCTGTTGGGACTGGCGCGTGCTTTCTGGCGCGCAGGCGCCCGCCGGTTGCTGGTTAGCCAATGGGCCGTCGATGATGTCTCTACTGCCGAGTTGATGATACATTTCTACCGAGAGCTCCTCGCAGGTCGCCCGGCAGCCCACGCACTGCGGTTGGCTCAGGTTGCCGCCCTGCAAAAGTATCGTCACCCTTTCTACTGGGCCGGTTTTACTCTAATGGACGTGTTGTGATGGAAACTCATCTCGGAAAACGGCGTTATTGTACGTTTATCTTTGTAGAACATCACAACTGACTGAGAGTTGCTCGACTAGATGGTTCAGCGATCTGAGAGGGAGGCTAAGTGTGCACAGATCACGGAACATGCGCCAAATTGGACTGCTCTTCGTTGTAATCCTGACAAGTATCTGGATTCTAAGTGATGCTACGTCGGTCTCTGCTCAGACGAGTGGGCCATATACCCCCCTCCCACACGATTGTGAGGGCGTTACGCCGCCCGGCGAGACGCCGCCTCTCTGCTGTGTCTATGGGTACGTTTACTTCAATAGCCAGCCAGTGGCAGAGGTTGAGGTCACGATAGAGAGCGCCGACGGGATTTGGTACACCACCGTTGTGACCGGACCGTTAAGCGCGCACCCTTATTACCAGGCTGATTTGAGTGGTGAGGTTTTGTCGATCTCGCCGGGTGATTGGATTACTGTTACAGCGACTCACGCTGACAGCATCGCGCGCGCTGTCTACCAAGTGGCTCCAGGAGGGCAGCAAGTGGATGTCGTCATAGCCGCTGACTCGGCGTTTGGGAATGGCAGCGATGGCAACCTGTCTATAGCGTCTGGGCAGACGGTGACAACGAGCGCCACCCGCGTGAGTGTTATCGCTTCAGGCGCTGTTGTCACACCGGTTAACTCTGAGGGTTTTAGTGTTGGGGACGTGGTGTTCTTTCATCAAACTCAAGGAACGGCAAATGCCGGACGCTGGGAATTTGGACAGATTGCAGCCATCGATTCGCCCACTCGCTGGACGTTGACCCGCCCTTTGGTTTATAGCTATGACAGTATCAACGGACAGGCGCAAGCGATCAAGACGCCACAATACCATGATGTCGTGGTCGAAAACAATGGGATATTGACGATGCCCGCGTGGGATGGTTCGACCGGTGGAATACTGGTTCTGCGCGCCAATGGAACGGTAACAGTTTATGGAACAATCGACGCTGAGGGCGGAGACGGTGGACACGGGACTAGCGACAACAGGGATGGCGGCAGCGGTGGGGGATTTAGAGGAGGAAATAACTCAACCGACGGAAGCGCGGGGGGACGGGGTGAAAGCTATGCCGGAAGTTGGCCCAGCGAGAGCCGTGACGCCAATTTTAGCGGCGGCGGCGGCTCCGAGCATTGGGACAAATGTGGCGGCGGCGGCGGGAACGGGATGCCCGGCATATCCGGGTGGCCTAACGATAGCTCCGGCGGTTACGGGTATGGCGGGGAAAGCTCTGGCACCAGCGATTTGAAGCGGATGTTTTTTGGCGGAGGTGCCGG
>DYKY01000201.1 GCA_020722365.1 Thermoflexus sp.
GCGAATAGCGAATGGCGAATAGCGAATGGCGAATGGCGAATAGCGAATGGCGAATGGGCGATTTATTTCCTACCCCTTACTTCTTACTCTTTACTCTTTACTCTTTACTCCTTACTTACTTCTTACTCTTTACTCCTTACTTACTTCTTACTCTTTACTCTTTACTCCTTACTTACTTCTTACTTCTTACTCCCTTATCTGCGCTTCAAGCGCCGCCAACGTGGTGACCGGGCCGAGGGTGCGCAGGAATTCGCGCGGTGTTGCACTGAGCGCCCACGCCTGACGCACTGCCGGCCCGATGGGGTCTTCGCCGGACGCGCCCGGCGCGCTGGCGTAGGCCCCGTGGAAGGCGAAGTAGGCTTGATTCAAGCGCCGTATCCGGTAGCCGTTGGCGACGAAGTACCGCCGTCTCTCTTCCATATACGCTTCCGCTTCCTCGATCTTGCCCTCGGCCAACAGTTGGTCCACGGTGACGCGCGTGAGGTGCATCTCTGCACCAAAATCGAAGTGCGCCTGGCTTGCTGCCGCTGCTTCTTCGGTCAGGGTCAGCGGATTCGGAAGGCGTTTGGTAAAGTCTAAGTACGGCAAGTAGTAGCGCAGGACGACCTCTTGCCCGGCCCACTCGCCCATCAGCGAGGCTGCCGTCTCGTTCAGCGTGCGCGTTTCGCCCGAGCGATCGTAGTACAAGCCCAGGGGATAGAAGGCGAGGTAATGGTGCGACCACTCGTGTGCGATGGTATCACTCACCCAGTCGAGGGAGCTGCTTTCCAGCAGCATCGCAGGATAGGCCGCCAGTCCACCGATGCCGGTAACGTAGGCTGATTTATCGGGAAACAGGCCTTCGAGTTCCTGCTCGATGGCATCCTGATCTGCTGCCGTCAGCCCACTAACCAAAGGCCGCTGGTATGTGCTCTGGATGACCTCGCGCGGCGAAATGACCAGTAGATAGGGTAGGGGGGTGAACGTGCCGCTGACCGGCGGCAGGATTTGCGCCAGCGCGCCGAATCCGCCGCTGTGCAGGACGCTGCTCACCTGCTCGCCCAGGATCGCTTCGGCGACCAGGCCGCTGCGTTGCATCTGTGCGCGCAAGTCGGCCAACGCCCGCTGCTGGTCGCGCGTCGCTTCTGCCGGATCGGCAAGCTCCAGGTTGCTGTAGGCGCGGCTGATCTCATCGGTCAATCGGCGTGCGTCCTGCACCTGACCGAGATAGTTGAGCACAAACCGGGCGCGCCGGTCTTCGTCCATGAAGCGCTGTGGATTGAGCGCCCCATAGGCCAGTTTGCGGGCGATGGTTTCGATCTCCCAGATGGCAAAGTTGAACGCCCGGTGTGTCGTGGCGACGTTCAGCCGGAATTTGACGTCTTGCGGCGACGGCCCCTCGCCACGTACAAATAGGATCACGCTCAACAACAATAGCGCGATGCTGGCGACCTTACTCCACTGATCTTGTGATTCATTTTTCATCCTCTCAAGTGTAACCGCAACGGGCGAAAAATCAAGAAGAAGCTATACTTTATTCGACACTTGCTAAAACAGCACACATCCTTTATAGTTAGAGGGTAGATTCTCACTTTGACCTGAAGGCGGGGATAAAGGGAACGTTTGGAGGCGTGTGTATGGAAATTGGTGTGGTCAAACGGCTGGATATCAATGCCGAGGTGCAACGCGCCTATCTCGATTACGCCATGAGCGTGATCGTCGCGCGCGCGCTGCCGGATGCCCGTGATGGACTCAAGCCGGTGCAGCGCCGCATTCTGTACGTGATGCACGACATGGGGCTGAGGCCGGATTCGCCGTACAAAAAATCGGCCCGTGTCGTCGGTGAAGTGTTGGGTAAATACCATCCGCACGGCGACACCGCGGTGTACGATGCGATGGCGCGCATGGCGCAGGACTTCTCGATGCGCTATCCGCTGGTGGATGGGCAGGGCAACTTCGGCTCCATCGACGGCGACGCACCGGCGGCGATGCGCTACACCGAAGCCAGGCTGATGCCGTTGTCGACGGAAATTCTGTTGGACATCGACAAAGATACCGTCGATTGGGTCGATAACTTCGACGGCACGCTCAAGGAACCGTCCGTGCTGCCTTCGCGGATTCCTAACCTGCTGGTGAACGGAGCGTCGGGCATTGCGGTGGGCATGTCCACCAACATCCCCCCACACAACCTGGGTGAGGTGGTGGACGCGCTTGTTTATCTGCTCGACAACTGGCAAAAGATCGACGATGTAGATGTCGCCGACCTGATGAAGTTCGTCCAGGGGCCGGATTTTCCCACAGGGGGTCTCGTCTACCGCAAGGATACGGCGGACGGTGAAGATTTGCTGGTCAAAGCCTATGCTACGGGGCGGGGCCGCGTCACGATTCGCGCGCGCGCCCACATCGAAGAAGGCGCGCGGGGACGGCAGCGCCTCGTGATCACCGAGATCCCCTATCAGGTGAACAAAACATCGCTGCTGGAAGGGATCGCCGAAGACGTGCGCGCCGGCAATCTGGAGGGCATCTCCGATCTGCGGGATGAGTCTGACCGGCAGGGGATGCACATCGTCATCGAATTAAGTCTGGGAGCCGACTCCGACAAGGTGTTACACAATCTCTACCAGCGGACGCCGTTGGAGACGCGCTACAGCATCATCTTGTTGGCGTTGGTGGATGGCGAACCGCGCCGGCTGACGCTCAAGCACGCTTTGACGTTGTTCCTCGAACACCGGCTTGAGGTCTTGCAGCGCCGGGCGCGCTTTGACCTGGAACACGCCCGCCGCCGCGCGCACATCGTCGAAGGGCTGCTGATCGCGCTGGACAACCTCGACGCCGTCATCGACACGATCCGCCGCTCGCGCACCGTCGATACTGCGCGCCAGGATCTAATGAAGAATTTCAAGTTCACGGAAATCCAGGCGCAGGCCATTCTGGAGATGCAATTACGCCGTCTGGCGGCCTTGGAGCGCAAAAAACTCCAGGATGAATACCATGAACTGCTGGCAACGATTAAGGAGTTGGAAGCGCTGTTGAAGTCGCCGGTAAAACAGCGCGCAGCGGTCCGCGCCGAATTGATGGATATACGGTCGGGTTATGCCGATGCGCGGCGTACGCACATTCTGGAAGTCAAAGGCGCAACGGTAGCTGCCAGTGCGCTAACCCCCGATCAGCCCGTCTGGGTGACGGTGAGCCGTGAGGGTCATATCGGCCGCATTCCCGACGACGGCAAAACCCCGCCGGGCGTGACGGCGCGTCCGGCGGAGGCCCCACTGGCGCTCATCGGCGTCTCGACGCGCGACGTGCTCTATCTCTTCACGGCGACGGGCGACGCGATCGCCGCGCCGGTACACCAACTGCCGGAGGGGGTAGCCTGGGATGGCGGCGGCGCGTCCTGGTCTACGTTGCTGCGGGTGAGCAACGGCCACCGCCTTGTAGCGGCGCTGGCTTTACCCAAGACGCCGCCGGAAGGGCATACCGTCTTTCTGGCTACTGCCACAGGCCAGGTGAAGCGTCTGACGCCTGAAGAGTTGCCGGCAGTGGGGCGTGACCTCACGCAGATCATCCGCGTAGACAAAGAGGATGCATTGGCGGGCGTGGCCTGGGTGGTCGAGAAGGACGAGGTGATTTTAGGCACGGCCCAGGGGTCAGGCATCCGGTTTGAAGTGACGGATGTGCGTCCTACCGGTGCGAAGGCCGGGGGGATGGCTGGCATCCGCGTCGAGAAGGGCGATGCCGTCGTGGGCGTGGCGGTGGTGCAATCCCGCGCGTCGTTCTTCACGATGACCGATCAGGGATTTGCCAAGCGCACGCCCGTGAGCGATTTCCCGAGCCAGAAACGCGGCGGCAAGGGCGTGCAGATCGCCAAACTGGCGGCGAAGGAGCGTGTGGCCAGCGTGGGCATCATGACCGGATCGAGTCGCTTGATGCCGGTGACGCAGCACGGCGCGTCGAAGACGGTGACGGGGCGCTCCGTGCCGGAGCAGGGCCGCGCGACGCGCGGAGAGTCGATCATCGCCTTGCAAGGCAAAGATGCGGTGATCGATGTCGTTTTTCAGATTGAACGGGCTGAAGCTTTGAGCGAAAGTTGAATCGGGAGAAAACCAATGACCTATCGAGACGAACTATTGATGTGTGAAGCATGTGGTAAGACGTTTATCTATCGCGTTGAGGAACAGCGCCAGCAGGCCGAACTCGGCTTCGCGCCGGAGTTGCCCCGGCAGTGTCCGGAGTGTCGCGCGCAAGAATCGCTTGGTCCGGGATTGCGGGCCGGTGTGGTGAAATGGTTCCGGGAGGACAAACACTTCGGCTTTATCACGCAACGGGATGGCAGCGATGTCTTCTTCCACCACAGCGGGATTGAAGGCGATCCGGAGCAGGTGATGCAGGAAAACGCGCCGGTCTGGTACGAGGTGATTACCACGGAGCGTGGCCCGCAGGCCATCAACGTGCACCTGCGCGAATAGGTGTGCTGGGGATCGGTAACTGGGAACTGGTAATTGGTAACTTGTAATTGGCACATAACGAGGTCTTCCAATCCCTAATTACTTATTACTGATTACTTATTACTGATTACTCGTTACTAATCCCCAGTCCCTTACTAAGGCGGATGAGCCGATGCGTGTAGCCCTGAATGGCTGGTTTTGGGATCGCCCGGAGACGGGGAGCGGGCAGTATTTGCGCTACTTGGTTGCCGCGCTTGCCGAGTATGCGCCTGCGTCGCAGTTTATGGTGCTGACACCAACATCCTCTACACAGGAGGCGACGTGCGCGCTGAACGTCGAATTGGTCGTCGTTCCAGGAGAGAAGACAAATCTCGGTAAGGTGTGGTGGGAGCAGGTCTCACTTCCCAAGGCGGCTCGTCAGCTTGGCGTGGATGTGCTCCATGTGCCGTACTGGGCGCCGCCGGTACGCGCCGCATTGCCTACTGTGGTTACGGTCCACGATCTCATCCCGCTGCTGCTGAAGCCCTATCGTGGTAGGCTCCCGGTGCGATTGTACACCGCGTTTGTGCGCGCCGCCTCGCCGCGCGCGACGTTGCTCCTCACCGATTCGGAAGCCTCGCGGCGGGACATCGTCGAGTACCTTAACGTCTCACCCGATCGGGTGCAGACGGTTTACCTGGCGGTGGATGGAATGTACTCAGACCTGTCAGGTTTTCCGAAACCTGACAGGTTTGTTCTCGAACAGTTGGGCATCCAGCCGGGCTACGTGCTCTATCTGGGTGGCTTCGACGTGCGGAAGAACGTGCGCGGGGTGTGCGCGGCGTTTGCGCGTGCCGTTCAGACCGTGCCGGATGCGCGTCTGGTCATCGCGGGGAAACTGCCGGCGGTGGATGCGGAGTTCACGCCGGATCCGCGCCGTCTAGTGCAGGAGGCCGGCATCCCCAAGAGGAGTGTCCATTTCGTGGACTTTGTCCCCGAAGAAGCTAAACCGGCGCTCTATCGGCAGGCGCGGGTTTTCATCTTCCCCTCGATTTACGAAGGTTTCGGACTGCCGCCGTTGGAGGCGCTGGCGTGCGGCACGCCTGTCGTCGGCAGTCGCGCCGCCAGCCTTCCGGAGGTCGTGCGCGAGGGCGGCATCCTTCTTGATCCCGATGATGTTGAGGGCATGGCCGCCGCGCTCGTCCGTCTGCTGACCGACGATGCCTTCCAC
>DYKY01000024.1 GCA_020722365.1 Thermoflexus sp.
CCTCAAGCCCAAACATTCCAAAACGGAAGAGTACATCACCGGACGGTTTGGGTAATCGAACAACAAAAGACCCCAAAGATGTCTGAAACCCTTGGGGTCTTTGCGTGGTTTTAGAGATTGGCACTCACTGCCCACACGAAGGTACTTTTAGTGGAGAGGTCCATTGGGCTGTTGGCGCTATTTTCGTCTCATTATCACCTGTAGTCAAGTAGTAGTCCGCATCCTGCAATGAGAGGTAGAAAACTGCATCAGCAGTTACCGGAACAGATATGAACGTGGTGTGTTGCAAAACTGATTCTTGACAATCTGGCACCTCCAAAAAGAGATTAAAGGAACCAGCAGATGTGCCATGCAACTCAAGCATGTACCCATCTGCCAAATCAGCGCCAGGGATAGTGGCGCGCCGCGCGCCCGGTATTGATCCACCCGCCAGTTGAGGAGACAGATACGAGGCATTGCGAATCTCAGTTTCGAGTGTACCGTCATCTCCTGGTCCCAAATGGCGGCCGCTTTCATCATAAATATGCAGCGTGACATTGTCCGCTGAGGGGATAACTAAAGCCGTAAGTCCAAGTTGATTAATTGATCCGAGCGGTTTCACCTCACCGGTTTGCGCATCGACCTTGACATACTGATACGTCCTTTCGTTATTCTCCGTAACCGAGAACGTCAGCGTCCACATCCCCTCACGGAGGTACATATCGACAAGTTCAACATCTGCCCATCCGTTTTGTCGCGCCAAGCTGACGGCTTCAGTAGAATCCACTTCGATCTCTTCGATACGTATAGGTATAAACCCTGTTGTAAGCCCTTGAGAGTCAATACAAGGAGCGATCGCAATCTCACCGTTGTCTGCCGCCTCCTGGAGACAACGTGTGGCTTTTGCCACGCGTCTCGTGAGTCCAACTTCATCATCAAACTCGCAGTCCAACTTATGAGCGACGTTCCATAACCACTGCGCCTCTCCATCCACACAAACCAGCCCTCCCTTCTCAGCTATGCCTATACCCCCCTTGCCGTTAGCACCAATAACCAAGTCATTCCCTTGTGTTGGAGCACTCATCCAAAATGACCACGACGTCGCCATCCCATTCTGATCCGGCTCTGGATAGGCGTGCGCTGATATCAAGACCCCTTCTTTATCCCACTCAATAACAGCAACCTGGGCTTTAACATAGGCTTCTTTGAAGGTTATATAATGTTTGACCTCAGGAGTACTGACAGGCGTTGCCGTAGCAGTGCAGCCCACAAGTACACTTAAGAGTAACAGTAAACACAAAACGTAGATATATCTCCGCATCAGACGCCTCCTTTTTAACTGAGATGCAATCTTACTGCCCACACGAAGGTACTTTTAGTGGAGAGGTCCATTGGGCCGTTGGCGCTATTTCCGTCCCAGTATCACCAGTAGTCAAGTAACAATTCGCATCCTGCAAGGGGAGGCGAAAGATTGCGCCGGTAGTCACCGGAACCGATATAAACGTGGTGTGCTGCAAAAAAGAGATTGAATGAACCGGTAGCTGTGCTATGCAACTCAAGCGTGTATCCATCTGCTAAATCAGCGTCAGGAATAGTGGCGCGCCGAGCGCCGGGTATTGCCCCACCTGCCAGTTGAGGAGACAGATATGTGGCATTGGAAATTTCGGTCTCAAGCAAGCCATCATCCCCTGGCCCCAAATGGCGGCCGCTTTCATCATAAATATGCAGTGTGACATTATCCGCAGAGGGAACGGCTAAAGCCGTAAGTCCCGGCCGGCCAATTCGGCCGAGAGGTACTCCCATCCACTCATACGAGGCAAGATGTTTTATGCAGAATTTCCCATAACCATCACGACAAGTCTTTTGCCCAAACCAACACTGCTCTCTCCAAAAATAATACACTTCTTCATCGACAGCAACTGCCGCTCGGTATTTACTTGAATTCTCTGTAGCCTCTCGCCAGGCCTCAATAGGATCAACGCCGCTAACGACATATCGATTTGCCCAAGTAAAAATTGCTTCCTCGCCGTTATTCTCTCCGATCATTGGTGCGACATCCTGAAAACCTAGCCAAATTTCAGGTCCCGGATTTTCTATCCACTTCAACCCAGGCGATGTTATGTGGTCACATTTTTCTGGGTCATCAGGACAACACTCTTTTACGGGTTCATCCCACCAATTATTGTAATCCCCGATTTCCAGAACACTGCAACCAAATAACATTACAGTGTTTACACCTGCCCAATGACTACCAATCTCTGTAGGAGGAAAGGGATTCTCTTCACCCGGTGAACAAACACATAGTTATCATCGTGACGTCCATGCCCAAAGTAGAAAAACACATCTCCCTGATTCTTAACAAAACCGTACTCAGAAACGACATCGGTGGGTACCCCTGGATTTATAGTCACTTTTATTGCCTCGAATCCCGCAGCCTGCATAAAACGCCGGTTCGCTTGTGGTATACGCTCAGCACCAGTATATAAACCATTATACCAGGCAATCCCTAACTGTCGCTTTTCGGAAAGCGCAAAATAATCCAGTGTTTTCCGCGCCACCTCATAGTCTTTTTCAGATGAATCATTGATCAACACTGAAGCAGTCAATCCCGTAGGACTATTCGTAACAGATGAAACAGCAACACTTGTTCGATACTTATGTGTCGTGCCCTGTGAGTTAACAAGTGGAACTGATAGTGCAGTCCGTTTATTAGTGGTCATAGACAGAATGGAGACATCTACTCTATCAGGCGGCAATGCGCCTGCTCCAATGATTTCGATGTCAAAAGTATCGAATGAAATCCGATCTCCCCCATCGGACCAAGAAAGATCGCCTGCCCCATCATCGGGAATGATTCGTATTTGGTTGACTTTGAACGCGAGATTTGGAATGATCTCATCAGTAAATCCAGGACCGGACCACCGCAACTGAGCTGAAGCAATAAATGGTGGACGTTGCTCATAATCTATAGTAATTGAATGTTTCCCTTTCGACAACGTTCTAGCCTGTGGAGATGGATAATGATCAGGATTAGGATAGTACCATCCGTTGTCAACAACTTCAGCGTCGTCAATAAAAACACGTACCCCATCATCTACGTTCGATAACGAGAATGTGTAAACACCATTAGCCGGTACCCACAGATATCCTTGCCAACGAACACTATAATAATCCCCGGCACTTAGCGCCGAGAACAACCTGCAGGAAGGACATGCTGAACCCTCACCATAGCAACTCAGATAAAAATCAATTGTGCCCGTATATGGCAAAGATACCAAGAAAGACGCTGGATCAAGATCCACATTGTCATAAAGTGATGCTGTCAGGCTTTCCATTCCACGAGGTTCACTTAATGCAACAACATTGGGTGGAACAACTCTGACTTTACCATATAAAGTCGAATAATCGTCTGCCCACACGGCTCGATAACTAGTCATCGAAATCAATGCAAATGCACCCAACACGATCCAAACAATCCACCCATTCGATTTTCGCATCTTCGCTGCTCCTTTCATTGTATGTTACGATAGTCTACGATACTGCTCACTCGCTACGATGCATTATCATTTTATTACAAAAAAAAACAATAGTCAATATAAATACACAAAATTTAAGCGCAGAAACAAATCAAACCTTACCTGCACGCCTCGTTGCTTTTCCCACACGCTATGTTAAACTCACATTTACAACCATCTTGCACAAGGAGCATACGTATATGGACCTATTCGGCGGCATCGAAGCAGGCGGCACCAAGTTTGTCTGCGCGGTGGGCAGCGGCCCCGACGATATTGTGGATGAAATCCGGTTTCCGACGACGACGCCGGAAGAGACCATCGGCAAAGCCATCGATTTCTTTCGCGGTGCAATCGCCACAGGCGTAACGCTGCGCGCGGTGGGCATCGCCTCGTTCGGGCCGGTGGACCCGAACCCGCGCTCGCCCACCTGGGGCTACATCACATCGACGCCCAAAGCGGGCTGGGGCAACACGGACTTCGCCAAGCGGGTGCGCGCGGCGCTGGGTGTCCCCGTCGGCTTCGATACGGACGTCAACGGGGCAGCGTTGGGCGAAGGCACGTGGGGCGCGGCGCAAGGGCTGGACACCTTCATCTACCTCACCGTCGGCACAGGCATCGGCGGCGGCGCGATGGTGGAAGGCCGTCTGCTGCACGGCCTGATGCACACGGAGATGGGCCACATCCGCCTGCCGCACGATTTCGACGTTGACCCTTTCCCCGGCAACTGCCCCTACCACGACGACTGCTTCGAGGGATTGGCAACAGGCCCGGCCATCGAAGCCCGCTGGGGTCAACGCGGCGAGACGCTCCCGCCTGACCATCCCGCGTGGGCGCTGGAAGCGCATTACATCGGGCTGGCGTGCGCGAACTTCGTCGTCACGCTCTGCCCGCAGCGCATCATCCTCGGCGGCGGCGTGATGCAGCAAGCGCATCTCTTCCCGCTGATCCGGCGCGAGGTGCAAGACCTGCTCAACGGCTACATGCGCGTACCTGAAATCCTGCGCGACATCGACAGCTACATCGTACCGCCGGGCTTGGGCAATCGCGCGGGCGTCCTCGGCGCGATTGCGTTGGCGATGCAGCAAATCAACCACGAATCTACACGAATCACCACGAATAAGAATCCAATTCGTGCGGATTCGTGAAGATTGGTGGTTTTTCTTTGAGGCTGATATGGTAAGCACGCCAGGAACAATAGGCCGCCGCATTGTCGTTATTGGGACGACATGCGCGGGGAAGACGACGCTGGCGCGCGCCCTGGGAGAAAAGCTGGGTATCCCCCACGTCGAGTTGGACGCATTGTATTGGGGGCCAGGGTGGGAAGCATTGCCGACCGAAGCCTTCCGCAGCGCCGTCGCCGACGCCCTCAGCGGGGAGACCTGGACCACCGACGGCAATTACAGCAAAGTGCAGGACATCATTTGGGGGCGCGCCGACACGCTCATCTGGCTCGACTACGCTTTCCCGGTCATTATGGGGAGGCCTCATCACGCGCACGTTGCGCCGCGTGCTCACGCGCGAGGTTTTGTGGAACGGCAACCGGGAGACCTGGAAGGGTGCTTTCTTCAGCCGGGATTCGCTCTTCGTCTGGGCTATCACAACACACGCCCGGCGCCGCCGAAACACGCTCCAGCGCCTGCAAACACCGGCGTACCGACATCTCACCGTCATCCGCCTGCGTTCCCCCACAGCAACTCGCGCCTGGCTAGGCCAAATCCCGCCCTCACAATCCAAAATCTAAAATCCGAAATCAAATCGGCTGGTGTTTGGACGTTGGATCGATACCTTCCTGTTCCTGCGCGCGCTTTGCCGCTTCCATCTTGCGACTCGCCCGCTGCAACTGCCAGATGATGAAGCGCACGCGCTGCGTCATCGCCGTACCGATGTTCCACAGCAACCGCGTCCCCAGCACTGCGTCGTCTTCGCACAGCGCCAGCAGTCGCTCGCGGTCGAAGGCCAGCACCGTAGCGCCCGACTTTCCGGCGACCAGGTCGGCGCTGCGCACCCCTTGATCGAACATCGCATATTCGCCCGTCATCGTGCCGGGGCGCAGATGGGTGACGAGCTGCTTGTGATCCGGCGCCCCCACTCCCGGCCCGTCGGGATCGCTCCACACCTCGAGCGTTCCACTGTAGACAACGTACAGTTCGCTGCCCGACTGGCTGGTGTCCGCAATCGTCTCACCTGCCGCATAGCTGCGCGGTACGCACTGGGCAGCCAGCCGGATGCGCTGCGCTAGATTCAGGTTGTTGGCGATGTCGGAATGGGCCAGGAACTGCGCAATGTCGCGGATCTGCCCGAGCGCCTTATCATCCACCGACGTATAGATCTTGTCACTGGAAAGTGGTAACCCCAGATAGGCGGCGACGAGACGGCGCGTGGTCTGAGGCGCCTCGAATTGTGGCCAGTGCCCGGCCTTCGGCAAGATGCGCAAATCGGCGTTGGGCCACTCATCGGCAACAACACCCGCGTCCCGCAACGGAACGGTGTTGTCCTCCGCGCCCCAAATCACCAGCGCAGGTGCATCAACCTTCGCAAGCTGCCCGCTCAGGTTGTTGGCGCGCATCGCGTAATAGCACTCGGCGCGCACCTTGCCTTGACCCGGACGGCGCGCGTCCTCTCGCAAGCGCAGATAATCATTCTGCGTGATATCAGTCCGTTCGGCGAAAGAGGCCGGGCGCATAATCCGGTCACTCAAACCGACAATGCCTCGTTCCACAAAGGAAACAATAAAACTGCCCAGGCCAAAGCGTTCCAGTAACGTAATCGGCGAGACAACCGCGTTGATGTAACGCGACAACTTCCCTGTGATCGTTGGACCAAGCAACACCATACGCTCAACCAACGCAGGGTGACGCAACGCCATCGTCACACTCGTCATTCCCCCCATCGAATGGCCGACCAGAACCGCCGGACCATCACTGACCTGCGCAATCAACTCCGCCAGTAGATCGGCGTACTGCGGGATCGTCGTGCGCTCTACCAGCCGCGGCGACTGACCGTACCCCGGTAAATCCACGGCCAGGACGCGAAAACGCTGGGCCAACAGTCCAACCAACGGTGACATCGCGTACCACGAGCTAGACCACCCGTGGATTAACAGCGCCACCTGCCGGCCCGGCGTCCCCTCTTCAATCACGTGAATGTTCTGTCCGTTAATGTTGTAGATCGGCACACTTTCCCCCTTTCAAGTTACATCATCCCATTAACACCATGATAAGGGAAAAACATTGTATGTAAAATTACAACCCGGTTACAGGTATATTTATGCTGTAGCCTGCGCTTCGGCCAACGTCACCGCCGCGAAGCGAATCCGGTCACCGGGAAGACACTGCGCCAGCAACGGGAGATCGGCGCGTAGTACGGTGGCAATCTTGGGATAGCCGCCCGTCGTCTGGTGATCGGCCAGCATCACGATAGGTTGACCATCCGGCGGCACCTGGACACTGCCCACCACCACGCCATCCGACACAATGCCGGTCGGTCCACGATGCGCAATAGGCGGCCCTTGCAAACGCGCGCCCATCCGGTCGGCTTCCGGTGTGAGTTGGTAGGCGCTGTTGAGGAACGTCGCCACCCCTTCCGCCGTGAGATAATCGTCCTGCGGTCCCAACACCACGCGCAATGTTGGCTGCGTCGTATACGGCGGACGACGATCCACAGGCCACACGCGCCCGGCGCGTTGCATCCAATCACGCGCAATAGTGCCCCCCAGTGGAAGCCGGTCTCCCGCCCGTAACGCCCGCCCGTCCAGGCCGCCGAATCCGCCCGGCAGATACGTCGCCAGCGATCCCAGGAACGGCGGCAGCGCGATCCCGCCGGAAACAGCGAGGTACGCCCGCGCCCCACTTCGCCGCATTCCAAATGTGATGATCCGCCCGGCGCGCACGTAGACGGCGTGCCACGTCGGCGCTGGCAGCGTCCCCACCCACAGCTCGAATTCCGCGCCGCACACCGCGATCAGACACTCACGCTCCGCCCGCAATACCGGGCCGGCGAGCGTGATTTCGAGCGCCGCCGCAGTGGGCGGATTGCCCACCAGCGCGTTCGCGGCGGCGAACGCCGCCGTATCCAACGGGCCGGAGGGCGGCACGCCGTAACGCGCCCACCCGCTGCGACCGGCATCCTGCACCGTCGTCAGCAGGCCGGGATCGAGCACTTCCAACATCGCGGGACCACTCATAACGGGACAAACCGCACACGATCACCGGCATGAAGGAAAAACGGTGCTTCACGGGACGGATCGAACAACCTGACGTTCGTCCGCCCGATGATGCGCCAGCCGCCCGGCGTCTCCAGCGCGTAGACGCCCGTCTGCGCCCCGGCGATGCCGACGCTGCCCGGCGGCACGCGCAGGCGCGGCGTCGCCAGGCGCGGCGTCGCCAACGCCTCCGGCAGCCCAAGCAGATAGGCAAATCCCGGCGCAAAACCGAGCATCGCCACGGTGTAGACCGGCTGCGCGTGTAACTCGATCACCGCCTGCGCCGTCATCCCGCAGTGGGTAGCCACATCCGCCAAATCCGGCCCAGATTCGCCGCCGTAGCGCACGGGGATTTCGACCAACCGGCCGGCGGGCAAGTCAGCCGTCGCCAGCATACTGAGCGCGTCCGTCAGAGCGGCGCGCATCGCGTCTGCCTGGCTGACCTGCGGATCGTACATCACCAGCAGTGAGCGATACGTGGGGACCGTCTCGACAAGGCCGGGCGCCGGTCGCGCGCGCAACACGGCGTCGAGCGCGTGCACCTGCCGGTTGAGCGCCTCATCCACCGCATCGCCAAACTCCACGGTGAATGCCGCCTCGCCGACCGGTAGGATGCGGGGGTAGATTAACATGGCTCAATCGACTCCACACGAATAAGAAATCCGATTCGTGAAAATTTGTGTAGATTCGTGGTAGAAATGCTACCCAAGCGGCGCAATGACCACACTCTCGGCTTCCAGCGCCGCACGCAACGCCGCAGCGATGGCGACCGCGCCGGGCGTGTCGCCGTGGATGCAGAGCGTGTCGATGTGCAGCGGAACAACCTTGCCGGTGATCGCCTCCACCTCGCCGCGTGTGACCATCCGGATCGCGCGCGCCGTCGCCTGGGCCGGGTCGTGGATCACCGCGCCCGGTTCGCTGCGCGGAACGAGGCTGCCGTCCTCGTGGTAGGCGCGGTCGGCGAAGCCCTCGCAGGCTACGCGCAAGCCCGCCGCCTGCGCTACGTGCAGCAACGTGGAACCCGGCAACGTAACGACGATCAGCGCGGCATCGAACGCCACCACCGCGCGCGCAATCGCCTCGGCGACGGCGGCATCGCGAGCGGCGACGTTGTACAGCGCGCCGTGCGGCTTCACGTGGACCAACGGCACACCCGCCGCGCGCGCAAATCCCGCCAGCGCGCCGATCTGGTAGAGGACGGTTGCCTCGATTTCGGCGGGTGTCAGCGCCATCGCCCGCCGCCCGAAGCCCTGCAAATCCGGGTAGCCCGGATGCGCGCCCACCGCCACGCCCTTCCGCGCCGCCAGCGCGACCGTCGCCTGCATCACCGTGGGATCGCCCGCATGCAGCCCGCAGGCGACGTTCGCCGACGTCACCACGTCAAGCATCGCTGCGTCGTCGCCGAGCGTGTAGCGCCCGAAACTCTCGCCCATATCGCAGTTGAGATCAATATGCATCGTTTCCTCAAAATGGTCGAATAGTCATCAGTCAGGTAGCCCTACTCTGTTTGCACACATTCCTCATAGAGAGTATAGATAACTCCCCATGGATGTCAAAAAAACCCGGTTGCACATACAACCGGGTTGTGAATGACAAAAACCTGACAGGTTTGGTTTAGTCCGATGCCTTGAGCACGACGACGCGCCCGCGCACCTTCCAGTGCTTCATCTTGTGGAGCACCTGGCCCGCGTGCCGCTCCGCCACATCCACGAACGTCTGCTGCGGCTGAATCTCAATCGCGCCAATCGCACGTCCGGGGATACCCGTCTCGCCGGCAATCGCGCCGACGATATCGCGCGGGCGGATGCCGTGCGCCGCGCCGACGTTGAGCCACAGCCGCACCATGCCCGGCTCGCGCTCGCCTTTGCGGCGCGGGGGGCGAGCGGGATACCGATCCGGCTTCTCCTCGAATTTCGCGTGTCGCTGCGGGCGCGCGGGGACTTCCCGAATCTCCTCGATCGGTCGCTGCTGTTCCTGCGCGCGCGCCAGGCGGATTGCCGCCGCCGCCACGTCTTCCACGCTGTAGCCTGCCGCGACCATCTGCGCGACCAGGGCACGCTCGTTGCCGGAGGCGTTCTCCAGTTGCCCGCCCATTTTCAACAAGAACTGTGCGTCACGGCGCGCCAGGATGTCGGCAGCGGAAGGGAGCTTCGCGCGCGTGATCGGCTGCATCGTAAACGCTTCGATCTCCTGCAAGCGCCGCCGCTCACGGGGCGTCGCCAGCATCAGCGCGATGCCGCTCTTACCCGCCCGTCCGGTGCGTCCAATGCGATGCACGTAGATCTCAGGATCGAAGGGCAAGTCATAGTTGATGACGTGCGAAACATCGTCGATGTCCAGGCCACGCGCTGCCACGTCTGTCGCCACCAGCACGGTCACCTGCCCACGGCGGAAGCGGTTCATCACCGTCTCCCGCGCCGGTTGGCTAAGATCGCCGTGCAGCGCCTCGGTCTGGATGCCGCGCGCCAGGAGCGCGTCCGCCAACTCCGCCGCGCGGACTTTGGTGCGCACGAAGATCAACGCGCTGGTCATCTCCTCCGTCTCCAGCAGGCGGGTGAGCGCCGCGAGTTTGTCCTCCTCGTTGACGATGTAATAGCGCTGCTCCGTCTCGGCGACGGTGAGGCGCTTAGGGTTGATCGTGATCGCTTCCGGCGCGGACATATAGCGGTCAGCCAGCCGCCGGATCGGTTCGGGCAGCGTGGCGGAAAAGAGCGCCGTCTGCCGCGTCGGCGGGGTCTCGCTGAGGATCGCTTCGATGTCCTCGATGAAGCCCATGCTGAGCATCTCATCGGCCTCATCCAGCACCAGATAGCGCACCGCGCTGAGGTCGAGCACATTCTTGCGAATCAGATCGAGCATCCGGCCCGGCGTGCCGATCACAATGTCGACGCCGCGCTGCAAGCGGCTGATCTGCTGGCTGTACGACTGCCCGCCGTAGACGGCCAGCACGCGCACGCCGCGATGTTGTCCGTATTCGTACACGGCTTTCGCCACCTGAATCGCCAGTTCACGGGTAGGAGCGACCACAAGGCCCTGCACGCGCCCGCGCGCCTCGTCGGTTTGCAGCCCGTGCAACATCGGCAGCGCGAAGGCCGCCGTCTTGCCCGTGCCGGTCTGCGCCTGGCCGAGCACGTCGCGCCCGCTCATCAACACCGGAATCGCCCGCTCCTGAATGGGGGTCGGGCTTTCGTACCCTAATTCATCCACTGCCTGCATCAACGCCGGATGCAGGTCAAACGCTTGAAATTCTGTTGTCATAAATCTCCCTTAAAAATAGTCAAATCGTCCTTCGTCAGATCGTCGCGTGGACTTTTCGCCCCCGGAGTTATTCCACCGGAACAGCCATCTTCCTTGCAGAAAAAGAGGGCCTGCCATTACCGGCAAGGCCCTGAAAGACCACGCACGTATAAGAGCGCTCTATTGCGCCGAGAACGGATTATAGCACAAAAGGGGGAAAGCACAATCGTTCGCTTTTTTCTCCGCTATTCCGACTCTGGCACATGTCCCTATGTATTCATTAGTTGACCAGCGTGCGGTTACATATACAATAAGAGTATAAACCCAAGATGAAAGCAGGTTACAATGGCGCCGACCATACGCCGTGAAGGTTCTTACCGTTTCTTTTTCAACAGCCGTGAGGAGAGCCGGATGCATGTCCATATTACGACGCCCGACGGCATTGCGAAATTCTGGCTGGAACCGATTGTCGCCCTGGACAGTTTTCACAATTTGAACGCCAGGGAGTTGCGTCGCATCGAAACCCTGGTAAAGGAGCACGAAGATGAGTTTAGAGCTGCCTGGCATCGTCACTTTGGCCAGTGAAGTGACCGATATTACTGCACTGGGTTTCTGGTTGTGGGTGGATGACCAGGAGTATTTTGTGCCGTTTGCCGATTACCCAGTTTTTCTGGATGCCACCGTCGCCGAAATTTATACGGTAGAACGGCTAGGACCGACACAATTCCATTGGCCGGAACTGGATGCGGATATTGAATTGGCCGCGCTCGAAGCCCCGGATCGCTATCCTTTGCAGTTTCGGGATTGAGGTTGTTGAACCGACGCCCATGCCAGATCCTCCAGCATGGCTGTATGTTGGCGCTCGGCCAACTCGACCCAATCAATGCCAGCAGTCTCGATAGCTTCCGCACGCGCGATCTCGCCGCGCAAATAGCGCCCCAAAGCACGTTCGCGCCACAGTTGACGCAACCCGGTCTGCAGAGCTAACCCCATAACCTCAGCTTCTGGTTTTTGAATCTCCTGGACCAGCGTATCCAGATAAAGTGACAAGCTCGTCATATTTCACCCCGTTTCAATACCACCTGCGGCATCAATTTGCTCTCTCACTCTCATTATACGAACGTCCGCCAGACAAGTCAATGACAGCTATAGACTTCTCCTTACCTCAAAGTTACGCTATAATCATAGCATAAGAGTAGGCGAAAGAAAAATAAAGACTGCGAGCAAAGGACTATTGGAAAGTCCTGAGCGAAAAAACGGGGCAACAAGCTGATCTTGTTGCCCCGCTGCTTATTATCAGAAATTCCTACCGAATCGGCACTTTCCCCGCCGCCTGTCGCTCTTTGATGACGCCCGCCGCGATGCTCTCCGGCACGACGGCATAACGCTTGAATTCGAGCGTGAACGTGCCGCGCCCCTGCGTCATGCTGCGCAGATCGGTGGCGTAACCGCGCGCTTCAGCCAGCGGCACTTCGCCGTCCACGTTGCGCAGATGCCCGCGCACGCGCATCGTGTTGACGAGACCGCGTCGCCGCCCGATGTCGGCGACGATCGGCCCTACGTACTCCTCCGCCGCGTTGATGTCGATGCGCATAATCGGCTCGAGCAGCGCCGGAGCCGCCGCGCGCACGATCTGCCGCGCCCCCATCCCGCCGGCGACCTCGAAGTCCATCGTCGCCGAGTCGACCTCGTGATAGCGCCCGCCCAACAGCGTCACCTTGACGCCGGTGACGGGATACCCCGCAATCACGCCCTGCTCCAACGCGCGGCGCACGCCCAGTTCCACCGGACGCCAGAACTCGCGCGGCAATTCAGCGGGCGGCGCAGCGTGGACGAACGCCACGCCGTTCTCGTCGGCTTCTTCGGTTTCTTCACCTTCCGCCAGCGGCTCGATGCCGAGTACGATTTCGGCGAAGTGGCCGTGTCCGCCGGATTGCTTCTTGTACGTCGTCGTGACTTCGGCGCGCCTGGTCACGGTCTCGCGGTAGGAAACCTGCGGCGCGCTTACCTGCGGCACAATGCCGAATTCGGTACGCAGCCGGTCCACGGAGACGTCCAGGTGCAACTCGCCCATCCCCGCCAACGTCAGCTCGCCCGTCTCGGCGTCGAAGTTCTGGATAAGCGTGGGGTCTTCGTCGCACAGGCGGCTCACAGCTTCGTGCAGCTTCTCGCGTTCTTTGGTGGATGACGGCGTCAGCGCGACCGCGATCACCGGTTTGGGGAAGTGAATGCCTTCGAGGACAATCGGATGTGCAGGATCGCAGAGCGTATCGCCGGTCATCGCCGATTTGACACCCACCAACGCCACCACGTCGCTCGCCGCCATGCCGTCCACCTGCTCGCGGCGGTTGGCGTGCATCCGGTAGATGCGTCCCACCCGCTCGGACGTGTCGGCGCGCGGGTTATAGGTCAGGTCGCCGGCCTGCATCTGCCCGGAGAAGACGCGCACCCAGCTCAAATGTCCCACGTGCGGGTCGGTGACGATTTTGAACACCGACGCGCAGAAAGGCACGTCGAAAGCATCCGGGCGCTCGATGATTTCTTCCGGGTTGGCGGGATTGTGACCGAGCACCGGTGGGATATCGACCGGCGCAGGCAAATAATCGACAATCGCATCGAGCAGCGGTTGCACGGCGATGCGGTTGCGCGATGTGCCACACAGCACCGGCACAATGTCTCCGGCGATGACGGCCTTGCGCAGCGCCGCGCGGAACGTCTCCAAGCCAATGTCGACGCCATCAAGACGCTGCTCGAGCAGATTATCGTCGGTTTCGCAGATGGCATCCAACAGTTGCTCGCGCGCCTGGGCAACCTGCGTGACCATATCCGCCGGCACGGGGACACTTTCAGGCTCATCGTCGCCATTGTGCCAGGCCCACGCCTGCCTGGTGAGCAAATCGACGATCCCCACGAAATCCCCTTCACTGCCGATGGGCAGTTGCAAGGGCTGCGCGTTGGGCGTCAGCCGTTCGTGAATCTCATCCAGCACGCGATAGAAATCCGCGCCGATGCGATCTAGCTTGTTGATGAAGATCAGGCGCGCCAGATGCTCGCGATTGGCGTGCAGCCACACTGCTTCCGTCTGCGGTTCCACTCCAGCAACGCCACACAGAATCATCACCGCGCCGTCGATCACGCGGATCGAGCGCACCACCTCGGCGGTGAAGTCAATGTGGCCCGGCGTGTCGATCAGGTTGATGCGATGATCGCGCCAGTGGCAGGCGGTCGCGGCGGACATGATCGTAATACCACGCTCGCGCTCCTGCTGCATAAAGTCCATCTGCGTATCGCCATCGTCGATATTGCCCGCGCGGTGAATCCGCCCGGTATAGTACAAAATCGACTCGGACGTCGTTGTTTTTCCCGCATCCACGTGGGCAAAGAGGCCGATGATGCGGACGTTTTCTAATGGTGCTTCCTTCTTCCTTGCCATTGCTTCCCCTCTTTCCTTCCTGCTTCTTGCATCCTGCTTCTTGCTTCTTGTTATGCAACAAACAACGGCCAGCTTGTGCTAACGCTGACCGCTGCGTTCATTTCATCAACTTGTGCTATACTCCCTGGCACAAAAACGCCTCGTGCACTTCACGAGGCCGGGAGATTGACCAAGAAACGCTTGTCGTTCAGATTGCAAACGGGCAAATTATAGCACAAAGGCGATGCGCGTCAAGTTTTTGACCTGTACAACCGTTTCCGTTTCGTCAGCAGATTAAGCAGATTTAGCAGATTTCTTCTCAGCCTGAAGGCGGGACGTACTTGTTTTGCGGGTAAAGCATGTTCCATCTGGATGGATACGCAGATTTTTAGGGATGAAGTATGCGAAGATGGAAAGCAGATATCGCTTTAGTGGTGGTGACGGCCATCTGGGGATCGACGTTCGTGGTCGTCAAAAATGCGCTGGATGTAGTGGGGCCGCTGGTGTTCGTGGCAGTGCGCTTTTGGGTGGCGGGCGGCGCACTGGCAGGATTGTTACTGCTGCAGCGCCGAATCGCGTCGCGGCCAATTCCCATCCAATCACGCGCGCTGCGGGCCGGAGCGTTCACCGGCGTCTTCCTCACGCTGGGCTACGTGCCGCAGACCATCGGCTTGCAGACCACGGAAGCCGCCAAAGCTGCGTTCATCACCGGGCTGAGTGTAGTGCTCGTGCCGCTCTTCGCCGCGACGCTACTTCGCAAGCCCCCCACCCGCGCCGCGACGTTCGGCGTGCTCATCGCCACGGTGGGACTGGGCCTGTTAACGCTGAACCTGGATCAACGCCTGACTCTCTCGCCCGGCGACCTGTGGGTGCTGCTGTGCACCATCGGCTTTGCGGCGCACATCACCAGCACTGCGCGCTTTGCTCCACACTACGATGTGCTGCCGTTCACGGCGACGCAACTCTTCACTACGGCAGCGCTTTCGACGATAGCCGCGCTGCTGTTCGAGCGCCACGCGCTGCTGCCACCCGCATCGGCGTTGCCCGCCATCGTGTATATGGCGCTGATCGCTACGGCATTCGTCTTCGGCGTGCAGACGTGGGGACAGCGCCACACCTCACCCACGCACACGGCCTTGATTTTCGCGCTGGAACCGGTATTCGCAGCGCTGTTCGCCGTCGCTTTCGCCGGAGAAATTCTCGAAGCTCGCGAATGGCTCGGCGGCGCGCTCATTCTCCTTGGCATGCTCGTCGCCGAGGTCGGCGGCGGCGTTCTCAAGAAACGGCGACGTTGACAATGTTATTTGGGGTTTTTGACTTCACAGCCAAACTCGCATATACTTAGGGTGTCAGTGGAAAAAACTACAAAAGTCTCAACACATAACCTCTCGCAAGACTTTTGTAGTCTGGTGCACTTTCGACTTTCGATAGTTCTGAATAAGGAGGATAACTATGGCATTTCGTATGCGTTGGCCTACAGAGTATGGGACGATCACCCAAAAGTTTGGCGTCAATCCACAAATCTACAACAAATTTGGTCTACCCGGCCACGAAGGCATCGACTTTATGGCCCCGCACGACAGTGAAATCTACGCCGTCGCCGATGGGTTCGTGAGTGATGTGCGGCTGGACGGCAGCATCGATCCCATCGGCAAGCCTTATGGCAATCAAGTCCGCATTCAGCACGATGACGGCTACGAATCGATCTACGCGCATCTATCCCAGGCCGTCGTCACCCGCGGGCAGTTTGTGAAAGCCAAGCAACTGATCGGCCTGGCCGACAACACCGGCAACTCCGATGGCTCACACCTCCACTTGAGCCTCAAAAAGCAGGGGGCCACCGCCTCTGGACAGACGAACTACCCCCACGACCTCATCGATCCCACGCCGTTTCTGGAACCATTCTCCGGCGGCGGCGGGACGACACCGACGCCACCTCCCGAAACGACCATCGACGTCCAGGTGAACAGCCCTGACGCCGGTTTTCTCAACGTGCGGCAAGCGCCCTATGTCGGCGCTCCCGTGGTCGACCAGGCCCAGCACAACGCCATCCTCGGTGCGCTGGAAGATGCCGACGTAGCCCGCGACAAGGTGGGCAAGACCGGGCAATGGCTGTGGGTGCGCTTGCCCAACGGCAAAACCGGCTATGTGGCGGCCTGGTACCTCAAGTTCCCGCCACCCGTACCCATTGAAGAACCGGCGACGGTTGTCTTTGTCGTCGTCGACAGTCCCGACGATCCGCTCAAACTGCGCCAGGGACCGGGCGTGGGATACGCGCAAGTGGAACTGATGCCCCACGGAACGGTGCTCAAGGCGCTCGAAAAGGAAGCCGTAGTCAAGCAGAAGATCGGCCAGATGAACCAGTGGCTCAATGTGCAGACCCCCACCGGCCAAACCGGCTACACCGCCGCATGGTACGTCAAACTGCAAGCCGGCGGCACACAGCCCGTGATCCCCAAACCCAAAGAGGGCACACCGACCGGTTACGTCGTCGTCGAGAGCCCGGAGTTCGGGTTGAAGGTGCGAGCAGGTGCAAGCGTGACCACAGAACAGGTGTGGTGGGTGCCGCACAAGACGGTCCTGGAATCGCTGGAAGATGCCGCGACGACGGGCAACAAGGTCGGCCAAATGGATCAATGGATCAAGGTGCGCACACCCGCACGCTATGAGGGCTATGTCGCCGCGTGGTACGTCCGCCACCCCACCCAGGAAGACAATCGCAAAGCTGCAGCAGAACTCAATTGCCCTACCGGCGTCTCGCCGCACATTTTCGGCATCCACGCGGTCGATATCGCGGACGACCCGCACACGAAGGGGGCGATTCGCGGATTGTTCCAGGGCAAGGGGAAAAAGGGATGGGTTTTCTTCACGCAAGTCTGCGGCAAAAACGCAGCAAGTCTCCAGCCCAACAACGACATCCGCGCCTTCTTCTGGGAATGGGCCAGCCAGGGGTACGGCGTCATCGTGCGGCTCAACCACGGCTACGAACCCGGCGGCACGCTGCCCGAGGCAAAATACTACGATGGTTTCGCCGCCGCTGCCGCACGGTGGGTGGAGCTGTTCCTCAAGCGCACCGACGTGCCCGCCGAGGACTACACGTGGACCATCCAGATCGGCAACGAGCAGAACAACCCGCGCGAGCATCCCGGCGGCTTCGAACATCCTATCGAGCACATTTCCCCGGAGATGTATGCGGAGGCATTCAACAAAACCTACGCCAAGATCAAAGCGGTGCTGCCCAATGCTATCGTCTGCCCCGGCGCCATCGATCCGTACAACTATATGGAGTGGAAAGCGGACAACAACTCGCACATCCGCCCGTTGGACTACTACGAGAGAATGTTGGCGAACATCCAGGCGTTGGATGGCATCATCCTGCACGCCTACACGCACGGGCCAAATCTCGCCGCCGTCACCCACCTGCAACGGTTCGGCAATGGAACGGGACCGTTGTGGGACCACTACTATGACTTCCAGATTTACCGGCTGTTTATGGAGCGCATCCCGGCGAAGTGGCGCGACCTGCCGGTCTACATCACCGAGATGAACCACATCCACCGGCCCGCCGGCGAGCACGATCAAGGCTGGGTCAGCCAGAACGTCGGCTGGGTGCGCGAGGTGTACAAGGAAATCGACCGCTGGAACAAGACGCCTTACGCGCAGCAGATCCGCTGCGGCCTGCTCTACCGCTGGTTCGGCGACCAATGGGCGATCAACGACAAGCCCGGCATCCTGGAGGACTTTAAGATGGCGCTCAGCAGTGACTATCGCTGGCGCACCTCGGAGGTTGGCGCCTTCGATTTCGCGCCGAGTGCGGGCAAGACGGTGAGCGCACAAGAGGCGGGCCCTGTCGAAGAGCGGACGCTGGTCCGCCCGGACGATCTCACCCGCATCTGGGGCATTGGGAAGAAAACCGAGCAGGTGCTCAACGCCGCCGGCATCTTGATCTTCGAGCAGTTGGCGCGGCTGACGCCAGAGCGGCTCAAGACCATCGTGAGCGAAAGCGGTTTACGGGCGCGCTATCTCTCCCTATGGCCGAAACAGGCCAGCTTACTCGCCAAGGGGAAGCAAGAGGAGCTTCTTGAATTACAAATTAAACTGGGAAAGCAAACGCCCATATAAAAAACGTGGCGGCACGGTCGAAAACCGGCCATAGCACAGTCGATTGAAAAGCCGGCGCAGTGACGAACTGCGCCGGCTTTTCATCACGGTTGGTGAAATCGTAGCGCGAGGTAAGCCGGGCGGTAAACCCCGTTAGGACGCAGCAGGCTGAACAGCGATTCGGGACGTTCCGCGCCCCACGTTACGCTCATGTTGAGATTCCAGATGAAGAACGGTCCCACCCACGGGCGCTCACGCATCAGGCGCGCCGCTGCCGTCAGATACTCGGCCTGCTCCTGCTCCGTCACCCACGCAGCGTAGGGATAATCAAACTCAGGGGGCAGATTGGTCGAGCGGATGCCGTCGGCGGCAGGCCAGCCGAACTCCGTCGGCCAGAGCTGCGCCTCCACACCCGCTTCGACCAGAATGGCGTGGTAATCCTCCAGCGTGTCCAGGAAGAAAAAGCTCGGATGCTCGTTCCAGGCAGTACGGGCGTGTGTCGCATCCGCTGCGCGCTCCCACGGCGGATTGCCGTACCCGTACGGATGGATGCCGATCCCGTCCACCCACTGCGTCAAACCCGCCTGAAGCGCTTCGCGCAGGAAACGGCGGTCGTCGATGGCAGTCACACCGTCGTCGATGCCGGTGACGCCCGGCGCGGCGCTGATGATCAACGCCTGCGGATCGGCCTGGCGTATCGCCTGGCTGCCCGCTGCCGTCAAGGCGACGAACGCCGCAGGGTCGAGCGTTTCGCCGTACCACTCGCGCTGCAAGTTCGGCTCGTTCCATAGCTCGTAGGCCGTCACCCGTCCAGCATAGCGCGACGCGAGCGCGCCCATAAAGCGCCCAAATTCCGCCGGATCGTGCGGCGGGCCGTTGTAGCCTACGCCCGATCGCAGCCAGCCCGGCGCATTCACGACGCCCAACAACAGGTCGAATCCGAAATCGTTGCTCAACTGCACCAGCCGGTCCAGTTCCACCCAGCGATAACGCTCAGGCTCCTGTTCGATGATCCCCACTCCGCCTGGATTTTGATCCAGCCGAAACCCAGACCCTCGACCCAACGCAGCACGAGCGCAGGATCGTCGGTGTTGGGATCGATCTGGATGCCGAAAGAGGGCTTGGGAACCGGCGGCGGCAGTGGGGTTGACGTTGGCGGTGGGGTAGCCGTAGGAACCGGCGTTGGCGTCGCCTCCGGTGCGAAAATCAACGGCAGATAGAGAGCATGGTCTCTACTCGCCACCGGCGTCGCCAGCACAACGGGAGTTGGAGAAGGGAGCGGCGAAACAATCGTTGGCGTCGCCACAGGGGAGATGGCAGACGGTGTCATCACGGGGGAAAAGCTGGCCGGCGCTTTTGTCGGTATGTTCTCCTCCGTCGGTGCGCTAAGCGTGCATCCCAACACGACAACAAGGAGCGACATCCACAACCACTTGATACTTTTCATCTAGTCGCGCTTATCACAACTATGTATAGACATAAGCCAACCATGAATTGATAGCGAATAACCGAATAGACAATACCACCGGCACGAACTCTCGTTGACCAGAATCCCGAATTCGTCTATTCGCTGCTTCCTTCGTGGTCGGCAAGTTACCTGCCACGCTCACAGGCGCGCGTCCTGATAGGTCTCCATGTCGATGCGCAGATTGCCAAGTCGCAGCGTCGCCACCTGCGCTTTTTCGTCCCACGGCGTGCACAGCCAGACGGCGACATCGTTCGCGCTCTCCACCAACGCCAGCGCCACAGTGAACCCAGCGCGCCCTTCTAGCGCAACCAACCGTCCCGGCGTGAACGCCTGATCCGGGAAGACGGCCAGTTGACGGTAGACCAACGGCAGGCGTTGCGCCGAAGCGAAATAGGCGCGGTAACACGCCGCCCGGTACGCGCGGCGTTCTTCCGTTGTGCGCGGGCGGACGGCGTCGCAGACAGGCAACTCGATCAGGGTTACATCCGGCAGATGGCGCAGCGGCGACAGCAGCGGCTCAAGCTCCTGCTCGCGCGCCAACGCCACCACCGTACACGGGCGGAACAGTTCCACTTTTGCCCACTTGAGATCGGCGCCGCCGTGCAACGGATCGATCAGGCCGGACGTATCGATGAGCACTGCATCCGCCTTCTGTCGCAGCACAAAACGCTTCATCCGGTACAGGCCCATCAGCACCGACGGCATGGCACCGACGGGTGTATTGCTTCCGACGAAGCACATCCGGCGCATCCCGCCCGGCGGGAAGTCCCGATCAGCTTGCCCCTGACTCATGCCGGCAACAATCGTCGCCGGCAAGCCAAAGCTGCTCTGCCCGATGTCAGCGTCGACAAAGGCGACCTTGTCGTAGTGCGCCGTCAACCGGCCATACAGGTAGCGCGCAAAGGTACTTTTGCCGCTGTCGCTGGACCCAAAGATCAAGATTGGGCTGTGCCAACCTGCCACGTCCAGCGCGCGCCAGGTTTCGGGAATGACAATATCGTTTTGGTTCATAGTTTACTCTGCGTTTGAACGCGCCAACGTTCCCAGTATAACCTTTTGTCACGGTTGCGCCAATACCGCTGTATAGTACAATGGCAACATAACCGATCACGAGCATGCTTACGCCGGATCACAATCCGGCGTTGCGGGGACGGCGGATTATGATCCGCCTTAAGCGTTGAAATGAGGCTATCGTTGAGGAGGGCATATCCAAAAAGGGCTGGTCATCAAAGCGCAGAGTGGATTCTATACGCTACTGACCGAATCAGGCGGGCAGGTCGTTGCGCGCGTGCGGGGACGGCTGAAAAAGGAACGTAGCGAGAGCAGCATCGTCGCTGTGGGCGACCGGGTAGACTGGCAGACACTCGACGATGGTGGAACAGTCATCGAGTCGGTTCACAAACGCGAACGGTCACTGGCGCGGCTCAAACCGCTGGCTTCCGGGCGTGGAACGCGACGCTGGAACCGGCAGGGATACCTCCGCGAGCAGGAACAGGTGATTATCGCCAACCTGGACCAGGCAGTTTTTGTCATAGCCTGCGCTAATCCCGCACCGCATCTCAAGATGCTAGATCGATTGCTGGTAGGGGCAGAGCGTCAGGATATCCCTGCGCTGATTTGCGCCAATAAAACAGAGTTGGTTGGTCTGGAAAAAGCCGTCGCCCTGTTTGGGGTGTATGAGCGGATCGGCTACGACGTCATCTACACCAGCGCGGTCACCGGACAAGGCGTTGCGTCGCTGCGCGAGCGGTTGAAGGACAAAATTTCGGCCTTCATCGGGCCTTCGGGCGTGGGCAAGACGAGTCTACTTAACGCACTAGAGCCGGGACTCGGCAAGCGCGTGATGGCCGTAAGCCATGTCACCGGCAAGGGACGACACACCACCACCGTCACCGAGATGTTCCCTCTGGCGGTCGGTGGGTGGGTCGCCGATACGCCGGGCATCCGCGCGCTGGCGCTCTTCGATCTCGATCCAGAGGAAATCGATGCTTACTTCCCCGACATCGCGCCATACGTACCGAATTGCGCCTTTTCGGATTGTAGCCACACCGTCGAACCGGGATGCGCCGTGCTACGCGCCGTCAAAGCAGGCGAGGTCGATGCGCACCGTCACGAGAGTTATGTCCGGCTGCACCAGGAACACCGCAAGCTGGCGGATATGTACTGGTGGGGGATTAACGAAGAAGATTGAATCAAAAGCATTTGACGATGAAGGAGTACACCATGGAACAACCCGAATTCGTATTTACCGGCGTGATTTTTCAGGAGGAGGGTGGATATACCGCTCTGTGTCCCGACCTTGATGTGGCCTCACAGAGTAATTCAATCCCCGAGGCTAAAGCCGCGCTGCTGGAAGCCGTAATGCTGTATCTGGAGACGGCGCTGGAAAACAACCTACCCTGGTTACGCCCTGTTCCGCGAGCCGAGGACCCACGCTTCGTGACACCAGAATTAATCGTTGCCACCTTTCCTTATAAAAGTAAAGTAGAAGGCTGTGTCGTATGAAAAAGCAGCACCATATCGGAAATTTCAAGAGAAAAGGAGACAAAAATGAAACACCGAAAGGTTCTTGTAACATTAGTGTTGAGTCTGTTGTTGTTGAGTGCGGCAATGCCGGTGCAGGCTGCATCGAACGCGACGGCGTTGCCCCCGCTGCCCGAATGGCCGATTATCGGACCAATTCTGAAATGGCTGGGGGTCGTGGAGCCTGAACCCGTCGAAATCGTAGAACTGCCGGAAGACCTGGATCTGCCGCAGTACCCGATCGAGACACTGGACGACATCCTCGCGCTGCGAGACCTGGAGGTCGGAGAACGGGTGCGTATCACGGCGACGGATACGGCGCTCACCGCCATCGCGCAAGAGGCGCTAGATCAATACACCGATGGTGTCCAGAACTTCAGATTGACTTTCACATCAGGCGAAGCTACGGCCTATATGGAAGTCGACCCCTCGGTACTGGAAGAGGCCAACCTCGACCTGCCCATCAACCTCAAGAACACCCTCAAACTCGAAGGAGTGGTCAACCTTGGGGCTTCAGGATGCCGCGCTACTGTCGTCATCGAAAAAGTCAGCATCAACAAGTGGTCGATTGGCCTGAAGGCTCTCGTGCAACGTTGGGTCGATGAGGAACTGCCCGGTAAGTGGCCGAGCGAAGTCTGCGTGGAGCGCATCACGGTGAAATCGGGCGAGATCGCCGTCGTAGGTTACCGTCGTTAGCCCTTCTTCGACAAATTGACCGACTATCTGACTAACGACAATCAGACTATCCCAAAGGAGTGTTGAATGGACCCTAAACTCGAAGAACTGAAAAGCCGTTTACAGGAAGCCAACGATATTGGCGCGGCGGGGGCGCTGCTGAACTGGGATCAAAGCACCTACATGCCGCCCGGCGGCGCGGCGGCCCGCGCACGACAGTCGGCGATCCTCGGTCGGCTGGCGCACGAAAAACTCACCGATCCCGCCATCGGCCATCTGCTGGATGAGTTACGTCCGCTGGAAGAAAGCCTGCCCTACGACGACGATAACGCCAGCTTGATCCGCGTGTCGCGTCGCCAGTACGAGCGCCGCACCAAGGTTCCGGCGGCGTTTATGGGCCAGTTCCTCAGCCACTCGGCAGAGACCTATACCGTGTGGACGCAAGCGCGCCCGGAGAACAACTTCGCCCTGGTGCAGCCTTACCTGGAAAAGACGCTCGACATGAGCCGCCGGTTGGCCGATTTCTTCCCCGGCTACGAGCACATCGCCGATCCGTTGATCGACTTCTCAGATTATGGAATGAAGGCTTCGACGGTGCGCGTCGTGTTCGCCGAACTGCGCGAGCAGTTGACGCCCATCGTCCAGGCGATTGCGGCGCAGCCTCCGGCAGACGACGCCTGCCTGCACCGCACGTTCCCGCAGGCGCAGCAAACCGCCTTCTTCGAGCCGGTCATCCGCGCGTTTGGCTACGATTTTGAACGCGGGAGATGCGACGTCAGCCCGCATCCGTTCACCACCGGCTTCTCCATCGGCGATGTGCGCATCACCGTGCGCTACAAGGAAAATGACCTGAGCGAGGCGTTGTTCAGCGCGATGCACGAGGCGGGGCACGCGATGTACGAGCAGGGATGCAATCCGGCGTATGAAGCCTTGCCGATCGCAGGTGGGACATCGTCCGGCGTCCACGAGAGCCAGTCCCGCCTGTGGGAGAACGTCGTTGGGCGCAGTCGCGGCTTCTGGACGCACTACTACCCGCAGCTTCAGGCCGTCTTCCCGGCACAGTTGGGCGACGTGCCGCTGGACACCTTCTACCGGGCGATCAACAAGGTGCAGCCTTCGCTCATCCGCACCGATGCCGACGAGGTGACATACAACCTGCACGTGATGCTGCGCTTCGATTTCGAGTTGGCGTTGCTCGAAGGCGCTCTCGCCGTGCGCGACCTGCCCGAAGCGTGGCGCGCGCGCTTCAAAGCCGATCTGGGTATCGCGCCGCCGGACGACCGCGACGGCGCGCTCCAGGACGTCCACTGGTACGGTGGGCTAATCGGCGGGGCGTTCCAGGGGTATACGCTCGGCAACATCCTCAGCGCGCAGTTCTATCAATGCGCGCTGGATGCGCACCCTGAGATTCCGGCGGAAGTCGCGCAGGGGAAGTTCGATACGCTGCACGGCTGGCTCAAGGACAACATCTACGTCCACGGCAGCAAATACACCGCGCCTGAACTAATCGAGCGCGTGACCGGCGGCCCGCTGCGCGTGGAACCGTACATCGCCTACCTGCGGAACAAATACGGCGAGTTGTACGAGCTTTAACACCGCTCGTTTTTACGTCAGCAGATTGAGCAGATTGAGCAGATTTAACTTCATCTGCTAAATCTGCTTAATCTGCTGACAAAAAAAGGAACGCACAATGACCCTCAAAGCCATTCTCTTCGATCTCGATGGCACACTGCTGGAACACGATATGCGGAACGACTTCATTCCGCATTACTTTGCGTTGTTGTCGAAGCATATGGCAGCATGGATCCCGCCGGACAAACTCGCGCCCAGCGTGATGCGCGGCGCCGATGCGGTAACGAACAACGACGGCAGCCGTACCAACGAGGAGGCTTTCGCCGAAGTCTTCTATCCGCTCATCGGCTATCCCCGCGAGGAAATGGAACCGCGGTTTATGGACTTTTACACGCGCGTCTTTCCGGCGTTGCGCCAGTACACGACATCCAAGCCGGACGCCCGTCTCGCCGTGCAAACGGCTTTCGACAAAGGCTTCGATGTGGTCATCGCCACCAACCCGCACTTCCCCGACATCGCCACGCAGCACCGGCTGGCCTGGGCGGGTGTTGCAGACTTTCCGTATCGCAAAGTGACCACCTACGAGAACTCCCACTTCGCCAAACCGAGCCTGGGGTACTACCAGGAGATTCTCGACGAACTCGGCTGCGCACCGGAGGAGGCACTGATGATCGGCGACGAGGCGATGGATATGGTCGCCGCACGTCTGGGCTGCGCGACGTTCCTCGTACCCGGCCCGGCGACGAAGATGGAGGAGATTGACCCGCCGCCAACGTATCGGGGCGCGCTCGCGGATGTCATCGCCCTGCTGCACACCCTTTAAACACCAGCAGGAAAATCAGACTCCGGCAAAAGGGTAATGCATAGTGTATGCGACTGAAAAAACGACCGGTACTCGCCATCACCAAAGCCCTCATCAAACTGATGTGCCGCGTCGATGCGGCGCACGAGAATTTAGCGGAATGTAGCGCAAGTTGTTAGCTTGCTTGCAGCACGGGCAAACGACAGTTTGCCCCACGATTGATTTTGGAGGAAACAACAATGCGCACAATGAAAATCTTGGGAATAGTCGTGATGATGGTGGTAACCCTGGCATGCAATCTACCGCGCGCTACTATCAATCCTACAGCCATCCCCCAGGTCATCTGCACTCCGCCCGCGTGCGCCACCGACGAGGTCTATTACTGCCCGGGCGAATGTCCCGGCGGCTGCGGTACCACCTGTGTCACACCGACGGCTGAGCCAACCATCCCGACCGTCACGCCCCCCCATACCTCCGAGCCGATATCCACGCCCACGCAGACACCTGAATCAACATCGACACCCACGCAGATACCTGAGCCAACAGTCACGGCGACGCCCGAACCCGCCGCCGGCGCGCCCGTGATTCAGTCGTTCACCGCGGATCGCAGCACCATTGTCCAAGGCGAAACCGTCAACGTGACCTGGCAAGCCACGGGCGGAACGGAAGCCAGCCTGATGTGGATGGGGGATGGCGGAACAATGGACGGCATCGGCAACCTCGACCCCGACGGCGGGACGGCGGCGATTGCGCCCAAGAGGGGGCCGGTAGTGCTCCAGGTGCGCAACAGTGTGGGTACGACAGAGGCACAGCTTGCGCTCACCATCGCGTGCGCCAACACCTGGGTACCCGAACTGGCTACAGTCATGGAGGGCAAATGCCCAAATCCGGCAGAAATCGGCTGGGCCGCGCAACAGCCCTTCGAGCACGGCTTTATGCTGTGGTTGGAACCCAGCCAGACAATTTACGTCTTCTTCGACGATTACGGCGGACATTCCTACCGGAGTTACATCGACACCTTCAAAGAGGGCGACCCGGAAAGCGATCCCAGTCTTGTCCCGCCCGCCGGCCTGCTCCAACCGATTCGCGGTTTCGGCCTCGTCTGGCGCACCTATCCCGAAGTGCGCGACAACCTGGGCTGGGCCACCGCCCCCGAAAGCGGCTTCGACACCTGGCGGCAAAGCTACCAGGGCTACGGAATGCACAACCTCACCATCTGGCTGAAAGACATCAACCAGACGATCTACGAACTCGATCCGATGGGCAGTGTGTGGGAGGTCTACACGCCTTAAAATCAGACTTTTGTCGTAGTCAACAACGCCTCCATCTGCTATCATCAAAGCATGAAACCTGACAGGTTTCAGAAAACCTGTCAGGTTTGCAAAATCACTTATGGAGGCGTACAATGTTTTGTTATCAGTGTGAACAAACGGCCAAAGGCGAAGCCTGCACCGTTTCCGGCGTTTGCGGCAAGGACCCGGTGGTCGCTGCACTGCAAGATTTGCTGATCGAAAACCTCACCGGCATCGCGTTCTACGCGCACAAGCTCCACGGTTTGGGCAAGGAGACGCCCGAAGCCGACACCGCGATTATCGAAGGGCTGTTCACCACCGTCACCAACGTCAACTTCGATCCAGAACGGATGCGCGACATCGTCCTGGAATCGCAGGCTGCCAAGGAGATAACCCGTGCGGCCTACATCGCCGCCACCGGCGCGGATGCAGATCCGCTGCCCGCGGGCGCGGCGCTCGTCCCGGTGGACACCGTCGAGGGGATGCTGAAGCAAGCCGCCAAGTTCGTGCTCCGGCTCGAACAACGCAACGATGACGTCACCAGCCTGCGCTCGCTCACCCTCTTCGGGCTGAAGGGCATGGCAGCCTACGCCGATCACGCCCGGATTATGGGCAAGGAAGACCCCGCCGTCACCCACTTCTTCAGCGAGGCGCTGAGCGCCATCCGCGACGACACGCTGACCGCCAACGATCTCATCGCCCTGACGCTGAAGACCGGCGAGGTCAACCTGCGCTGTATGGAACTGCTCGACAGCGGACACGTCGAGCACTTCGGGCATCCCGTGCCCACCACCGTGCCCACCGGCGTCCGCAAAGGACCGGCGATCCTCATCTCCGGCCACGACCTGCCCGACCTGGAGATGCTGCTGCAACAGACCGAGGGCAAGGGCATCACGGTCTACACGCACGGTGAGATGCTGCCCGCCCACGGCTATCCCGGCCTGAAGAAGTACGCGCACCTGTACGGCAACTACGGCAGCGCGTGGCAGAACCAGCAGAAGGAGTTCGCCCAATTCCCCGGCGCGATTCTGATGACGACGAACTGCATCCAGAAACCACGCGACAATTACATGGCCAATATCTTCACCACCGGGCTGGTGGCGTGGCCCGGCGTGACGCACATCGAGGCTGACGAGAACGGCCACAAGGACTTCACGCCCGTGATCGAGCGGGCGCTGGCACTCGGTGGGTTCCCGGAGGACAAAGACAACGTCAACGTGACCGTGGGCTTTGGGCGGAACGCTGTGCTCAGTGTGGCGGACAAGGTCATCGACGCGGTCAAGGCCGGGCAGATCAAGCACTTCTTCCTCATCGGCGGGTGCGACGGCGCGAAGCCGGGTCGCAACTACTACACCGAGTTCGCCGAGAAGACGCCCGCCGACACCGTGATGCTGACGCTGGCCTGCGGCAAGTACCGCTTCAACGGGGTTGGCAGACCCAACGGCGGCGACTACGGCAACATCGGCGGCATCCCGCGCCTGATGGACGTGGGCCAGTGCAACGACGCCTACTCCGCCATCCAGATCGCCATGGCGCTCTCCAACGCTTTCGGCGTGGGCGTCAACGACCTGCCGTTGAGCTTCATCCTCTCGTGGTACGAGCAGAAGGCCGTCGTCATCCTGCTCACGCTGCTCTCGCTGGGGATCAAGAACATCAAACTCGGGCCGACGCTACCCGCGTTCGTCTCACCCGGCGTACTGAAGGTGCTCGTGGAGAACTTTGCCATCGCGCCGACCACGACGGTCGAGGCAGATATGGCGGAGTGTTTGGGGTAAACTGATACACAGAAACGCCCGCCGGAGTACGGAAACTCCGGCGGGTGTTTGCACTTTAGGGAATCGCCATTCTCAAACCCCCACATCGTGATACAATAGGTATAGGTCAATCATCAATCTGTAATGGAGAACCATCAGAATGGACATCGAGATCATCAAATCCAAAGTACGTCAAGGCCATTTCGTTGTCAGCTCTCACGCAGATCAAGAAGCATCCGACGAAGACATTGACATCGTCGAAATCCGCGATGCAGTTCTGAATGATGAAATACTGGAACAATATGCGGATACAGGACGGGGCAAGAGTTGTTTACTGTTGGGGTTTGTGAATAACCGTCCGATTCACGTTGTATGCGGTTGGAGGCAGAAAGACGTCGTCATTATTACCGTTTACATCCCAAAACCGCCGAAATTTGTGGATCCGTGGACACGAAGGAGTTCACAATGAACGAAACACATTGCCATATCTGTGGAAGCACGGACTTTGAAGAACGCCTCGTTGAGTATATCTACCGGCGAGGAGGTGAATATTTAGTTGTGCAGAATGTTCCCTGTGAAGTCTGCCTGCACTGCGGCGAGCGCTATTACAAAGGTGAAGTCCTCTTGAACATTGAACGCCGCTTCAAAGCTATCCATGAGCGCCATGCCAAACCGCAGTCACAACGGTTGATTCCGATTGAGGTTTATGCCTGACCGTTGTTACGTGCAACCGGTCGTAGACGCACCAGATGATACGACAGACTGCCTGATATAGGAACATAACACACAACGCTCAGATGAAGGCATCCAGCCGGATATCGTTGCGGTTGCTCCGTTTCCCGATCTCTCCGGCTAAGTCTGGCAGCCGCTCGTGCAGGCGCGCCTTCTCATCGTGCATATAGGCTTTGGCATAGACCATGCCGTGAGGTTCGACAAAAACGATGCGCTGACTTGTATCATCCAAAATCCAGAGGATAAAATCCGGGTAGAAACCCCGTTCTTCAAAAAAGCCAACCCCCTGACCACGGCTCAGGTTGCGCAATAGAAACACTTCCTTGCCCGCCAGAGATTTGTCCTTTTCGGCGTTCCAGTAGTCTTTGAGATCGCGCACGAACTGTGCTTCGCTTGGTTTCAATCCTGGTGGGATCATCTGCGCTTTCTCAACCTGTTCCACCAGAAGCGGCTGGTACAGATGGCGATCAAAATGGATGCGTGGTAAGCCCGCGTTCTCTTCCTGGTAAAGACGCTGTGCCTCTGTGAGAAGCTTTTGAATGGCTTCCACCAGTTGTGGCTCGGAGCGTGGCACTTTGACCACGTAGGCCGGACTGGTTTTCTCGCGCACCACGCCACGATTGAAGCCCAGATTGGGATCGTCAGCATCCATGGAACGATAGACTGTCGTTTGCGCGTCCCACTGTTCGCGTTGCGCCCGGTAGAATATGTCCACATACCGGCGCAGAACGTGCATGACGGCCTCCTGGAGCAAGGCGCGGTTAGCAAACGACTGTGGCCGGACGACGGCTTCGTCGGCGATGATGGTGCAAGGAACCTGCTCGATGATGTGACGCGGCGTCTCAGGGCGGATGACCAGGTTGGTCAACCCTTTGCGCGCTTTGTAGGCCAGCAGGTCGAGATAAGCCTGGCTCCAATCCACCCATGCCGGGCTTTCCGGCGGAATGGTCTGTGCCTGCCCGGCGCGCACTTCTGTCGTATGCAAGCCTAACCGCGTGCTTTCCATAGCCTGAACGCGCACCGACATATCCACCTGCACCCGTATCTTTGGATCGGGTTTTAACTGTAGCGTTGTCTCTGCGGCAAAGTCGCGGCCTTCTGGTAGACGCGGCACCACCAGACCTTTTTGTAGGAATTGTTCGTTGGCCCAGACGAAGAGGGGTAATTCGATGGCAGGTTCGACTTCGACCCCCTCCCGTTCAAGATAATCGCGGAATTGCGCCATATAGTTGGCGCGCACGGCAAAGAGGTTGAGTGTCTCCAAGAGGCGCAAGTGCTTCGGGTGATCGCCGGGTAGAGCGGCGCTGCGTTTGAGCATGAGGTCTTTGCCGCGCAGCCGTACGCCGCGCCCAAAGAGTTGGATAATCTGCGAGCCTTCCTTCCGCCCGATATTGAGCAGCCCCATGCTGGCGACGCGCCAGGAGTTCCAGCCTTCCATAAACTTCTTGGCGCCGATGAGGATATGAAGGCCCGAATCCGGGCGGTTGATGCGCTCGAACAGCGAATGCGCAATGACATCGTCCTCCAGAATGATACCCGCCGGGTCTCTCTCAACGAGTTTTTTGAACGCGGCGGTATCGCCGATGTAGATCAGGCCGAAATAATCCTCCGCACCCGTGGCTTTCAGCCCCAGTTCGCCTGCGCCACTGCGGATATCACACAAGTGCAGGCCGCCACCCGCCGAGACGTGAAAGAGGCGGGGGAGAATATCCGCATGTATTTGCTGCGGTGAGAGTTTAACATCGTCCAGGTACTTAAATCGCCCCAGGAAGATATCCTGTCCGTCTGTGACCAAGCCGGTCTTGCCATCCAAGACTTGCCGGATAGTCTTGACCGCCCAGGCGCGATCCTGCAAAACGTGATGGAGGAAGCGCACCACCGTCAGCACATCGCTGCGCGGTTTCTTGTTCTCGGTGTACACGGCGTTGACCGTACTGCCCACGAAGACCCATAGAGGCTTTTCCAGGTTGTAGGGCCGCAGGGCGTCGCTTTGTTCCTCGAAAAGGCGCTGTTGTTGATAAAACGAGAGCAGGTTGCCCAGAAGAAGCGTCTCAGTCTGGCCAACGTGGGTTTCGTCCTTCAGGTTAAGGATGCGAAAGTCCTTGCCGTAGCCATCGCCGTAAAAGTAGCGGTAGGAGTAATCAAACTCTGATTTCGTTGATATAAATTTGCAAACCTGATTTTATAAAGCACATTAAC
>DYKY01000202.1 GCA_020722365.1 Thermoflexus sp.
GTTATTCGCTGATTCTCCATTCGCCGATTCGCTGATTCTCCATTCGCCGATTCGCCGATTCTCCATTCGCTGATTCGCCGATTCTCCATTCGCTGATTCGCTCATCTCGCCCCACCAGTCTGCCAGGGATTGGAGGACGTGGCGCAGGTTGTCGCGCCAGCGCGTCTCTTCCCAGGCCAGGGGCAACCAGATTTCCTGGCGTCCGACCCGCGCGTGTTCTGCCAAACGCCGCCGCACCTGCGCGATTTTGCTCGGATCGAAGCGTTTGAGCCACGGCGGGCGCAGCGCGATCTGCCCGTTTTCGACGACGATGGCCGGGATGCGGGCGTCGCGCGCCAGAATCTTGAGCTGCAACTGGTAGATGAGGTTCTGCGCTTCTTCCGGCAACGGCCCGAAGCGGTCCTCCAGCTCTTCTTGCAGATGGGTAACCTCTTGCGCCGTGGTCAGATCGGCCAGACGGCGGTAGAGTTGCAGGCGCAGTTTGTCGTCGGGGACGTAGTCCGTGGGCAAACCCACCGCCAATGGCAGCTCGATGGTGATCGAGCCGATGGGTTCCGGCGGCTCCGGCTGCCCGGCGTGCTCCGCCTTGAGGCGGTTCACTGCCCGCGAGAGCATGCGCGTGTAGAGCGTGAAGCCCACGTCGGCGACGTGCCCGTGTTGCTGCTTGCCCAGGATGTCGCCCGCACCGCGAATTTCGAGGTCGCGCAGCGCCACAGTGAAGCCGCCGCTGCTTGTGGCCTCGTCCAGCGCCTGCAATCGGGCGCGCGCCTCGTCGTTCATCCGTCGCTTGTGGAAGAAGTAGGCGTAGCCGCGCCGCGTCCCGCGTCCCACACGGCCCCGCAATTGGTAGAGCTGCGCCAGCCCAAAGCGGTCTGCCCGCTCGACGATGAGGGTGTTGGCGTTGGGAAAGTCCAGACCGCTTTCGATGATCGTCGTCGCCAGCAGCACATCCACCTCACCGTTGGCGAACTGCTGCATCGCGCGCGCCAGCTCACGCTCCTGCATCTGCCCGTGCGCCACAGCGATGCGCGCTTCCGGCGCCAGCATGTGAACCCGTTCGGCGACGGCGTGGATCGATTCCACGCGGTTATGGACGTAGAACACTTGCCCGTTGCGCTTGAGTTCGCGCAAAATTGCACGCCGCGCCACGTCGCTGTCGTAGACGCCGATGTACGATGCAATTGGCAGCCGTTCCTGCGGCGGCGTCTCGATGATGCTCACGTCGCGCACGCCGGTCAGCGCCATGTAGAGCGTGCGGGGGATGGGCGTCGCGGTCAGGGTGAGCACGTCCACCTCGGTGCGCATCTGCTTGAGGCGCTCCTTGTGGGTGACGCCGAACCGCTGCTCCTCGTCGATGATCACCAGTCCCAGGTCTTTGAAGGCGATGTCCTGTTGCAGCAGCCGGTGCGTGCCGATGACGATGTCCACCTTGCCTTGGCGTAGTCCGATGAGAACCTTGCGCTGCTCGGCGTTGGTGCGAAAACGCGACAGCAGTTCTACGGTCACGGGGAAGGGCGCCAAGCGGTCGCGGAAGGTCTCGTAGTGTTGTTGGGCCAGCACCGTCGTCGGCACGAGCATCCCCACCTGCTTGCCGTCCATAACGGCCTTGAACGCAGCTCGCAGCGCAACCTCGGTTTTGCCGTAACCGGCATCCCCGCAGATCAAACGATCCATCGGTCGGGGTTTCTCCATATCCTCTTTGACGGCGGCGATGGCCTGCACCTGGTCGTCGGTTTCGATGTAAGGGAAGGCCGCTTCTAACTCGCGCTGCCAGGCGGTATCGGGTGCGAAGGCATAGCCAGGCGCGATTTGCCGGGCGGCGTAGAGTTCCAGCAACTCGGCGGCAACGTGCGCGGTGGCCTCTTGCACGCGAGCCTTCGTTTGCGCCCAGGCCGCACCGTCCAGACGGCTGAGCCGGGGCGGGCTGTCCTCCGCGCCGATGTAGCGCGTGAGGCGGTCGGCCTGGTGGATGGGGACGTAGAGCTTGTCGCTGCCGCGCGATTCGATCTCGCCGTGTGCCGGTGGGGCGGCGTATTCAATGAGCAGGTACTCACGCTCGATGTCGTCCACGCCGCGCGTCACCAGTCCGCGGAAGATGCCGATGCCGTAATCCTCATGGACGACCGGATCGCCCGGTTGCAGGTCCGCGAAATTAAACTCGGGGGCGGCGGCGCGGCGGCGCGGGCGGCGGCGCGGTTCCGGCGGCCGCCAGCCGAAGAGTTCCTCGTCGGTGATGAGGTGGCGTATGCCGCGCGCGCTGTTCCACTGCCAACCACCGGGCGCTGCCCCCTGCACGAAGGTCAGCAAGCCTTCCGGCGCCGTCGGTACGCTTTGCAACACCGGCGGCGGGTTGAATTCTTGCCACAGTTCCGCCATGCGCTCGGCCTGGCGGCTGACGACGACGACCTGATCGTTCAGCGAAAGCCATTGGCGGATGCGTCCCAGGGCTTCCGGCAGCCGTCCGGCGAAGTGGACCTCGGGTGTGAACCCTTCCGCCAGCGCGCCTTCGCTGCCGTCGTGCAGCGCGAGCGTGCCGGCGCGCTCCAGTCGCTCACGGATGGCGTTCCAGGCGACGTAAGGCGGCTCGACATTCAGCGGCAGGTACCCCTCTTCTGCGATTTGCTTGCGCTGCTCGACGGCCTCTTCTTCCAACTCACGCCAGCGCGTGGCCAGTTTTTCGGCGTCGCACAGGACCACCAGGGCATTGTCGGGCAGATAGTGCAGGAGCGTGCCGTCTTCCTGGTAAAAATAGGGCAGGTAGAATTCCAGGTTGGGGAAGGGGATGGCGGCTTCGAGCGCCTGCGCGTCGGTTTCGAGGAGTGCGCGCACATCGGTGGGCAGCGGCGTCTCCAGCAACGCGCGCAACGTCGCCAGGGCGCGTTCGCCGTCCAGCGGCAGCGCCTCGCGCACGGGCGTCAGCCAGAAGCTCGTCGTGCGCCCGGCTTCGGGCAGCGAGCGCTGCGTGGCGGGATCGAACGCGCGGATAGTGTCGATGACGTCGCCGAAGAATTCCAGGCGGTACGGCAGCGCCGCTTGCGGCGGGTAGATGTCGAGCAGGCCGCCGCGCCGGCTGAACTGGCCCGGCGCTTGCACCACGCTGACGGGTTCGTAGCCGATGCCGCCCGCGTGCCGCGCCAGCCCGGTGAGGGATTCGCTGGCGTCCTTGGGACGCACGTTGACCTCGATTTTGCGCGCGGCGCGGCGGAACTGGCGGTAAGGGAGCGTGCGCTGCATCAACGCGCGGACGGATGCGACGATAATGGGCGGCGAGCCTTGCGTGCCCGCGCCTTGGGCGGCGCTTTCGAGGCGGTGCATAAAGAGTGTGGAGAGCACGTCCAGCCGGTCGGTGATGGCCTCCGGCGTCCACGGGGCGCGCTCGTAGAAGAGGACGGGCGGCTCCGGGAAGCGGCGCAGCCGGGTGGGATCGTCCACCCAGAGCTTGAGCGCCTCGGCCAGGCGACGGCTCTCATCAACGGTCGGGACGACGATAACGACGGGGGCGGGCAGTTCCTCACTCAACGCGGCGATGATCGGTGGGCGGGCGCGCTGCATCAGCGCCGTGGTTGGGAGTTCCAATCCGGCCTGGAGCGCATCGCGCAGCGTTTGGTAAGCGGGGTGTTCCCGCACCCAGGCTAGGAGTCCGTGTAGAAGGGCCATACTTCCTTTATTTTTGTCAGCAGATTAAGCGGATTAAGCAGATTTTTCCCGTTAGCAGATAGAAAATCTGCTTCATCTGCTAAATCTGCTGATAAGAAAAGTTAGTCGCCGTTTTTATCGACGTGCCAGGTCATGCCCTGGCGTTCGAAATCGGGATCGTTGTTGAGCCAGGCCGTGACCAGATCGCAGGCCAGACGCTGCACTTCCCAGACGACGTGCGTTTCGGCAGCGGAGAAGTCCTGTAACACATAGGCGGCGGGATCCATCTGGCCCGGCGGGCGCCCGATGCCTACTCGCAGCCGAGGGAGCGCCTGCGTCCCCAGAAGCTGTGTGATCGACTGCACACCCTTGTGCCCGCCGCTGCTTCCCTCCGGGCGGTAACGCAGGTCGCCCAGGGGGATATCCAGGTCGTCGTAGATCACCAACATACGCGCCGAATCGATTTTGTAGAAGCGGCTGAGTGGGGCAATCGCTTTGCCGCTCTCGTTCATCCACGTTTGTGGCTTTGCCAGGATGACACGTCGTGTCCCGATTTCGCCGTGCGCGGTCTGTGCCCGGTGTTCCATACGCGTGAAGCTAAACCCGTGTGCCTGCGCGAGCGCGTCCACAATCTGGAAGCCGATATTGTGACGGTTATGCGTGTAACGCGGGCCGGGATTGCCCAGCCCGGCGATGAGGAAAAATTCGCTCACGGCTCTTGCTTTTTCCGCTGCAGCCTCAGCGCGTAGCGTATAGCAGCCTTGACCGCCACGTAAAGGCCGCCGATGACGTAGAGCATGATGGCGAGCTGCGCGCCTGTCTTGAAGGCTTCTTTGACGGCATCGATCGAGATGATGGTCTTCGGCGTGCCCTCTGATCCACCGTTGTCACCCGCTCCGGGCGTGACGGCGGGGCCGAGGGTGGGGGTGGGGCGCGGCGTGGCCGTCGGCGGCTGCTCGATGGTTGGCGCGATGGGCGCAACGCCCTCTGTAGGCAGGGGGGTAGCGCCGATTTCGGTGGGCGTCGCTTCGGGTGTGGGTTCGGGTGTGGGGGTAGCCGCTTCATTTTGGATGGTGAGGTTGTTGATGAAGTAGACATCGGGCGTTTCGCTTCCCGAATTCCACACGGCGAGCGCAAGCACGTATTTACCGTTGGGCAGGAGCGTCGTGTCCCACGTCCCCAGCGTCCCATTGACGACCATGTTTGTGACGCCCCAGGCAATCGGATTTTGTTGATCCCATGAGGTCGAGCCGGTTACGTGGTCGCCCGGCGCGTAAAGGACGGCGTAGGAGGTGAAGGCTGGATGGGTCGCCGTTCCCTGGATATTGACTATACCGCTGACCGTGCTTCCCTCTGGAGGATAGGTGATTGTCCACACCGCATCCTGGGGCAGCGGCGCGGCCCAGCCCTGCCCTACGCCGGCCAGCATGAGGATGATGGATAAGATCACGCCACATCGTAATATCTTGGTTCGTTGCATGCCAACTCCTCACAAAAGTTGTCAGATAGTTGAATCGTCGTTAGTCTGGTAGCAGCAAAGACTACAAAAGTCTTAGCACGTGCCTGCTATTGTAGACCGCTTGTTGGTTGCAGGCCCAGGTTCGACCAGACTCTGGTGAGACTTTTGTAGTCTAGTCTGCATCGGAAAAGTTTATCACGAAAGAGAGGGTTGGCAAGTGCTGTGTATGATTATCGCAAGGCCCTATCATTCTTTTGTTGTAAGGAACTTCGTATAGACACATTGTACAACTTCGCGCAGTGTCCTGCTCGGGTTTTCGGGTACCGCTGTCCCTGGGGGATGCTGGTGTCCCCCTTCCCCAAGCGCCGGAGGCGGGCGTCAGACCTTGTATGTTAAAAGCGAGTACAATAGTGATCTCACGGCAAAACGATAGACCTCAGGTAGCGAATACCGACTGTCAGCGCGGGTCGCCGTGAGAGCTA
>DYKY01000025.1:0-18357 GCA_020722365.1 Thermoflexus sp.
TCAGTAGTTCAACTACTGATTTCCAGTAGAAGCCGCAGCGGGCAGGCGCGCATAGCCAACGAAAAAGCACAAGCATAGAGATATGCTTGTGCTTATGTAGCCGGTAAGCAGGCTATTCTTCCGGCGCAGGTCGCTCGATGATGCCATTGGTCCAGGCCCAGGTCACGGCTTCGAGGCGATTGTCTACCTTGAGTTTGTAGGCTATATTGCGGAGATGCGTCTCCACTGTATGGGGACTGATACCCGAACGTTGCGCGATTTCATCGATAGTAACACTTTGCGCCAACAATCTCAACACTTCTTGCTCGCGCGGCGTCAAGCTATTCCACCGCTCTCGCACATCCTCGCGCCAACGTTGCGCGCGGTGCAATTGTTCGACACTGAAAAGACCTTCCCCCTGCCTGGCGCGGCGAATGGCCTGCACGAGTTGGGGGGCCAGGATGTCCTTATCGAGGTAGCCCGCCGCGCCGGCCTCCATCATCTCAGCCAAATAAGCGTCGCGGTTGTGCGCCGAGAGCACCAGCCCCACCGTTTGGGGATAGTTCTTGCGTATCCAGGCTTCCACCTCACACGCGCGCGGGCCGGGCATTTCGATATCCAGCAGCACCACGTCGGGGCGTAGTTCTCGCACTCGTTCCATGGCTTCCGCGCCATCAGACGCTTCGCCGACCACTTCGATATCGGGCGCCTGAGCCAGCAGCGCGCGCACACCTTGGCGCGCCAGGGGATGATCGTCGACAATGAGGACCCGGATCACCGATGCAGGTAGAACATCCATACGGTTCCCTCCCTCTCTAAAGCGAGTTATCGGTCACACCGGTTACATTATAATCGAAAGGAATATTCTATCAAACCCTGGCATGCGGGGCTATCGTATTTGGCTAAAAGTGTGTTGGCCGCAGTTTCGTGATACAATAGTAGAAATGGAGAGGGTGAAACCTATGGTATGTGTTACCCTTTGAACGATTCTCGACAAGATTCGTAGTTTCTTCTCCGGAGGCGTACTATGAAAAAGCGACTGTTTTCTATGCGTTGGATGTTGATTGTGATGCTGCTGGCGCTGTTGTCGACGGCGTGCCAGTGGCTCACAGGAACTGAAGAGCCGGTCGATTTCCGGCCCGCGCCGACGGATACGCAGGAACCGCAGGCGTCCCCGACGTCGGCAATCCCTTACCCGCCCCCGCGCTTGCTCTTCCGCGCGCCGGAGACTGGCGAGGCGCTGGCGCTCGACGCACCCATCGAACTCGTCTTCGACCAGCCGATGGACGCCAATAGTGTGGCGGAGGCGTTCGCTATTGCGCCTGCCGTCCAGGGCGCGCTGGAGTGGGCCGACAGCCGCACGCTTGTCTTCACGCCGGCGGAGCCGCTGGCGCGCGGCGCGAGCTATCGCGTCACCGTGGATCAGAACGCGCGTAACGCCGAAGGGACAATGCTGGCCGACCCGATCACGTTCCAGTTCCAGACCGTGGGGCATCTGGTAGTCAGCGAGGTGCAGCCCGCGCCGGATAGCGAGGACGTCGAGCCGGATACGAGCGTCACCGTCGTCTTCAATCGCCCGGTCGTGCCCCTCACCGCCATCGGCGACCAGGAAGGATTGGCTAATCCGCTGACCCTCACGCCGCCGGTGCAGGGAACGGGTGAGTGGCTCAACACGTCAATCTACCGCTTCCACCCTGAAGGCGGTTTTCTCCCGGCGACGGTTTACACCGCGCGCGTGGCGGCGGGCCTGGGCGATGCGTCCGGCTCGCCGCTCGCGGAGGATTACACGTGGACGTTCACCACGCAGCGCCCGCTGGCCCTCAAGTGGACGCCGGGCACGGATGATGAACATGTTGCCCCCACGGCGGTCGTCAGCGTCACCTTCAACCAGCCCATGGATCACGCCTCGGTCGAAGCTGCATTCACGTTGAACATCAACAGACAGCCGGTCGCCGGGACGTTCCGCTGGGCCGGTGGAGAAAACCCGATCGCCGAAGAGACGATGGCCTTTGTCCCTGCCGCGTCGCTGCCGCGTAACGTTGAGCCTTACGCAGTCCTTGTCAACACGGCGCGTGCCCGCAACAGTGACGTGACTTTGCCGCAGCGATATGCGTGGCGTTTCTACACCGTCAAAAACCCCGGCGTGATTTCCACCGCCCCTGTAAACGGCGAAACGAACGTTAGCCCCTACAGTGACATCATCATCGAGTTCGCCAGCCCGATGCGGCGCGACGGCTTTATGGGCTACGTGCGCATCACCCCGGAGCCTACGCGGGTGTACACGTACTGGCGGAACGCCGATACGCAGGTGCGCCTTTCCCTCAAGCTCGACCCGGCGACGACGTACAACCTTACGCTGGATGGCGAAGCGCCCGACAAGTACGGCGCTCTTTTGGGCGAGACGCTGCGATTGCGCTTCACCACCGGCGATCTATCGCCCTACGTCACGCTGAACACCGTTGGCAGCCTCAGCACCTTCAACGCCTACACCGATACCGCCATCTATGTGGGGTATCGCAATGTCTTCCGCCTGGATGCCGAACTCTATCGCCTCAGCGTGGAAGACTTTATCCGTTTTTACGACCACCAGGACTACAACTACCGCAACGACTTCGTGCCCGGCAGCGCCGACCTGGTGCGCAGTTGGGCCACGCCGGTGGAGTCGCCCCGCAACACGAGCGGTTTGGTCCGTGTGGATATGGTGGACGCGAACGCCGAGCAGCTTCCACCGGGCATCTACCTTCTCAGGATGAGTGCGCCGGAGGTGCTGCTTTACGACAGTGACGCGCGGCCTGTGCAGCACGTTTTCGTCCGTTCGCGCCTCAATTTGACCCTCAAGCAGACGCGCACGGAGGCGCTCGTGTGGGCCACCGATTTGGCGACGGGCGCGCCGGTTCCCAATCTGCCCATCCGTTTCAAGGGGCAGGACCTCGACTGGCATGGTGAAGGCCAGACGGACAGCGACGGCGTTTATTTGAGCGCCGCCCGCACCGAGACAGAATTGTGGGACAGCTACTTTGCGTTCGCCGGGCAGCCCGGCGACGCGGACTTTGCCGTGGCCCTCAACGAGTGGGACAGTGGCATCCGTCCCTGGGACTTCAACGTGAGCGCCGATTACGGTTCGGGCCGCTACGCGGGCTACCTGTACACCGACCGGCCCATCTACCGCCCGGGCCAGACCGTCTACTTCAAAGGCATCGTCCGGGCCGACGATGATGCTAACTACACGATCCCGGAGGATCTCCGCGAATTGACTGTGCGGATCGACGATCCACAGGGCAAGGAACTGTACAACGAGCGCCTGACGTTGAGCGATATGGGCACACTTTTCGGCGAATTGGTGCTCGACGAAGCCGCGCCGTTGGGAACGTATTACATCCAGATGCAAGAGCCGGAGCTGGATTTCTACACCAGCGCCAGTTTCACTCTGGCCGAGTATCGCAAACCGGAGTTCCAGGTGGCGGTGACGACCGACCGCGACGCCCATCTCAACGGCGAGACCATCAACACCGTTGTGCAGGCCAGCTACTACTTCGGCGGGGCAGTCGCCAACGCGCAGGTGAACTGGAACGTCCTCAGCGCCGAGTACGGCTTCCGCTACCAATGCCCGCGCGGCGAAAAATGCCCCTATTACTGTTGGACCGACTACGATTGGGAGCGCGAGCGTGACGGATACGGCGGCTACGGCCGGCTTATCGCCAGCGGCGAAGCGACGACGGATGACCAGGGGCGCGTCGTGCTCGACCTCCCCGCCGACATCGCCGAGGAACTGACCAGCCGCCGCTTCACCATCGAGGCGACCGTGACGGACATCAACGACCAGTACGTCAGCAACCGCACGACGACGGTCGTCCACAAGGGCGAGTTCTACATCGGTTTGGCCCCGCAGGGCCGCATCGCCAAAGCGGGCGAAGAGCGGAGCGTGGACGTCCTCACCGTGGATTGGGATGGTGCGCCGGTCGCTGCCGGGGACTTGGAAGTCGTGTTTATGGAACATCGCTGGTACAACGTCCGCCAGCAGGCCGAAGATGGCCATTTCTACTGGACATGGACCGTTGGAGACATCCCGGTTTATACGACCACCGTGACCACGCAGGCAGACGGCAAGGCGACGGCAACGTTCACGCCGCCCGCGTCGGGTAGCTACAAGATCCGCGCAACGGGCACGGACACGCGCGGGAACGTCATCCGCAGCAGCACCTACATTTGGGTGTGGGGCGGCGGTCGAGCCTACTGGCGGCAGCAGAGCACCAACCGCATTGACCTCATCACCGACAAGGACAGCTACACGGTGGGCAACGTGGCCGAAATCCTCATCCCTTCGCCGTACAGCGGCACGGTGAACGCGCTGGTGACCATCGAGCGCGGGCACATCCTCGAAACCGCCGTCATCGAACTGTACAGCAACAGCGAAGTCCTGCGCATCCCCATCACCGAGGCGCACATCCCCAATATCTTCGTCTCCGTCGTCATTGTGCAAGGGGCCGCGCAGTCGCCGGATGCGCTGGCAACGTTCAAGATGGGGACGGTGCTGCTGCCGGTTTCCACCGAGGAAAAGGAATTGTCGATTACCCTCACGCCCGATCGCCCTATCGAGAGTGGCGCGTACTACCGTCCACGCGAGACGGCGGTCTACGACGTGTTGGTGACGGACCACGACGGCAAGCCCGTGGAGGCAGAGTTATCGCTGCGGATGGCGGACCTGGCGGTGCTGGCGCTGGCCGATGAAACCGGTCCTACGCTCCTGGAACGCTTCTGGAGTCAGCGCGGATTGGGCGTGCGCACGTCGGTGGCGCTGGCGGTGGCGATGGAGGCGTACAATCGCGAACTCGCGCCGGAGGCCAAAGGCGGCGGGGGCGGCGAAGACGGAAGCTTCATCCGTACTAACTTCGCCGATACCGCGTTTTGGGACCCGGTCGTGCGCACTGATGAAGACGGGCGCGCGCGGGTGGAGGTGAAACTGCCCGACAATCTGACGACGTGGCGCATGCAGGCGCGGGGCATCACCGCCGAGACGCTCGTCGGGCGCAGCGAGGTGGACGTGCTCAGCACGCTCGACCTGCTCGTGCGCCCCGTGCTGCCGCGCTTCTTCGTCGTGGGCGACCGGGCGGAGATTGCGACCATCGTCCACAACAACACCGGCGCGGCGGTCTCCGCCGTGGTGACGCTGACCGTTGAGGGATTGGCGCTGGATTATGATCCAGCGCAAGCAAAAGTCGTGGACATCCCGGCAGGTGACAAGGTCAAAGTCGTGTGGCCGGTCACGGCGCTGCCGGGCGAGCAAGTTGTCGTGCGGATGGAAGCCCGCGCCCGTGCAGACACGGGGGACACTTACTACGACGGGCGCGAGGACACCCTGCCCGTCTACCGCTATTCGACGCCGGAGGTCGTGGGGACCGCCGGGCGGCTTGCTGAACCGGACCTCCGCCAGGAAATCGTCCAACTGCCGCGCGATTTCGATCCCACGCAGGGCGAGTTGACCGTGCAACTGGACGGCTCGCTCACGGCGGCGACGGCGGACGCACTGACCTACCTGGAGCATTTCCCCTACGAGTGCGTCGAGCAGACCGTCAGCCGCTTCCTACCCAACGTCCTCACCTACCAGGCGTTGGAGGAAATGGGAATCGCCAAGCCGGAACTCAAAGCGGCGCTGACCGAGCAGGTCGGTGTGGCGCTGCAACGGCTTTACGCGCAGCAGAAGGTCGACGGCGGCTGGGGCTGGTGGTTGTCCGACGAGAGCAATCCCTATCTCACCGCTTACGTCCTCCAGGGGCTGTTGGAAGCGCACCGCGCCGGGTTCACCGTGGACGTCGATGTGCTTCACAAGGGCGCAGGCTTCCTGCGTACCGGCCTTGTCTCCGTGGATGACAAGATGACGCACTGGCAGGCCAACCGTCTGGCGTACCAGCTCTACGTCCTGGGCGAATACGTCAATCTGGTGCAGGGCGCGGAAAAGGGCGGCGAGTTGAGCCGCGCCGTGCAACTGTTTGCGAGCCGGCATCTGCTGGATCACTACGGGCGCGCGACGCTCGCCGTGGCCTTCGGGCTGCTCGATCCGACGGAGAGAAGCCGCGTCGACACGCTGCTTTCCGACCTCACCGGGGCCGCTATCTACAGCGCCACGGGCACGCACTGGGAAGAAGCCAAGCCTGACTACTGGAACATGAACACCGACATCCGCACCACCGCCATTGTGCTCTGGGCGCTCGCCCGTCACAATCCGGAAAGCGACCTGCTACCCAACGTCGTCCGCTGGCTGATGACGGTTCGCAAAGAGGGGCACTGGGGCACGACGCAGTCTACCGCGTGGTCGCTGCTGGGGCTGATCGCCTACATGCGCGCCACAGGCGAGCTACAGGGCGACTTCAGCTATACCGTCACGCTGAACGGCGAGCTGCTGCTGGAAAGCGATTTCAACGCGGACAACATCGACGAAAGCCAACGTCTCACCATCGCCATCGCGGAACTGCTGGTGGAGGAAGGCAACCGCCTGTTCATTGAACGTCTGCCTGCATCGGGCGAGCAAACGGGCGAAGGCCAGCTTTACTACACCGCGCACCTGCGCTACTTCCTGCCTGTCGATCAGGTGAAGGCGCTGGATCGCGGTATCGTCATCGCGCGGCAGTACAGCCCGGTAGATGACCCGGAAGCTTACGTCAATGGCGCTCAGGTCGGCGATGTGATCCGTGTGAAGCTCACCGTCGTCGCGCCCACCGACCTGTACTACGTCGTCGTCGAAGACCCGCTGCCCGCGGGCTGCGAGGCGGTGGACGCCACCCTCAACACCACGAGCGTCGTCGGCGAGCGGCCTGGCGTGCGCGACCTCACGCTGGAGGAAGAGAATGCCTGGTATCGCTGGTACGGCTGGGGCTGGTGGTGGTTCTCCCACTCGGAGATCCGCGACGAAAAAGTGGCCCTCTTCGCCACCTACCTGCCGCGCGGCACGTACGAATACAGCTACATCATGCGCGCCAGCGTCCCGGGAACGTACAACGTGATCCCGGCCACGGCGTCTGAGATGTACTTCCCGGAGGTGTTTGGGCGGAGCGATGGGGGACGGTTTGTGGTAGAGGAATAGATTGTCCGTGTATTGAGAAATCGGCGTTTGCGCTTCTTCCTTCCTGATGTAAGATTGAAATCCAATCTATAGGAATCGGATAAAGCGTTTGTCATCAGCAAGGAGACAGACTATGGGGTACACACTAACATTGACCTTACCGCGACCTGTTTTTGAGCGTCTGCAAGGTATGGCCGAAGCGACCCGGCAACCATTAGAAAAAATCATCCGGCAAAGCATTGAAGGTAATTTGCCGCCCGATGTTAGCGATGCGCCGGCGGAGATGCAAGGCGAACTCTTGCTATTGCAAACACGCTCCGTAGCGGAGCTTGAACAGATTGCGCTGTCTCAAGTACCAGCGGAATCACAAGCGCGTCACTTTACATTGTTAGAGCAAAACAGTGCAGGAGAGCTTACGTTGCAAGAACGTCGTGAACTCGCGCGGCTGCGCCAGGAAGCCGATCAACTGATGGTGCGCAAAGCTTATGCTTGGGCCTTGCTACGCTGGCATGGCCGGCCGATACCGGCGTTGCATGAAATCCCGCTGAACTGATTATGCCTGCTTTGTCACCCACGCTGTCTCGTCAGGTAACTGAGCGCGCGCACGAACGATGCGAGTATTGCCAAACCTCGCGGCGTGTGATTGGGATGCCTCTGGTTATTGACCACGTTTTTCCGCGTGTATTGGGCGGCAGTGACGACCTGGAGAACCTTTGTGCGGCCTGCTATCGCTGCAATGAGTATAAAGGCGTGAAAACGCATGCTCTCGATCCATTGACAGGTGACCTTGTCCCACTTTTCAATCCTCGTACCCAACTGTGGCGCGAGCATTTCGCCTGGGCCAATGGCGGGACGCACATTGTTGGGCTTACGCCTACCGGTAGAGCGACTGTGATTGCGTTGCGATTGAATAACGAATACGTCGTTGAATCGCGCGCGCTGTGGATCGCGCGTGAATGGCATCCGCCTCAGGATGACTGAATCTCACCTTTGAGAGATTGTCGGAGGTGAGTTAGATTGAGAACTTCACGCTAACCCCATCGCCGCCAGCATCTCCGCATTGCTCTTGAACTTGAACAACTCCACGCCCAACTCGGCGGCCTTCTGTTGCTCGATGGCTTCCAGCCGTCGCCAGTCGTCTTTGCGTACCAGGGGCTTATGGAGCTGCGCCAGTCGCGCGTCGAGCTTCTCCCCTGCCTCAGCGTCATAGACGGGCGAGTCGCCGATATAGCGCATCACGGCTTCCACGCAGTTGTAGGCGTCCTTGCGTGCCAGCCCCACCTGGCCCTTGCTGGCCTTGCGCGCCCACCCGGCGACGAAGATGCCCTCAATCGGCGCGTTAGCCTCCGGATCGAAGACCTCGTAGCTCTCGCCGTCCACCGGATAGCGCGGCGTGTCGCTCTTGACGAACTCGTTCCACTGCACCGGCAGGCCGAACCGGGAGCTGACCCTGTCGCCGATGCAGAAGATGACGGTGTCTACGTCGAGCACGTGCTGCGTATCGAGGCGGCGGGGGCGCGTCTCGCCGTCAGGGTGCAGGATAAGTTCCGTATCGTCCACCTCCAACCCGGCCACGCCGCCTTCGGTGTTGCCCAGGATGCGTTTGGGGGATGAGAGAAAGCGGAAGTAGATGCGCGTCGTGGAAATCGGGTCCCATGCCTTGCGCGACAGCGCCGAGAGCAAGAAGCTCTTCGCCTCATCGGGGTCTTGTCCCACCGCGCGCACCCGGTCGGCCACGCGCGCGATTTCTGCATCCAGCGCCTCCAGGTCGAAGTTGCGCGCGATGTACTCTATCTCCTGCCGGGTGAATTTGACCTCCGCCGGCCCGCGCCGCGCCACGCCGATGATCTCGTCCACCTGCACGTCGCGGGTGAGCCAGTGGGCGATGTCGGCCATCGTGTTGCCCACACCGATCACCGCCACGCGCTTGCCGATGGCGAATTCCTGTTCGCTATACGGCGGCAGGTCGTTGTAGTGGTACATCAACGATTTGGAGTGATAGACGCCCCGCAAGTCCTCGCCGGGCAGGCCGAGCCACTTGGTCTCCTGCGCGCCTACCGCGACGATGATGGCGGCGAACCCCATCTGCCGCAGCTCTGCCAGCGTCACGTCGCCGTCTTCGGCCACGCGGACGTTGCCGTAGTAGGTGATGTCGGGCGAAGCCAGGATCTTGCGGAACTGCTTGCGCAACCCTTCCTTGATGCTGTACTTGTCGTAGTAGATGCCGTACTCGGCCAGGCCGCCGGGCTTGATGTCGCGGTTGAGCAGCACGACGCGCACACCTTGCTCAACCAGGCTGTTAGCGCCGAACAGGCCTGCCGGCCCTGCACCAATGATCGCCACAACGGGTTTAACGTGTTCTTCAGTCATCATGTCCCTCCTCGGCTGGGTTTGGAGTAACTATGACGGCTATTATAACACACGTCGCCGGAAGCGCCCTGCGTCCGGGCAGCTTCCGGCGGTGTAGCACAACCCCTTGCCACCTATGCCATCGCAAATGCCAACGGTTTGACCGCTGTAATCGGCGTCGGTTCTGTAACTGTAGTTGGGGTATACGCGGAAATGGTTAAAAGGTCACTTACAGGGGGACGTTGCAGGATGGACAAGACCAACTCTTGTAAATCTGGCGACAAGTCGGCTAAACCAGACAACGGAAAACTGCGCAGCCCCAGTTCGGTGGGTTGTGCTAGAATAGAATACTCGAATATGCTTAATCCTACCGCCCGGCGTTCCTGTTTGTTGACGCGCAACAAGAGGTAGTCATTCAGCTCAATCCCGGTAGCGGCTTCACCCGGCGCAAAAGAGATATACAGCGTATCGCTGATTTCATCGTAATTAAACGTCATGTTTACCATACTTCACCGTATTTCTTTCTGATACGCAGTGACAATATAGTTGTTCGGCAAGGGTTCCGCTTGTTCTCCAGATCGAAAATGGAATAACACGATCGCGATAATGTGCGTATTGTCCTCTGCTAAATGGCCGAATTCCTTTGTGTAACGATACTTGTGTGGATTGAGTGTGTCCTGTTTGCGACGACCTGACCATATCGTTTCCTGTAATTCTATCTCATAATCCGACATTTCGGGATGATTGATGGCAGCGATAATGTGCTCCCAACGCTCTTGTGAGAGATAGATAGCATTACCATAGCGATCATGTACAGTCCAGCGGACGCTATCGCTCATCGTTCTCCTATTTCATTATACCAGAATACGGTTACTTGAGTATTCGTTTCGCGCTCGTGACCGTGTTCTTCAACAACATCGGAATGGTCAGTTGAGTATCACGAAAGCTGTGTTCCCCATGACATCAGATGAACGACTTTAGCTGCTAGTGAGCAGCTCTTTTGCGACCTGCAACCGACACCAGGCGTAAAGCGCATCATAGACCTCGAACTGATGCTCCAGATTGTCAAAGTCATTGGGGAAGCGCAGGCTGAACCCCACGGCAATGGCTTCCAGCCCCGGCGCTATAACGTCAGTATGCAGATCTTCAGACACGTCAGCAGCATGGACAATCTTTGCCAGCCGCAACAAGGCTGCATCGGTTAACCCATAAGTTTGCATAATAGTCTCAAATGAACATTTGCCATCCTTGTGCCCCAACGCCACCCCTGGCGCATCAAAGGGAATGCCGCCGGTTTCCGCGACCACTTTTTCCACCTGACTGGTGGGCACAAAAAGAAATTCCGCCGCAGAATCCACAAAACGGCTGATCAACCACGGGCACGCCACACGATCTACATGCACGTGAGAACGAGTAATCCACAACATAAACTCCCTCCTGAAATTAGGATTGGCGGACGATGGACTTCAAATCCCGTCCGAATACTAAGAAATAGAGTGTTCCCGACACGCCAAAGCCAAAAGCGGTGAGGAAATTGACTGCCGGAGCGATGTCCCACAACAGCGCCCCGCCGAAGGCCGCCAGTGAAACGATCATGTCACGCGCGAGATAGTAGTAGCCGAACATCCCGGCTTTTTTATCTTCCGGGGCCAAATCCATAATCAGAGCTTTGCGTGTTGGCTCGCCGAACTCCTTCATTCCCCGCAGAATGAAAGCCACGATCAGCAGGGGGAATGAACGGGCAAAGAAAAGTACCAGCGGGAACAACGTAAAATTGATGAAGGTGATCACCACAAACGGTTTTTTGGTGTTCTTATCGGCCAGGTAGGCCACCGGAATGTAGATAAGCATCGCCGTAATCATTTCAACCGTGGTGAGCAGCCCAAATTGCGGCGCGCTAATCCCCACATATTTCATTGCCCAGATAACGGCGAAAGCGTAGGGAATTTGCTCGCAGAAGCGGATGAGGATGTCAGAAATGAGCAGATTACGCAGGTCCGGTGACATAAATCGGGCCATCCGCAACGGGTTGCTCTCGGCCTTGCCAGTGCCTTGCACGTCCTCGATCAACCTCTGTTGTAACACCAGAGCCACAAATCCCAAGAACAAGGCAACGCCAAAGGCCAACCGCACGCCATCACGCTCCCCGTAAGCCGCGATGAGAAAGCCGCCAACTACCGGTCCCAAGGCCATCGGAATACGGCGTACCAGCGAGTGCATCGAGACGCCCATCGTGCGCTTGTCCTGGGGCATCGCTTTGGACACCATACTCATCGTCGCCGGCAAAGAAATGGCCGTCCACGAGAGGAAGAAGACCGAACCGATGATGACCGCATACCACACCGGGAACAAAATCACGATCACATAGCCAAACATGGCAATCAGGTTGAATAGCAACAGCGCGCGTTTGTAGCCTAGTTTGTCGCTGAGATAGCCGCCGGGGAACGAATACAACGCGCTGAGCAGGTTATCTATCCCGTTGAGCAACCCCACAGAGAGTGTGCCGCCGCCCAACGCCAGCAAATAGATGGGCAAGAAGCGTTCAGCCATCTTCTCACCCATCCCCACCAAAATGACCATAGTGAGTAACGCCACGATATTTTTGCGCAGGCCGAAAAAGTTCACGAGGCGTTGGACCAGGTGTGTTGAGTTCGATGCGGGTAAAGAGTCAGTCTTCATTGCACATCGCCGGTCTATTTGGCCGCTCGGCGCGCGCTGGTCACCGTATTCTTCAGCAGCATCGCAATCGTCATCGGGCCGACGCCGCCGGGGACGGGAGTGAGCCATCCGGCGACCGCTTTGACCGATTCGAAGTCCACGTCACCGACGAGCCGGTAGCCGCGCTTGGCGTTCGGATCGTCCACGCGGTTGATGCCCACGTCGATGACGACCGCGCCGGGCTTCACCCAGTCGGCCTTCACCATCTCCGCGCGGCCCACCGCCGCCACGAGAATGTCGGCGCGGCGGGTAATCGCGGGCAGGTCGCGGCTGCGCGAGTGGCAGATGGTTACCGTTGCATTGCGCTTCAGTAACAGCATCGACACCGGCAGGCCGACAATGTTGCTGCGTCCCAAGACGACCGCCTCTTTGCCCGCGATGGGCAGTTCCAGCCGGTCGAGCAATTCGATCACGCCGGCGGGGGTGCAGGGCGCGAACAGCGCCTCGCGGCCCTTCATCGCCAGCCGCCCGATGTTGATCGGGTGGAAGCCGTCCACGTCCTTCTCCAGGCTGATGGCGCTGAGGATGGCTTCTTCGTCCAGGTGGTTGGGCAGGGGCAATTGCACGAGGATGCCGTGGATGGCGGGATCGGCGTTGAGCTTCCGCACGAGGCTCTCGACCTCTTCCTGGGTGGCGTCAGCGGAAAGGTCGTGGCCTTCCGAGTAAATCCCCACTTCCCCGCAGCGCTTCTGTTTCATGCGCACGTAGGTCTGCGAGGCCGTATTGTCGCCCACGAGCACCGTCGCCAGGCCGGGAACCACGCCCCGCTCCTTCAGCGCCGCGACCTCCTGGGTCAATTCATCGTGAATCGCTTTGGCGATTGCGTTACCGTCAATGAGTTGTGCTGTCATGTTAACCTCCTCGTGTACAAGATGCAGGATGCAGGATGCAAGATGCAAGATGCAGGACTCTTGGTTCTTGCATCCTGCATCTTGCTTCTTTACGATAAGCCGACGATCTTGCCGTCCACAATATCGACATTCATAAACGCGGGCTTGCTCGGCAGGCCGGGCATGGTGCGCATCTCGCCCGCCAGTGGATAGAGGAAGCCGGCGCCTACGCTGGCGCGGATATCGCGGATGGGGAAGGTGAAGCCCTTCGGCACGCCCTTGAGCGCCGGATCGTGGCTGAACGAAAGATGCGTTTTCGCCATGCAGATCGGCGTTTTGTCGTAGCCCAGGTCGGTGTAAAGCTTGATCTTCTCCTCGGCCTCCGGGCTGTAATCGACGCCATCCGCCCCGTAGACCTCGCGCGCCAGAATTTCGATTTTTTCCTTGATGGGCTGCGCCGTATCGTAGAGGAAGCGGAAGTCGGACGGCTCGTCGGCAGCCCTGACCACCGCCTCGGCCAGCTTCAGCGCGCCCTGACCGCCATCGGCCCAGTGCGTGGTGACGACGGCATCGGATGCGCCTGCCCGCAGCGCCGCCTCGCGCACGATGGCCCATTCGGCCTCGGTGTCGGTGTGGAAGGCGTTGATGGCGACGACGACGGGGATGCCGAACTTACGCGCGATCTTGATGTGCGCTTCCAGGTTGGCAACGCCGCGTTGCACCAATTCCAGGTTCTCCTGGGTGTATGCTTTGTCCAACGCCCGCCCGGCGACGACCTTCGGCCCGCCGCCGTGCATCTTGAGCGCGCGCACTGTGGCGACCATCACCACCGCGTTGGGGATCAGGCCCGACGTGCGGCACTTGATATCGAAGAACTTCTCCATACCGATGTCGGCGCCAAAGCCCGACTCTGTGACCAGGAAGTCGCCCACCTTCACGCCGATCTGGTCGGCGATGACCGACGAGTTGCCGTGCGCGATGTTGGCGAACGGCCCGGCATGGACGAAGGCCGGCTGCCCTTCGAGCGTTTGCAGCAGGTTGGGCATAATCGCATCCTTCATCAGCACGGTCATCGCACCCGCGACGCCCAAATCCTCGGCGGTGATGGGGCGCTTCTTCGTGTCGGTGCCGATGACGATGCGACCGATGCGCCGGCGCATATCGTCGAGGCCGGTGGTGAGGGCTAGAATCGCCATCAACTCGCTGGCGACGGCAATGTCATAACCGGTCTGGCGCATCGGTCCGTCTTCCAGGCCGCCGAGGCCGATGATGATGTTGCGCATCACGCGGTCGTTCATATCCACCACGCGATTCCAGGTGATGGAATACGGGTCAATGTTGAGCCGGGTCAGCCCGATTTTCTCGAAGTAGCTGTCGCTCCAGCGGCCTTCGTGGTGCAGGCGCGCGTCGATGGCGGCAGCGCAGAGGTTGTGCGCCACACTGACCGCATGGATGTCGCCGGTGAGGTGCAGGTTGAAGTCTTCCATCGGGATGATCTGGCTGTAGCCGCCGCCGGCCGCCCCGCCTTTGATCCCGAACGTCGGCCCCATTGACGGCTGGCGGATGGCAGCGATGCTCTTGTAGCCGAGCGCGCCGAGCGCCTGCGTTAGCCCGACGGTGGTGGTTGTTTTCCCCTCGCCGAGTGGAGTAGGGGTGATGGCGGTCACGTCGATGTACTTCGCGTTGGGCCGCGCCGCGAACTTCTCGCGCACGTCCAGGTGGATTTTGGCCTTGTACTTGCCGTACAGTTCCAGGTCGTCTTCGGTCAAACCAAGCGCCGCAGCGATCTCGCGGATTGGGCGTATCGCGGCGGCCTGAGCGATGTCGATGTCCGCAGGAACGGTTTTTTTGTCAGTCATAGAAATCCTCCAAAATAGTTTGATAGTCTTTAGTCAAATAGTCCAGGATTTACGCAAGCTACTTGAATTTTACCGCCGAGAACGCAGAGAGCACAGAGCATTTATAGGTTCTCAGCGCCCTCTGCGACCTCTGCGGTGAAAAATAACGACGTCTGCGTAAGCCCTACGTTGTTGCGCGAAGATTCGCGTGTCAAGTGGTTTGATTGTATATAGAAATGGGGGAAATGTACAAGTGGCAAAACTCACTTCCGGCAAATCAGGCCGTCACACGCCGGCAACCGTGTTGTCAATGGCAAAGACTACAAAAGCCTCACGAGGCGCTTGGTTGAGCACATATCTGCGGCAGACGATAATTTTGCAAGGCGCAGTACGTGCTGAGACTTTTGTAGTCTATCTTCTGCTGAAATTCTGCTCTACTGAGACTACAGCTTTTCCAGCGCCTCGGCCACGCCGCGCGCCAGGCGTTCCAGCGTCAGCGGTTTTTGTAGCCAGACGATCCCGGCTTCTTGCAGGTCGCCCGCCTGCGGATCGGGTGGATGTCCGGACAGGATCAAGACAGGCTTGTCCAGTCCGCGCGCGCGCAAAGCTCTCACCAGGTCGCGCCCGCCCATCTCCGGCATGATCCAGTCACTCACCACCAGCGCGATGGCTTTTTGATGGCGTTCGTATAGCGCCAGATCGCTGGCGCTGTTCAACTTCTTACACAAAAAACAGGCCGCCGGGTGTCCGGTAACCTGTTTTCGTCTTAGAGCGCTTTGTTATCCTGATTGATTAAGCTGCTGGTAGCAAGGCCCCAGGAACTTTCTCGGTTTCCGGAAAGGAAAGCAATATCTGCGGTGCTGGCAAATGCGTAATCTTTTGAAGCTGCTGCGCCGATCGGAACAGTTGGTCGGCGAAATTCAGTAGTTGAATGGCCATCGTACCGGGTACCAATTCGTGCCCACACTCGGCGCATACATATAGCCATACATTTTTCAACGTGATTGGAATACCGGCGCGTTCATACTGGATGGTGCGGCGTTGCCATACCATCACTGATTGACAGCATGGACAGATTTTTTCCTCCATATAGATTCACCCCTTGAGCGCCTCTTCGAAAGCATGGAAAAATACATTAAAGTGTCCCTGCTTGAAAAGCTGGCGGATAAGGGCAATGTCCATTCACGACTCCAAGCTCATCATACTCGATATGCAGTGATTTGTAAAGTTAGAGGCCACCTAAGTAGATGCTTTGTTCGGCTTACCTCAAAATGATGCGTGCATCTACTACTTTCGATCCGTGTCCTTCCGCATACACCAGCACGGGATTGGCGTCGGATTCGGCGATTTCGTCACCCAGATCCATGATCATCTGCGAGTAGCGGCTCAGCGCCTCGGCGAGCGCGATACGGTCGCGGGGCGCTTCGCCGCGCGCGCCGGCCAGCAGCGGCGCGCCCTGGATGTCGGCGAGCATCGCCAGCGCGTGCTCCGCCGAGATGGGGGCGACGCGGAAGGTCACGTCCTTGAGGATTTCGATGAAGATGCCGCCCAGGCCAAACATTACCGTGGGGCCGAACGTGGGATCGTTGATCGATCCCAGGATGACCTCCGTGCCGGATGGCGCCATCTGTTGGACGGCCACGCCTTCGATGCGCGCATCGGGTTTGTAGGCGCGGGCGCTGGCGAGGATGGCGCGGTACGCGGCGCGTACGTCTTCCGCCGAGCGCAGGTTGATCTTCACCCCGCCGGCGTCCGATTTGTGCAGGATGTCCGGTGACATAATTTTCAACACCACGGGATAGCCCATCGTTTCGGCCAACTGCACCGCCTCGTCTTCCGTTTTTGCCAGCTCTGTGACCGCCACAGGCAAACCATAAGCCGCGAACACTTTCTTGGATTCGATTTCGCTGAGGTAAACCCGGCCCGTCGCGCGCGCTTGTGCGATGATAGCGCGCGCGGCGTCGGCGTCCACGTCGCAATACGGCGTGAATTCTTCCGTCACCGGTTCGCCGTCGCGGCCGATGCCGTGCATCTGCGCATATTCGTGCAGCGCGGCGATGGCATTCACGGCGATGTCCGGTGCGCCGTAGGTAGGCAATCCGTTCTCCACCAGCCATTTCATCGCCCGCTCGGCCTCTGCCCCGCCGATGAACGAGACGGCAATGGGTTTGTCCGTCACGCCCGACTCGTCCACCGCGCGCTTGATTGCCGACGCGATGTCCATGGGATCGTTGCGTTGCGTCTCGCAGAAGAGCACCACCAGCCCGTGTACCCAGGGATGCTGCAACGCCGTCTTGACGGTCGCCAGATATTCCGGCCAGCCGCCCATACCGGTCAGGTCGGCGGGATTCTTCACCGAGCCGATCTCCGGCACGTAGGCGCGCAGTGCCGCCTGTAAGTCATCCGGGGCAAACCGCAGCGGGATGCCGTACCGCTCGGCGGCATCCGCCGCCAACACACCCACACCGCCGCCGTTGGAGATGATCATCAGGTTGCTGCCTGCCATCGGCGGTTGCAACGAGAGCGCCAGTGTGCGGTCGAAGAGGTTGTTCAGGTCTGAGGCGCGCACCACGCCGGCCTGTTGTAGCGCGGCGTCGTAGACCTTGCCCTTGCCGGCCATCGCGCCGGTGTGCGAGGCTGCCGCCGCCGCCCCATGCGCCGACACACCCGACTTGAGCGCGACGATGGGCTTGTGCGCCCGGCGCGCGATTTCCAGGAAGCGCCGCCCGTTCTGAAACCCTTCGACATAGATGGTGATGCACGTGGTCTGTGCGTCCTGATCCAACCACTCCACCAGATCGCCGAAGTTCACGTCGGCCATGTTGCCCACGGAGATCATCTTATCGAAGCCGACGTTGCGGACGTAACTCGCCACCGTCATCGCGATCAGCAGCGCGCCGCTCTGGGAGATCATCGCAGCCTTGCCTGGCAGCGGCATGAACGGCCCGAACGAGGCATTGCATTTGTCGGAGTTGCACATGATGCCCACGATGTTCGGCCCCAAGAGGCGCATGCCGTAGCGTCGCGCCGTGGCGACCAGTTCATCTTCCAGGTCTTTGCGGCCGATTTCGCTGTAGCCGGAAGCCACCACGATCAGCCCTTTGACGCCCTTCCGCCCACATTCCTCGGTGACGGCGATTGTGCGGGCAGCGGGCACGATCAACATCGCGACGTCAATCTCGCCCGGCACATCCAGCACGGAGGGATAGGCCGGTAAACCTTGAATTTTGGCTTCCTTGGGATTGATGGGGTAGACGCGCCCAGGATAGTTGCAGTCGATCAGGTTTTTCACGGCCAGGTAGCCGATTTTGCCGGGCGTATTGGATGCGCCGATGACGGCCACCGACTTTGGGCGCAACAGCCCGTTCAAGACTTCAAAATCCACGTTTGTTCTCCTCAGACCACGAATCTACACTAATCTTCATGAATCGGAAGAAAAAATCCGTTTGAATCCGTTCAATCCGTTGACCAAAAGCAAAAGTTGCAAGTAATAAGGCGTGTTATCCACGCGAATTATAACTTGCAACTTTCAACTTTCAACTTCCAATGTCAGGCTTTGTGCTCCAACCCCAGGCTCGCGTACAGG
>DYKY01000025.1:18457-31414 GCA_020722365.1 Thermoflexus sp.
AACTTTCAACTTCCAATGTCAGGCTTTGTGCTCCAACCCCAGGCTCGCGTACAGGCGGGTAAAGTCGAAGTGTTCCTCAAGCAAAGCCTTGAACTGATCCAGCTTGGCTCTCTGTCCCAGGCGCGTCTTGCCGAACACATCGTCGATGGCATCGACCGTCTCCATCGTGTTCTTGCGCGTCAGCAGGACCGGCACGCCTAACTCTTCGGCGCGGCGCAACACCTCGGGCACCGGACGCAGATGTCCGGTGAGGACCAGGCACTGTGTGGCAGTTTCCAGCGCCACCAACTGGATGTCGGTCCGGTCGCCGCCGGTGATGACGGCCTTGGTGCCAGGGATGCGCCGCATACGCGGTAACGCCTGCTCTGCGCTCATCGCGCCGACCATCAGGTTTTCGACAAGCGCATCACGTTTGTCCACGGCTGCGAGACATTCGGCGTCCAGCACATCGGCGATCTCACCCACGCTGATGGACTGCAATTGTTCGCGGAGTGGCAGAACCCCCAGAGTCGGAATGCCCCGCCCTTCCATACACGCGAAACACTCCTGCAATCCTGAAATCTCGGCGTCAGGGACGGCATTGATGGCTAACCCGACGAGGCGCTCGCGGAACTGCCGTTTGGCGTCCACACAGGCATCTCCCATGCTCACCGGATTCCGGTAGCGGACCATCGCCAGCACGGGGATGTCCAGTTGGTTGGCTACCGAGACCGGATCAACCTCCAGGCTCAGTCCCTCGCGCAGCGAAGCCCCACCCTCGATCAACATGATGTCCTTACCTGCTGCAACCCGCTGGTAGGCGGCTTTAATCTGCGGCATCAGGTCACGGCCAATACAACCACACCGCAATTCCATCACCATGGAGGGCGCTAACACCACACCGACCATGTTGACCAGGGGATCGGTTATCCCCAGGATGCGATGGATGAACGTGGCATCCTCGTCATAAACGCGCCCTGGCAGCGGCTCCCACGGGTACGTCGAAACCGGCTTGAAGTATCCCACCTTGTAACCGTCCTGCTGCAGGCGTTGGCCTAATGCCAGGCAGAACGCCGTTTTGCCACTGAAACGTTGCACCGAGGTGATGTAGAGTGCTTTCATAACTCCCTCCTTGTGATTTGCTTACGATTCTAGCGATGTCCCGCGCGGCTATCGACCTTCTCGTCGAAGCGGAAGTACAGGGAGATTTCACCGCCCTCGTATTCCTGGTGCAAGACGCAGCCACTCTTCTGGAAGACGCGCGTCATCGCCATATTCCCCGCAATCACGTTTGCCCGAAAGCCGTGCAAGCCGCGCTCTCTGGCAACCCGCATCAGGAAATGCAACATATGTGTACCGATGCCCTGCCGTTGGTACGCATCAGCGACCGAGAACGCAACTTCGGCCATATTCTCGTTGTAGTCCATCATCCAGTGACCCGCGGCGACAATCGGTGCGGTATCAGAATTGCCCAGCGTGCCCACGATGCCCATGTTCTGTTGGTAATTCACCGCTACCATCTCTTGTGCTAACTCGTGAGGGAAGTCGCGGCGCACCTGGAAGAAGCGCAAATAGACGGACCGCTCGGAGAGTTTGTAGAGGTATTCCTGGAAAGGTCGCTCGTCGCTGGGGCGGATCGGGCGGAAGAATAGCTCCAGGCCATTGAAACTCTCACTGTGTTCCATTTCAACAGGATAGATCGTTTCTGGGATGATCTGATCTTCGTAGAGGTATTTCATCTTCTTGGCCGCGGCCAGCAGTTCTTCACGGAACTTCGGATGTGCGATCTGGATCAAGGCGACAGCGCGCTCGCGCAAGCTCTTGCCGTGCAAATAGGCGACGCCGTACTCGGTGACGATGTAGTGCACGTCACCGCGCGTCGTAACGACGCCCGCGCCTTCACTCAACTGTGGCACAATACGTGAAACCTCGCCATTCCTCGCCGTCGAAGGCAGGACGATGATGGGCTTGCCCTGCGGAGCCAACGCTGCGCCGCGGATAAAATCTGCCTGTCCACCGATGCCGCTGTAAATCTGGTAGCCCAGCGAGTCCGCGCAGACCTGCCCGGTGATGTCAACCTGCAACGCTGTATTGATCGCCACCATCTTCTCGTTCTTCGCGATGTTGATTGGCGAGGAGTTGTAGTCCACCGGGAGAAATTCGAACATTGGGTTGTTGTCTACATAATCGTATAAACGTCGCGTGCCAATGCAGAACGTCGCCAATACTTTGCCAGGATGGAAAGTCTTCTTTGAATTGTTAACGACGCCGGCTTCGATCAGATCGATCAAGCCATCGGAAAACATTTCAGTGTGGACGCCCAAATCTTTTTTATCCATCAAACCGTACAAGATCGCATTCGGGACTGCGCCAATACCAACCTGGATGGTAGAACCGTTCTCCACCAGGCGCGTCGCGTGCCGGGCAATCTTCAGGGCCACTTCGTCGGGTTCCGGTGAAATCACCTCCAAGATCGGCTCGTCCTTCTCAACAATGCAGTCCAGTTCCTCGACGTGGATGAAGCTATCGCCCAGCGTGCGCGGCATCTGTGGATTGACCTGCGCGATGACGATGTCAGCCGCTTCTGCAGCAGCCTTGACGGCTTCCACCGAGACGCCGAGCGAACAGAAACCGAATTCGTCGGGGGGCGTGACCTGGATAAGTGCAGCGTCGAGTGGCATCCGCCCGCTCCTGAAAAGCCCTGGAATCTCGGAGAGAAAAATAGGCGTGTAGTCGGCGATACCTGCCGCTACGGCCTCGCGGACACCGGGGCCGACGAAGAGTGAATTGTGGCGAAAGCTGCGGTTGTAGGCTTTTTGGGCATGACGTGCTGCTCCTACCGTCAACATATGGACAATTTCAACGTCATTCAACTTCCCGTCCTGTTCGCCTAAGGCCACGAGTTCTCCCAACAAGTGTTGGGGTTCTCCACATCCCGGGCTTAGGAAGACCCGGCTACCGCTGCGAATCTTGAGCAACGCTTCCCGTGCGCTCATCAGCCGGTCGGAATAGAGTTTTTTCCAATTTGCCATAACTGGCATAATTCATCTCCTTATACGCTATTAGCAATCAGCCATCAGCAATCAGCCGTCAGCCAGAAAGCCAAAAGCTGATCGCGCGCGAATCTTCACGCTAAAGCTGACAGCTAGTTACGAAACTTTTGCAGCCTGGGTCGGTTTGACGAAATACCCAATGACCGCCGCCGCCAAACAGGCTACACCGCAAATGATAAAGACAGTGAGCCATCCTTGCAAGCCCGCGCCACTTTTCAGACTGGCGTCGCGCAGGGTTCCGGCGAGAATCGGCCCCAAGATGCCGCCGACGCCATAGGCCGTGAAGACCCAACCGTAGTTGAGGCCCAGGTTCTTGGCGCCGAACATATCCGATGTCGCCAGCGGAAAGAGCGCGAAGTTGCCCCCGAAGTTGAAGCCGATCAGGGTGGCCGCGAGGTACAGCAACACCGGAGTGCCGCCCAGCAAGAAGAACAACAACATCACGAGGCCCTGCGCCGCGCACATGAGGACCAGCGACAGCTTGTAACCGATCTTGTCGGCCACCGTCCCCCAGACGATACGCCCGATGCCGTTAGCGAGGGAATAGAACACCGCCATCGCCGTGCCGGCAACCGCGCTGGCAGCTTCGGCAGTTAGCCCGGCACGCTCCTGAAGCGCGTCAATGCCGAACAGCTTGATGTTGCCGATCGTCATCAATCCGGCCATGCTGGAGAAGATGAACATCCCCCAAATGGCGAAAAACTGGGGCGTGCGCAACATCTCGTTGGGCAGGTAATCCACCTTGACGGGCGCTTTGCCCTTGCCCTTCCCTTTGCCTGCCGGCTGCGGTGCTTTCCAGCCCTTTGGCGCGTAGCCTTCAGGCGGGTTCACCATCCAGATCGAGCCTGCAATGACCGCGACCGCAAAGATCACGCCGTAAATCAGGAAAACCTTGAGCACGCCGAGGGACTCCAGCAGATGTCCCCAGTTCCCGGCTAGATAAACCCAGATCAGCGCGCCGAACCCGAATCCCGCCACGCCCAGGCCCGTGATGAGGCCCTTTTTGTCGGGATACCACTTCATGCCCACGGCAATGGGGCAGACGTAGGCCAGCCCGATGCCCGCGCCGCCGATCAGCCCGATGAAGATCACCTGCGCCCAGAAGCTCTGACCGAACAGCCCGGCAAGGATATACCCCGCGCCAAGCACCGCGCCGCCCGTCAACGCGACGATACGCGGCCCGGACTTCGCCTGCCAGCGCCCGGCTAACACCATCACTATGGCAAACGTCGCCAACGAAACCGAGAAAATGATCTGCGTCTGCGTGCTGGTGAAGTTGAAAGGGGCTTTTTGCAGCTCTGGGGTGAAAACGCTCCAGGCATAAATTGCGCCTAGACACAGTTGGATTAACAAAGCGCCGACGACCACAAGCCGCCGGTCGAGGACTTTTGGTTGTGACATCATAATGCCTTCCTTAGAACAGAAATTAAGTTAACCTTCCTGGAAGCGCGAGAGCTTCCAGGAAGGTGTCGGACAAAATGGATTTTACGCTATGCGCCCATCAACCAACCGATCCACCACAGTCGGATCGGCCAGCGTGGAAGTATCGCCCAGATTGCTCGTATCGCCTTCGGCAATCTTGCGCAGGATGCGGCGCATGATCTTGCCGCTGCGTGTCTTGGGCAGCGCGTCGGTGAACTGAATCGCGTCAGGCCGGGAGGTGGGGCCGATTTCCTTGCGCACGTGGTTCATCAATTCCTTGACAAGTGCCTCGCTTGGCTCCAGATGCTCGCGCAACGTGACGTAGGCGTAGATTGCCTGTCCCTTGATGTCGTGCGGGCGCCCCACTACGGCAGCTTCGGAGACGGCCGGGTGGCTGACCAGCGCGCTCTCGACCTCAGCCGTGCCGATGCGGTGACCGGAGACGTTCAACACGTCATCGATGCGGCCTTCCAGCCAGTAATCGCCATCCGCGTCTTTGTGACAGCCGTCACCGGTGAAATAGATATCTTCGTACATCGTGAAGTAGGTATCGATGAAGCGATCGTGATCGCCCCACATCGTCCGCGCCATCGCGGGCCAGGGCTTCTTGATGCACAACTTGCCGCTTTCATTGACGCCGCACTCTGAGCCGTCGTCGCGTATGATGATTGGCTCGACGCCGAAGAACGCCTTACTGGCGCTGCCGGGCTTGAGCGTGTGCGCGCCGGGCAGTGGCGTGATTAGAATGCCGCCGGTCTCGGTCTGCCACCAGGTGTCGACGATGGGGCAACGGCCCTTGCCAACGTGCTTGTGATACCACAGCCAGGCTTCGGGGTTGATTGGCTCGCCCACGCTACCCAATAGGCGCAGGCTGGAAAGATCGCACTTGTTGACCCATTCCTCACCCAGGCGCGCCAGTGAGCGAATCGCCGTGGGGGCGGTGTAGAAGACGTTGACCTGGAATTTGTCCACGATCTGCCAGAAACGGCTGGCGTCAGGATAGGTGGGCACCCCTTCGAACATGACGGACGTCGCGCCGTTGGCGAGGGGGCCGTAGACGATATAGCTGTGCCCCGTCACCCAACCGATGTCGGCAGTACACCAGTAGGTGTCCTCGTCTTTGATGTCGAAGATGTACTTGTGCGTCGCTGCCACGAAGGTGAGATACCCGCCCGTGGTGTGCATCACGCCCTTCGGTTTGCCGGTGGACCCGGAGGTGTAGAGGATGAACAGCGGGTCTTCGGCGTTCATCACTTCTGGTTCGCACACCATTGAGGCCTGAGCCATTTCGTCGTGCCACCAGGTATCGCGGCCTTCGGTCATCGCCGCAGTTCCGTCGCCGCGCTGCACCACAATCGTATTTTTAACGGTCGGGCAGTTCTTCAACGCCTCGTCAGCGGTTGCCTTGAGCGGGATGACCTTACCGGCGCGCAGTGAAACGTCGCTGGTAATTAGCATCGTGCACGCCGAGTCATTGATGCGGTCCACCAGCGATTGGGCGCTGAAGCCGCCGAATACGATCGAGTGAATCGCGCCAATGCGGGTACACGCCAACATCGCAATCGCCAGTTCGGGGATCATCGGCAGGTAGATCGACACACGGTCTCCCTTCTTGACGCCCTTGCTCTTGAGCACGTTGGCGAACTTGCTGACCTCGCGGTGCAAATCCTGATATGTGAAGACCCTCACGTCCTCTTCCGGTTCACCCTGCCAGATGATGGCGGCCTTGTTCTTGCGCCAGGTCTTGAGATGCCGGTCGAGACAGTTGTAGGAGAGGTTGAGTTCGCCATCGGCAAAAAACTTGTGCTCGATGACGCGCTCGCTGGTGTCCCACGTGTACTCGCGCCCCTTGGTGGGGAATTTGAACCAATCGACAAACTCTCCAGCCATCTTGAGCCAAAAACCATCCGGATCGTTAACGGACTCATCGTACAGCGCCTGATACTCTTCCATCGACTTGATGTGCGCATTGGCGCTCAGTGCGGCGGGTGGTGCGAAACTTTTCTTTTCTACCTGTTCAGACATACAAATTCCTCCTTAAACTAAGATAATATGGATGACTTTTTTATACCAATGGAACCCCACACGGGTCATTGATGAAAGCCCTGATCAAGATTTAGCTCTTTTTCGCTGCCAGGACCAGGCGCATGTCGATCGCCATCGCGCCGCGCCCTTCCTCAAATACCATCAGCGGGTTGACGTCTAACTCCACGATTTCGGGGAAGTCACTCACCAACTGGCTGATTCGTAGTAGCGCGTCCACCATCGCCATGTGATCGGCCGGTGGTTCGCCGCGCACGCCCTCCAACAGCCGGTAGGCGCGAATCTCGCGGATCATCTCGTCCGCCTCGCGCGGGCTGAAGGGCGCAACGCGGAAGGAAACGTCCTTCAACGCCTCGACGTAGATGCCGCCCAGGCCGAACGCCACGAGCGGTCCAAATTGTGGGTCGCGGCTCATACCCAGCAGCACCTCACGCCCGCCGTGGACCATCTCCTGCACCTGACACCCCCACACGCGCGCGCCCGGCACGTAGCGTCCCGCGCGATAGATCATCAGGTCGAAGGCATCGCGCACATCGCCGGGTGAACGCAGATTCACCTTCACGCCGCCGACGTCGGTCTTGTGCAAAATATCGGGCGAGGCGATTTTCATCACCACGGGGTAACCAAATTCGTCGGCAATATCGACGGCTTCTTCAGGGGTGGCCGCCAGACGCGAGCGCGGCACGTTGAATCCGTAAGCTTTGAGGACTTCCCATGCTTCGGCGTCGCCAATGGAGACCCGGCCTTCATCGCGCACCCGGTCGAACAATTCGCGCACCGGCGCTTTGTCCACATCGATCGGCACCACGCCGAAGATGCGCCGCTCCTGTTCCTTGCGATAGGCGCTCATCGCGGCCAGCGCATCGGCGGCCCGTTCCGGGTAGGGATAGTTAGGCACACCATATTCCCACAGCGCGTCGATGCCGGCGTTGATACGCGACTCGCCCATAAAGCAGCCCAGAATAGGCTTGTTGGCTTTCTTGGACATGCGCCCGACGGCATGCGCGGTCGCTTCGATTTCGGTCATCGCCTGCGGCGTGACGATGACGATGACGCCATCGACCACCGGATCTTCCAGCACTTGTTGCAGGGCGAATTCAAAACGATCGGCCAGCGCATCTCCCAGCACATCCACAGGATTGGCGGCGCTGGCCGCGCCCGGCAGTTTTGCCGTCAGCTTTTCGGACGTCTCGTGGCTCAGGCGTGGAATCTGCAATCCGGCGCGTTCCAGCGCGTCGGTCGCCAGGATGCCGGGGCCGCCCGCGTTGGTCACAATGGCGATGCGGTCACCCTTGAGCGGCGGCTGATACGCGAAAGCGCGCGCATAGTCGAAGAGCGCCTCCATCGATGTGGCGCGAATGATGCCTGCCTGATTGAAGGCCGCCTTGTACGCTGCCTCCGAACCGGCCAGGCTGCCGGTGTGCGATGAAACCGCCCGCGAGCCGGATGCGGTGACGCCGGATTTGATCGCCACCACCGGTTTCTTGCGCGTGATTTTCTTCGCTGTTTCGATGAAGAGTTGTCCGTGAGGGACGCCTTCAACATACATCAGGATGACGCGTGAATTCTCATCCGCACCCCACGCTGCCATCAAATCGATCTCGCTGACGTCGGCTTTGTTGCCGAGGCTGACGAACTTGGAGAACCCAATGCGGCCTGCCATTGCCATATCGAGCACCGCCGTTCCCAGCGCGCCGGACTGTGACATAAACGCAATCGGCCCGGCCGGCGGCATCCCGGCAGCGAAGGTCGCGTTGAGGTTGATGTTGGTATTGATGATCCCCAAACAGTTCGGCCCGATCAAGCGAATGTTGTATTTCTTGGCGATCTGGATCAGTTCCATCTCCTGCTCCAGCCCCTCCCGCCCGGCCTCGCGAAAGCCGGCGCTGATGACAACCACCGAGGGGATCTTCTTTTGCCCGCACTCTTCCACCGCGGCCAACACAAAGCGCGCCGGAATGACAATCACGGCGAGATCAATGGGATCGGGAACATCGAGAACGGAAGGATAGGCTTTTAGATCGAGAATTTCATCTGCTTTGGGATTGATGGGGTAAATCTTGCCTGTGAAACCACCGGCTTTGATGTTATTCAGCACCGCATAACCAAGCTTTTCAACATCACGGGAGGCGCCCACAACAGCAACCGATTGTGGAGTAAAAAATGTATCCAGCATAACTTATTCCTCTCAACGGCATTAATTCACACAGCAACATGCATGTTGCCCATACGCGATGCCTATTCTATCACACAAACCCTGCATTGCAATAGCTTTAGCATATCTGTGCCGGTCAACATCGGCAGGATACGCCTGACCCCGTAGGGCGTTCGCAGGACGACGCGCCCGGCATGTTCCCCGGTGATATGGCCGATGAGCGCAGCCTTCTGTCCCAACGGATGCGCGTGCAGCGCAGACAACGCCGTCTCCACCGCCTCTGCCGCCACGCCGATGCCGACTTTCCCCTCATTCGCCGCGTAGAGTGGATCCGCTCCCAGGAATTCGCACATGGCGCGCACAGCCTCCCGCACGGGGATGGCGGTCTCTTCGATTTCGATGCCAATTGCGAAGACTTTTGTAATCTGGTCAAGAGTTGTCTTGTCAGTGAGTGTGAGTATAATGATTTGCTATGAATATCCATCCAGAGTATCCGGTGTATGTCTGGCGGCTCGGCGATGTCATCGTCGAAAATCGTACATTGCCCGCCGAAGAAGAATTTTGCATCTACGTCAACGGCCGGTTGCTGACGCGGCTTATGACCTCACCGGGCGCGCGTGAGGCGCTGGTGGTGGGGTTCCTCGCCTATTCAGGCATCATTGAGACGCCTGCGGATATGGCGACGTTGTACTTTTCTGAGGGGGGCAGTTGCGCGGATGTGTGGCTTACCGCCGACAGGATCCCGCTTGTCGAAGCGCGTTTGGCTAACCCCGACCTTGTGCGCACGTCAGGCCGCGGTCGCGGCGTGGCCCTGGGTGATTTGTACGCCCCATCTGAACCGTTGTCGATAGCGATGACGCCGCTGACGCCAGCCCAGTTGCTCGCTATGGCGCATATAGTGGAAGATACGATGGCCCACAACGCCTACAGTCATGGCGTCCATACCGGCGTGCTCTTCACGCCTACTGGCGAAATGGTAGCAACGATGATGGATGTGAGCCGCCGCAATACTCTCGACAAAATCCTGGGAGCGTGCCTGCTGGGGGGCATCCCACAGAAGGACATATCCTGGTGACGACCGGCCGGATCTCTTTTGAGACGATCAGCAAGGCGGCGCGGATGCACATTCCTATTGCGGCGAGTATGCAGGCAGTCACCTCCACGGCGGTTGAATTCGCTGAGGCGTGGGGGATCACCACCGTGGGGTACTTGCGCGAGCAGCAGATGGTCATTCACTCGCATCCGGAGAGATTGGGAATTCGCTAAGTTGCCGCAACCTCAAACGCCCCTGAATGACTAGGGGCGTTTGTTTGTTCGAGAGCGAATAAGGTTGCATCCCACCCACATTCAGCTAATATACGCGGTAAATGCGGATGAAGGACGAGACAAGATGACGCACATTCGACTCAGCATCGGCTCCGCGGTAACCCTGGGACTGCGCACGGCGAAGATGGCGGCGCCGCCCACGACGGTCTACATGCTGCTCGGCGAGACGTGTATGGGTGCGTGCCGCTTCTGCACGCAAGCCCGGCGCAGCGACGCGGACCGCCACCTTTTGTCGCGCGTCATCTGGCCTGAATTTGATCTGCCTGCCGTGCTTGAAAGCCTCCAGGCAGATGATGGCGTCCGGCGAGTATGCGTTCAGACGTTGCTGTATCCAGACCTGCTGCCTGATCTTATTAGCGTCGTGGAAGAACTCAAGGCAGTGAGCGAGAAACCGCTCTCTGTCTGTATGAACCCGGTGGACAAAGACTGGCTGATCGCGCTGAAAGACGCCGGCGTGGAGCGCGTGGGCGTGGGGTTGGATTGCGCGACCGAGGCGCTGTTCAATCAAATGAAGCCGGGCTTTAGCTGGAACCGCTACATGCAGTTTATCGATGACACGATGGAAGTTTTCGGCTTCGGCTCGGTGCATCTCATCGCCGGGCTGGGCGAGACCGACGAGGAACTGGGGCGGGCGTTCCAGACGTTCCACGACAAGGGCTGCACCCTTGCCTTGTTCGCCTTCACGCCGGTGCGGGGGACGCAATTGCATTTGGCTCCGCCGCCGTTGGAACGCTACCGCGCCCTGCAACTCGCTCGCTACCTGATTGCCCGCAACCAGGCGCGGGTGGAGGATCTGCTCTTCGATGGCGGCAAGCTCAGGGCGATCAATGTCGCTCCGGCAGTGCTGGAGCGCGCCATCGAGGCCGGGACGCCCTTCCGCACGAGCGGCTGTCCTCACTGCAACCGCCCGATGTACAACGAGCGACCCGGCGGCGCAATGTACAACCATCCCGCGCCCCTCACTGCTGCTGCAAAATCCGCCGCCCGAGAGGCGTTACGCCGTTATTTCAATCAGCAGATCTAGCAGATTTAGCAGATTTTTTGACCGTTATAAAACCAATCTGCTAAATCTGCTTAATCTGCTGACAAAAAAGACTTTGGCGAGTGCTGGAGGTTCTATGGCTAAACAAGAATGGCGGCTGTTGCTGACCGGCGACATGAGCGCGTTCGACAATATGGCGCTGGACGAGGCGGTTTTGCGTTGCGTGGCGGCGGGGGCGTCGCCGAGCACGCTGCGCTTTTACGGCTGGGAGCCGTCGGCGGTGTCCATCGGCTACTTCCAGGGCATCGAGCAGGAAGTGGACCTGGACGTGTGCCGCGAGCAGGGCGTGGATGTGATCCGGCGGCTCACCGGCGGCGGCGCGGTCTTCCACGAACACGGCAGCGAGATCACCTACTCGCTGGCGGTCAAGGACGACTATCCGGGGATTCCCAAAAAGGTGCTGGACTCCTACGCCCTGCTGTGTGCGGGGCTGGTCGCGGGCTTCCGGCGGCTCGGCCTGGACGCGGAATTCAAGCCGATCAACGACATCCTCGTCAACGGGAAGAAGATTTCGGGCAACGCGCAGACGCGGCGCTTCGGCGGCATCCTGCAACACGGCACGCTGCTCTGCGACGTGAACCCGCATCTGATGTTCTCGCTGCTCAAAGTGCCCAGCGAGAAAATCCGCGACAAGCTCATCGCGGGCGTCGAGGAGCGGGTGACGTCCATCCGCCGCGAGATGGGGACAGTGGATAACGCTGCCGTCATCCAGGCGATGTGCGCGGGCTTTGCCGAAGTGTTGGACATCCGGCTCTCACCGGGAACGGTGAGCGACGAAGAACTGGCGCTTGCTGAGCGCGTGAAGGAGGAACGCTATGCCAACCCAACCTGGAACTTCAAACGCTGACATCCGGTGCGGCGACTACAAAGCCGTTGGCGGCAAACTGCTGCGCGTGCGGATGACGGTGAGCGCGGGGAGCCGGCCGGTCATCCAGGCGCTCCGCATCACCGGCGACTTCTTCATGCATCCCGAAGAGGCCATCGAAGACCTCGAACAGCTTCTGACCGGCGCACCGTTGGACGAGGCCGCCCTGCGCGCGCGCGTGCAGACATTCTTCGATGGTGAGGTGCAAGTGGTGGGCGCGGATGTCGATGATTTCGTGGCAGTGTTGCTGAAGGCGGCGTAGCGTGCGGCTCAAGACCTACCACCCACTCCCCAAGTTCCCGCCGCTCTCGCTCTCCGGCGCGGTATGCAAGTTGCACTGTCGCCACTGCGACGCGACCTACCTCAATGGGATGCTGCCCGCGGACACGCCGGAGGCGCTCGTGGAACGCTGCCGCGCCTTGCAGCAGAACGGTGCGATCGGCGCGCTGATCAGCGGCGGCTCGGACACGGACGGGACGCTTCTCAACCTCGCGGCGATGACCGGCGCCATCCGGCAGGCCAAACAGGAGACGGGGCTGATCTTCAACCTTCATCCCGGCCTCATCGACGCCGCCACGGCGCAGCAATTGGCGGGCGCGGTGGACTTTGCCTCCCTCGACATTCCGAGCGACGACGTGATTCAGCGCGTGCTCGGCCTGGACGCGACCACCGCCGACTACATCGCCGCCTACCGCACCCTGCGCGCCGCCGGGATCGACGTCGTCCCGCATGTCACTGTCTATGAGGGCGACGAAGCAGGGTTGCTACAACCTATTGCAGCGGGGGATGACTTGCCGAACACCGTCGTCGTCATCGTCTTCTCGCCTACCCGAGGCACGCCGCTGGCGGACGCGCCCGCGCCCGGGCCGGAGGCCGTGGCGAACGTCATTGCCGGGGTCAAGGCGCTGTTCCCCGCTGCGGAGATTTCGCTTGGCTGTATGCGCCCGCGCGCCCGCGCTCTCCGCGAGGCCATCGAACTGGCGGCGCTGCGGGCGGGCGTCGCGCGGATGGAATTGCCGTCGCAGAAGACGCTCCGCTATGCCAGAGACGCGGGGTACGAGATTGCCACGTT
>DYKY01000203.1 GCA_020722365.1 Thermoflexus sp.
CTTCAGTTCGCCGATCGCACCCGCGCTCACACGGTCGCACAAGTGCTTGTAATTCCAATCGCCCCAGGCGTAGGCCGCCTGCAACTCGCCGATGGCACCGTCGCGGATCAGCTCGCGCAAGCGGTTGAAATTCGGGAGCGCATGCCGCTGCGTGCCGACCTGCGTGGCGAGTTTGCCCTTCTTCGTCAGCCAGTTCGCCCGCACGACGCGCGCCTCCTCGACGCTGATGGCCAGCGGTTTTTCCATGTAACAGTGAAGGTCGCGGTTCAACGCCCAGTTGGCGATGAACGCGTGGGTGTGATCGGGCGTGCAGCAAACGACGGCGTCGAGGTCGAGAGCCTTGTGATCATCGAGACACTTCCGCCAGTCCACGTAGGTCTTGGCTTTGGGGAAGCGCTTGAGGGCGTGCGGGAAGCGCTTTTCGTTCACGTCGCAGAGCGCGACGACGTTCTCCTCGGACAGCGAGTCGTAGTGCTGCACCGCGCGGCCCCAGGCACCGATCAGCGCGATGTTGAGTTTGTTCCCGGGGGCGTTCCTGCCCGCACGGGCGCCGCTCGGCAGAAGGAGCCATCCGGCTCCGACAACGGCGGTGGTCTTGAGAAATTGGCGACGGCCGATTCTTGGTGATGACTTTTTGTTCATAATGATTTCTCCGTGTCTTTCATTCTATGGTTTCTATTTCTACTGTCGTAGGTCATTTCCTTGGATGGAACTTTCGTTTGGATAGGCGGTTACGTGCGGCGTGGCGATGATAGTCTTCGGCAAGCTTGTTGCGTTCCAACCAGCGCTCGCATTCGCGCCGGATACGCTGGGGCGTGTCGCAGCCGCACGCGCCGCGAAGAATCTGGGCAAACCTCTGGCGGACTTGGGGAACGGTGATCGCTGGCGTCCATTTTTTTCCCCCGACGCGTTTCGCACACCAGGAACCAGGTCGCGATCAGGCAAAGCGTGATATGATGGTGCCACCCGAGCCAATGGCGCACTTGGTACTGGGCCATGCCCGCTTCGCTCTTGGCACGCTTGATACACTCTTCGATCCGGTGTTCCGCATTGGCCACCCGGGCGAACTCCGCCAACGGCGTGTCCGGCGGCGCGTTCGACAAGTAGTAGTCGGTCTGCACGTTCTGCTCCTCGTCGAGACGGTGGATCACCACCAGCGTTTCCTCCGGGCCGACCTTCCCTTCGATCTTCGCCACCACGCGCCGCTGGACGATCTCGACCTCGATCGGCCCCTTGGCTCCCTCACGAACTGGCACGCTCGTCCAAGCGCCGGCCGGCAGCGATTCACACCACTTGCGAACCTGTTGGAAAGGCCGCTTCGGCGGTTGACCGCGACCGCCATAGGCCGGCGGGTCCGCCTCCAAATCGCGGACCGTCGTGTTCGAGGGCACGGCCAGCAGGTAGCGCTCGCCACGGCCCGCCAATTCCCGGCGAAACCAGGCGGGACGGCCCATTTCGTCGTCGCCGGCGATCCACGCATGGGGCAGCAAAGGCCCTTTCGCTTCGAGCATCTCCAGCGCCAATTCATGACGCGTCCGCATGCGCATTTCCTCACGCGGGACCCCGGCCGCCTTGCAGCGCGCCCGGTCCTTGGTCCACTCCTCCGGCAGGTACAACCGTGTGTCCAGCAGGACGTGTTCCTCCTCCGAGACGTAACCCAGAAACACCCCCACCTGACAATTCTCCTTTTTCCCCAGCCGACCGCACCACTGCCGCGCCACCCCCACCGAATGCTTCCCCTTCTTGGCGAACGCCGAGGGATCGAAAACCAACACACCGTTCGGTTTTCCCAGTTGCCGGCCCACTTGGCACACCAACTCGTCCAACAGTGGCCGGTGGTCCCAGGGCGAAGTGCCGATGAAGTTTTGCAATCCCAAGCGGTCCTCGTCGTAGCGGTAGGCGATCCGCTCCGCGTTCTTCTGCTGCAAGTCCGAGAGCAATCCTTGCAGATATCGGTGCGCGTGTTCGCGCTGCTCCGGTCGGCAGAGCCGCTCCACAAACGGGGCGGCGAATTTCACCAGTCGTTCCGTCATCCCGTTGAACACGGCCGGAGGAACTTTGCAGTCCGTCCGCACCTCGCCTCGTGGCTCGCCAAAACGTCGCTCCATCGACTTGCTCCTTCATCAGGGATATCCATGCGGAAGAAGCTTATGCACAAGACCTTACGTTACGTCAATTGAAATCCGACAGTAGAAATACTAAATATATTCAATAATTATAGCAGCAGTTCCCGCTTCCCTCACCCGGGACTTTTTAAATTAAATGAACCCGTCCCCTTTATTCACAGGAATCCGGCGATTTCGTAGGGATGGATGAAATAAAGCTTAGTTCCGCTGACCTCAACGCTTTTGTTGAATATGCCCAGCCCTGCCACAAGAGCCTTCCCAGGCTTATATTTCTCTATGAAGCTCCTTAACCCGCTGGGGATGACAGGCTTATTCGCCGTCAGCTTGATCTCCACGGGCAGTATCCTTTTATCGCTGATAATCAGGAAGTCAACCTCGGCGCCGGGCTTTGTGCGCCAGAAGCGGACCCTGTCGAACGTCCCCAGCGAAAGCAGTATTTCCTTAAAGGCGGCGTTTTCCACAAGCAGCCCCGCGTCCGCCCGGCCCGCGAAGGAGGAAAAATGCTCAACGCTGTAATTCCTTAAGCCCGTATCCAGGAAATAAACCTTGTTCTGCTTGATGATCTCCTGCCGCGGATTTTTAAAATAGGGCGGAACGGGACGGACAACAAATGTTTAGGGATAGGGATAGGAATTGTGATTTCAGGCCACCGGCGGTGAGGCGCTGGTTTGCGGCCAGGCCTGCGGGCGAAGCCCGGCAGGGCTGGCAGCAGGCCGTGAGTAGGCACGGGGTAACTCCTTCTTGGCCGTCACATCGCTGAGGGTTGACTGCTCCACGGGTAGTCCAGCACGCTCTGGCCGCGATCCGGACGCGCACTGGATTGAGATGCAACGTCATGAGTTTTCCCAGGTAATCATCTGCTACTTCTCAAACGCTAGGCGAATGCGGCCGATGTTGATGCCATAGCGCGCCATGGTCTCCGTCACCCACCCTTTGGCGCCGGTAGCGCCGACGCCGGCCACGGAGAAGAAGCAATCGCGCAACACCCGGCCTTTCCCGTCAACGCCTGCGTCCAGATCGCAGAAGCCAGGTATCCAGTAGGGTGAGAACGGTCTCTCTTCCTGATTGTTCCGCAAGGTTGCCTCGTGCGTGCGCCATGCCAGATGCCAAGGCCCCCAGGGATTGCGCGCCACGTGCACATACATGGCGGAAGGTCCGTCGTCGGGAAAGACGAACCCCGTGGCGATGAGCACAAACCGATCAACACTCTTGAGGTAGATGCAGGAGGAATACCAGGATTGGCCCGACGCGGACCAGCCGATGGGATAAGGCACATCCATCGGAACAGGCCGGCGACCGTCCAGACCGGACCAGGCAGGAGCGCCATCGCCGCCGACACCCGCGTAAAACTGCCAGTTGCCCGGGTCAAAGACACGGGAAACCGCCAACTCTTTGTCCTCTCCCACCCGGCACCGCGCCAGAATCAACTCGCGTTGGTGGGGGAGCGGGTTCGCGCCGCGGTCGTTGATGTGCGCATTCGGCATGAAGGCGAACACGTAACCGCGTATGCCGCGATCCGGTCCGAAAGCGTGGTTCCACTGATAGCCCGGCCCCATCTGCGCAAGATTGACCATTGAGAATACGCCGCGCTCGGTATGCTGAAAAGTCGTCTCCTCGGGCAGCACACCGCCGTCGGCCTTCCAGTCTTTCGCGGCCAGCGTCTTGCCCGAGCGGAAACGCCAGGTCGCGCCCCCGTCCTCCGTGATCAACCAAGCGCAACCGCACCATCGCGCGCCGACGTCCTTCGTGTTTTTATAGCCGGGCGCCCTGGACCAGAGCGCCTGCGGCACGATCACATGCTGGTCTCCAATGGCAAGGATGCCGAAACAATAGGATCCCATTGGGTATCGCTTTCTGCGTGGTGATAGAACTGGCGCCGTGTCGTAGCTGTGCTCAACGGGCGCGTTCTCGTAACCGTATTCCGCTGTGGTCCACTGCGGTTTCGCCAGGTCATCCAAGTTCATGCCGCGAATCCGGAACACCTTGTGGTTGTAGGTTGGCCCCAGACTCCATTTGAATGACACCGCGCCGCGGTCATGGGCGTCGCCGATGTCGGTGTAGGGTCCGCGACCGTCATTGACCACGGTCAGGTGGTCGCCGCTGGCCAACTGCGTCCACGGAAACTGGTCTCCTTGACCGACGGTGACCCGCGGCCATGTCACGGTCACTTCTACGGCGGCATTGACATCGGGCACGACCCAGACACGCTCGATGGCCTGGGCCAGCGTCGGCTTGTCGGTCTGCACCTCGACGACGACGCCGGCGGTGTAGGGTTCCTCGGCGGCAAAGCAAAGCTCGCGGGGGCGCGTCTGGCCGGTTGCCAGTGTCAGGCTCACCGGGTCGCCCCGCAACACCCACGTGTAGTCGCCTTTCCCTTCCCGGATTTCGCGAGGCAAGCGCAACCAGTCGGCCAGGTTCGTGATCCCGGAAGCGCTCGTGACTTCCTTCACATCCGCTTTTGCCCGGAAGATGAACGAGACCCGTGCTTTCGGGTCCTTCAGCACCGCGCCACAACGGTAGAGCGTCCCCGCGCACACCGGCGCGGGCGTGCTGGTCCATATCGCTTGTCCCCCCGACCGTCTGGCCTGCCAGCGGTCGGGCTTGTCTTTCTCCAGCGCGCACAGTTTCGCGTCGGGATTCTCGATCACATTCCTCGCCGGATCGGTCGCTGCCAACTGGAAGTCCAGATTGGCAACCTTGCCGGCTTCCAGTGTCACCGGCTGCGAAACGGCCATCTGCGAGCCCGTGCGGTACGCCAGCACGCGGTAGCTGCCCGGCGGCAGATTCCGGAACTGATACGTCCCCTCCCAACCCGCGCCGCTGGCCGTCTTCTTTTCCGCGGAAGTCGCCAGCGTGCAGTAGTCGGTGTCCAGCACCACGACCCGCGCACCCAAGTCGTTGTAGAACGGGAACGCCGCCGCCGTCACGCTGCCGACCAAACCCGCGCCCTCCGGCTGCGGCGCCAGACCCAGCGTGAACATCGTGTAAAGGAAGTCGGCGCAGACGCGCGCCGTTTCCAGCGCCGACTCCAAGAGGATCGGCTCCATCTTGTCCCGATCTGGCCACACCGCTAGGCCGCGGTCGGCCCGCTGCTTGGAGAACGCGATCAAGCCCTCGATCCGCTTCCGCAGCCCCTCCAATGCCTCTTGGTCTATCCTGCCCAGCAACTGTGGCCGGTAGCCCGGGATGGCGATCACCCGCTCGGCCTTCAGTTTCCGAAAAACCTCCATCGCGATATGGTGCGGGCACTTGGGGTTGGCGTGAGGCGGAGCGCCGATGTCCTCGAGGTAATGCAGCAGCGGCCCGATCTGACGGCAGGCGTTGACGGGAGTTTCCGTCCGAAACGCCTGAAGCGTCCGCCAGTAGTGCGGCCCGATGGC
>DYKY01000204.1 GCA_020722365.1 Thermoflexus sp.
TCCGCGTCCCAGCGCAAATACATTCTACTAACATCGCTTCAAGTCCGACGCGGCTATCAAGTTTGCTGTTGGCGGTGCCACGCGCTCGATGAGGTTTGCTGTTGAAAGAATCGGCGCCGCAGTCGCCGCGCGCCTGAACCCTACCGTTGGTGCGCCAAGCTAACTTGGTGCTTCTGGTAGAGTGCAAGTCTCTACGGGGCAAGGGCTAACCCCCCACCCCTACCGAGTGTTGCAGCGTTGAAGGAGGAGGCTCAGGCCGGTTAGAGGAGTTACCGAAAAGGGAAAAAAACCTCGGCGTAAGGGCCGGGATTCCAGCGACCTTTACGCGCCTGGCAAGCAGGGACACAAATTTCTGGAATCAGCCAGCCAAACGACAACGTTGAAGCGTACACAGGGAAACACGCAGCCCGCCGGGGAGACCGCACTCCCCCAAACTTGAGACAGCCTCGTTACGGGTTAGGGGGCAGCAATGCCTCAGCCGCGGATGGCGACGTTGTCAACGAAACGGAAGCCAACACAGACGGCGCGCGCGGAGGAAGGCCTCCGTAGGGTGAGCGCCGCGAGGGTCCGCCGGGGTCCACGAAGAGTGTGGGATGTGTGTAGAGAAGCCGCAGGGACTTGGGAGACCCTGAGCGCTCCTGAGCCGGTACATAGGTCACAACCTCTACCGGATGACAGGTAGGCCGTACCGAAACATCCAGTAGGAAGGCCAAAGGCGACAGGGAGTCGGATCAGTCCATAGTACTCGGAGACGGGCGAGCCGCTCACAGGGGGAAGGGACTGACAGGCACACGCAGCCTACAGAGGCAAACCTTGACCAGACTGCTGATCTGGATGAACGCGGCCAACTGATCTGTGGGGAATAGCGAACTCTGGCATCGGCCAGACTGCGGAAGCGAGTGTGTCTGAAGAGCCCGGTGCGGGAAAACTGCACGCCGGGATCTGGGCGGGGGAGGGGTGGGTAACTGCCCCTCCTACCGCGACGGCGGTCGCGTCAATACCGCCATATCTCTTCAATACATTTACGAAATTTAGGAGGAACAATGAAACACAAAATTAGTTTGACTATGATGTATCTGGTAGCTTTGCTGTTATTTGTTGTCACACTGGGCTTTACTGCCCCCCCTGCCAGCGCCAGTGGGTTCGCTGACTTGCCGCCTACTGAGCCAGGTGAGTATCTTCTGTTGTTGGATATAGTGCCAGATGGCATAACGTTGGATGAACACATGATGCAGATGCAAGGCTTGCTATTCCCTGATCTTATTGAGGCCGTACGACAAGGGCGACTGGTAGAGTTTCAACCTTTGCCTGAACTGGGAGCAATTCGCCTGATCTCACCAGATCAGGGGGTGTTGGCGCAGGCGGCTTCCTGGACTGGCGTACGCTCAGTCGCGCCCGTGAACCCGCAAACCACCCAGGCTGCGACAGAGCGCATTGAGACAGTGCGCCAGATGAGCCTCCAATATGGGATCGCGCAATCACCGGAGATGCAAGCGGCTCCGGCAGCGTCAATGGGAACTACCGGCGTTGGTGGCTTAAGTAGTTTTTATGTTTATGAAGCCGAAAACGAAGTTTATGGGTACGTGCTAACGCCTAGTTTGAATATAACCTTGACACTGATGACTGGCAGTAATATCAAGAGCCAGATAACGACAGTCGCCAGTAATTCGGGGAATTTCCGCGCTTACTTTGCAGACATAATTCGCGGAGGTGACGTCATTTTGGTCAATCTACCCGGAGAGCAACCGATTACAGTAGATATTGTGCCCCTGACCCTGGAACCGGACAAGGCCAATGATGTGATTTATGGCACGGCGCCGGCCAGTTCAACCGTGAATGTGGATGTGTGGGCGGGCAATCCACGTTCTGGGGGATGTTGGGGGAACCCTCGAACCAATGCGGCTGGAAAATTCAGTATGGATTGCAAAGGGCAGTTCGATGTGTTTTTGGGCGATGGAGCGCACCTCAGCTATATGAATCCTGATGGGTTCTGGATCGAACTTCGGAATCAGTATGTACCTGGATTGAGTGTAAGTATGGCTTCTTCTTACGCCTCAGGATATGCCGCCCCCGGCGCACTGGTCAACCTAGTGTTGAAAAACAACGCCGGGAACATCAAGGCGGCAGTAGTGGATGAGGCCGACCGCGATGGCTATTTCTACACCTATTTTGATCCTACTGATCCATGTGCGACCCGGCCGCAAATTGCGGTGGGTGACCGCGTAGAAATGCAATACGGTTCTGAACCTACTGTTACAGTTCAGATTGTGCCGATAAATGTGGAAACCATTCGCGTTGCGGACGATGTTGTTGCTGGCAACGCGCCAGCCAACGGCAAAGTGGAAGTGTATGTCAACGATGACTATACCGCCAAGTATGCCACTCGAGTAGTTACAGCCACCGCCGCCGGGCAATATAGCACCAGTTTTAGCGGTACAGTGGATCTCACATTGGGCAGTTATGCCAGTCCTACCTATCACGATGCTCAGGACAATGAGGTATACGGAACAAGCCTATATGCGGGGCCTTACGTGAACGCCTATTTGAACTACTACAATGATTTATGGGTTGCGGCGGCGCCCACAACGCCAGTCACGGCTACACTACGCAATGCCCTGGGCGTTGTTAAAGGTACAGCTCAAGGGATCGCCAGTAGCAGTGGCTACCTGTATTTGTATTTCTACGACAGCGCGGGGCTAGGGATAGATATTGCTCCCGGCGACCGGGTGGAGGTAGATTTTGGCGCAGGCGTGACCCGCATTGTTGAAGCCGCAGGGGTAGATTTCATCGTAGACCGCGACATACGTGCGGTTTACGGCACTGGCCCGGTCAACACCCGCTTGCAAGTCATACATGGTTCGTGGGATAGCAAAATGGTCACTACCACCGCCACGGGAGCGTTTACAACGACCTTTGGATGGATGTATGGCGGTGCATCTGTGGAGGTTATTTACCGTAATGCCGCGGGCAATGATCTTACCAGTTATGGATATGTGCCGTACTTCGCCATCCATCCCGAGAGCAACTATCTTTCTGGGTATGGCCCTGCGCGGCAAGCGGTGGTCATCGCCGTGAAGGCTGCCAACGGCGCGACCAAAGGCAGCGGCAATACTACCACCGGTAATGACGGGTATTACTATTATTATTGGAACACAACGTCGGCTGGCACTAACATAGCTTTTGGTGATACGGTAGTGGTGGATGTGGGGTCATTTCACTACGAACAAGAAGTGGTTACATTGACCCTTGTTGCCGATACGATCAACAATTTCGTGTATGGCACAGCCCCCGCTGGCGGGTGGTTAAATGTGTGGAGTGATCGTTATTTTGGGCCGTATGATGTGTATTACCATGACGCTTTTTCGGCCGACTACGCAGGCAACTTTGCCACGAACTTCCAGCAAGGGGCTGACATACGCGGCGGCGACTATGTAGAAGTTATGTACTGGGCCCCTGACAACTTCGATCAAGTTTATATCATCCGTTATGCGCCTTTCGTTGGCATTAGTTACCTGGATAACCGCGTGTACGGCTATGCTCAACCTGGCGCAGTGGGCACGGTTACCATCCGCGACAGCGGCGGCGCGCTCAAGGCCAGTGTCACCGTGACAACCAGTACGCCCTCCGGCTATTTCAACGTTGCGCCGCCTGGCGTGGATATTGTCTCTGGCGACCGCGTCGTTACCCTAATCAGCCCTCTTGACCAGACTGATACGGTCATTCCGATGAACGGGACACTTGATCTAACGAACAACCGTGCCACCGGCGTCGGTCTGCCGAATGATGTGATGGGCGTTGAAATCTACCACTGGACCGGCAGTTGGTACAGCAGTTACGCCAACGGGCGCAACCTGCGTTGGTTCGCCGATACGGACGCTACCGGTGCGTTCAGCGTCAGCCTGGAGTGTCTGGCCGATTTAGCGTTGGGCGACTATCTGGGGTTGTACTATATGGACGCGCAGGATACACGCTATTACATTCCTGCCTATACGACACAACCTACGGTCACTGTGAACAACTATCCCACGGCTGTGCAACCCGGCGCACCCGTTGAAGTGCAATTTAGCATTGCGGATGGCGCTCATCCTACGAGCACATATATCAGGTGGGACACCGTCTCTCATAGTGCGGACAATGCCTACCGGCGTTATGTCTACATTCAGCGAGGGGTGATCGGGCAAAATGTAGGCACATTCAATGCGCCGACGGCTGGCGTAGTGTATTTCAAAGTGCAAGTTTACGTGGATGGACAAACGGTGTGGAGCGCTCGTGAATATACCGTGACCGTGGAAGGCAATGTAGCAACGACGCTAGTGGATCCGGTCAGCGGCACCACCAACGATGAAACGCCGGACATTAAGGGTATGGCGCCGCCCAACGCGCATGTGACGCTTTATCAGGCAGCTACCGTCTTGATGACGACCACTGCCGATCTGGATGGCCGCTTCACCTTTGCGATCACGCAACCTTTGACCACCGGACTACATCTTCTCTATGCCGCCGCTACCGTCAGCGACACCGTCGGCCCAAACTCCAATGTTGTATATCTGACGATCAGCCCGACGTTGCGAGTTGACCCGGTACATATTCTGTTGACGGCGCGCGGGGTCACACAACACCTGCGGGATGAAAGCGGGTACGCCAATCTGGGCGGGCGCGTCTGGACGCGCAGCGGTGATGTGGTGGCCGTCGCCATTCCGGTACGGGATACCAACCTGTATAAGGCCGAACTGTATGTCGGCGGGGCCCTGGCGACCCAATTGCTGAATCGTGGGGACAGCGTGTATGTAGGGACGTACTCGCCGCCTACCAGTGGCAGCTACGCCGTGACCGTCAAGCTGCAATACGAAAGCTCGATGGGGATTATTTACAACATCACTCTCTTAACCGGCTTGATCGATCCTGATGGCTATGTCTACGATGCGGAAAAAGGTGAGGACTACCGTATTTCCGGGGCTAAAGTCACCTGTTACGAATTGGTGGATGAAGCGAGTGATCGGTGGCAGGTCTGGAACGCGGCCGCGTGGGAGCAAATCAACCCGCAAACCGTCGGGTCGGATGGCTACTATAGCTTCTTTACCCTGCCAGGCCAATACAAGATTGTAGTTTCCACCGCCGGCTACACGGAGTATGAAAGCCCGGTGTTGACAGTTGTAGATGAACCGATACATCACAATGTTGGATTGCGGCTTATTCGATATGTGTATTTACCCCTGGTAATACGAAATCAGTAGCGCCGTATCCTCTCAATTGAGCGGGGGAACCGATCATGTTCCCCCGCTCAACACAAAAGTTGCTGGTTAATGAAGATTCATCAAGAACCCGCCCAACATTGCATCAACCCGACCGCGCTATCGCGCTTGCCAGCGGCGGAGCCACGCGCTTTCAGGTAGTTTGCTCTTGCAGGGGCTTTCCCCGCAGCCGCGCGGCGGGTTATGCTGACCGTTAGGCGGCGTCGGCGCTGAAAAAAGGCTGTGGAAGTAGGACGTAAAAGCG